>WQZX01000005.1 GCA_009780515.1 Nocardioidaceae bacterium | reverse complement strand
GGAGCGGTAGTCCAGCTCGTTGTCGGTCGCGAGGCGGCTCAACCGCGAGTGGACCTCCGCCGTCATGCGACGCGTGCGGGTGCGCACGAGGCTCCGGGCGAAGAGCCACACCAGCAGCAGCATAAAGACCGCTCCGCAGAAGGGACCGATCGCCGAGACCACCGGGGTCGCCAGGCTCGAGCTCCGGAGGTCCTCGACGACCACGGCGAGGAGCACGACCGCGAGGAGCCCCACGAGCGCGATCAGGAAGATCAGGACACCGTAGTTGCGGTTGTCGTCACGATGGGCGCTCTCGGGGTGCGCCTCGAGGTAGGTGCGCCACCGCGTCTCCGCGGCGGTCCGGTCGAGCGGTGCGGTCAGCGCCTCCAGGCGCAGGTCGGCGGGAATTGCCACGAGCGGAACCTACCGCCCGGTCACGCCGTGCTCGCGGCGGACCTCACCGCCGGGACCATGACGAGGATCCCCGCGGCGCTGCCGGGAGCGGAGTAGTTTCCGGTCGTGACCAGCGCGCGCCGTAGGACCGATCAAGGCCTCCAGATGTCCGCCCGGCTCGGGTTGGTGGCGTACGGCGTCCTCCACCTCCTCGTCGCCTGGGTGACCGTGCAGCTCGCGCTCGGGCACCAGCACCGCGACCCCTCCAGCCAGGGTGCGCTGCAGCAGCTCGCCGCACAGCCGATGGGGCACGTGCTCGTCTGGGTGATGGCGGTCGGGATGCTCGGGTTCAGCCTGCAGCGTGCCGTGCAGGGCTGTGTCGGCTTCCGCAACGAGGACGGCGGCGACCGCTGGAAGCACCGCCTCGGCGCCTGGGGCAAGGCCGTCATCTACGCCTCGATCGGAGTCTCCGCGGTGAACATCGCTGCGTCCGGCGGCAGCTCGGGGCACAACGGGCAGCGGACGCTGTCAGCGCGGGTGATGGACATGACCGGCGGCCGCTGGCTGGTCGCGCTGGTCGGCGTCGCGATCCTCGTCTTCGGCGTCCTGCATGCCTACCGCGGCATCTCCGGCGACTTCCGCAAGAAGCTGTCGGCGGAGGGAAGACGGGGTGATTCCGGACGGGCCTACCTCGCCTTCGGCCAGGTGGGGTACACCGCGAAGGGCGCCGTCATCGCGCTCGCGGGCTTCCTCGTCGCGCTCGCGGGCGTGACGCACCGGCCCCAGAAGTCCGGTGGGCTGGACTCCGCGCTGCTGACGCTGAAGGAGCAGCCGTTCGGGCCGGTCCTGCTGATCGCCGTCGCGATCGGTCTCGCCTGCTACGGCCTGTTCTGCTTCGCGTGGGCACGTCACCCGTCGCGATAGCGGGAGCCGCGATCAGTAGCGGCTGCGCTTGCGGAGCCCCGGGGGCCGGCCGTCAGGGTCGTGCAGCAGGTCGAGCGGCACCGCCGCCCACTTCCGCTGGCGCTGGGTGAGGTCGGGCAGCCGGAGCCGGCGCAGGCGTCCGGGCGGTCGCTCGCCCCGACGGCCGCCGTCGTGCCAGTCGTCGAGCCGGGCAGCGTGGGCGGCGTACGCCTCGAAGAGGTCGACCGGCTCGACACAGTCGGCCATCGTCTGCTCGAGCCCGTCCGCGGCCACCCCGTCCAGGCGGTCGAGGTGCTCGGCTGCGAGCGTGAGCCGCAGGTCGCGCGCGTAGGCCGCGTCGAGCACGACGGCGGTCAGCTCGGAGTCGTGGGTCCACGAGCGGCGGCTGAAGTTGTCCGAGCCGGTGCTCGCCCAGGTGTCGTCGACGATGCAGACCTTGGCGTGGACGTACACGGGGGTGCCCGCGTGGTTCTCCAGCCCGTACGCCGCCACCCGGTCCGGTGCGACCTCCATCATCCGTCGCAGGGCCCGGCGTCGGCCGAGGAGCTGCGCGACGCGGTTCGGGCCGTCCAGATCGGGCACCAGCGGGATGACGAGCACGACCCGCAGCTCGGGCTGGTCGCGCAACCGCTCGACGAAGAGGTCGCCCACGTCGCGTCCCCAGAAGTACTGGTCCTCGATGTAGACCAGCCGCTCGGCCCGCCGCAGCGCCTTGTCGTAGCCCCGGGCGACGCTGCGCTCGCCGCCGTTGGCGAACGGGTAGTCGGCGCCGAACCTCAGGTCGGGATAGGTCCGCAGCAGCTGGACGACGTGCTCGCCCGCGGGCGGTGGCGGCGGCAGCTGGTCCGGCAGCCCGTCCGGCGACTCGTCCAGGCCGCGCAGCCGGTCGGCGAGCCGGCGCCACGGCGCGCGCGACAGCGGCGCCGGATCATCCCACCGCTCTCGGAAGACGGTCTCGACGTCGTGGACGGCCGGCCCCTGGATGGCGACCTGCACGTCGTGCCAGGGCGGGTTGTCGCCGTACTCCTTGGTGAGGGGCTGGGGCTGCGGATCGCCGTGGTGGTCGGCGTCGTCGCGACGGTTGTGCGCGAGGTCGATGCCGCCCACGAAGGCCACGTCACGGCTCGGGTCCTCGTGGTGCCGGATGACGAGGAACTTCTGGTGGTGGGAGCCGCCGGCCCGCACCCGCATGTCGAGCAGCACCTCGGCGCCGCGCTGCTGCAGCTGCTCGCCCAGATGGCGGTTCTCCTTGGCGAAGAAGCCGGTCTGGTCGAAGTGGGAGCGCCACACCAGCCCGTGGACGGCGACGCCCCGCTCGTGGGCGCGGCCCAGCACCTCGACCACCTCGCTGCCCGGCTCGCCGGTCAGCCGCTCGTCGGCGTCGCCCTGCCAGTCGGTGAGAAGCACGAGGTCGCCCTCCTCGGTCGCCTCGAGGGCGTCGTACAGGGCCTTGAAGTACGCCGCCCCGTGGATCAGCGGGCGGACCAGGTTGCCCTCCGACCACGCCCGCTCACCGTCGTGTCGGTCGTCGATGCGGGTGTCGGGATTCGCGCGCTCGGCACGGGTCAGCAGCCAGTCAGCGGGGTCGACCATGCTCCGAGCATGCCGCATCGCGTCACCCGCCGTCGGCGTGGCGTGGGCCGGGCGAGCAGATCCGTGGAGCGGCCGTCCCGGCAGCGGCTGTCAGCGGGCGATGTCCGCGTCGACGTCGAGGTCTCCGCCGGCGAGCTCGACGGTGGCGCAGATCGCCCCGCACGCGGCGTCGGTGAGGAACCGGCCGAGGTTGCGGGCTGAGCTTCGCGAGCGCGGGGCCGCCAGCAGCCACCGGTTGACCGTGGCGTCGGTCAGCCCGACCAGGCCGTGGGCGAGATCGGCCGACACCCCTCGCGGGAGCCGCCCGGCGGCGACCATGGGCAGCAGTGCGTCGATCACCTCCTGGAGGTCGGAGGCGAAGGCCGTCTTGCCGTGCGTCATCACCTTCGTCCCCGCGCTGGGCCGGGTTGCCGAGCCGGTGCCGAGGAAGCGGTGCAGATTGCTGTGCGCCTGCACCCACGTCACGTACGTGTCGACGCCTCGGCCCACCATCTGGCGGATCGACCCCCTGGCCACGAGCGTCGGCGCCATCGTCTCGGTCATGTCCTCGACGATGCGCGCGCGGATCTGGTCGTCGAGGTCCTCGCGGTCGCGGAAGAGCTTGTAGACCACCGATCGCGGGATGCCTGCCTCGGCCGCGATGGCCGGCACGCTGACGCCCGCGCCCTCGCGGTCGATCATCGCGACCGCCGTCGCCAGTAGGCGCTCGCGGCGGGCCTGTCGGTGATCGGCCCAGCGCGTGTCGCGTCCGTCCACGCCACGCTCGGCTCCGGTGCTCTGGGTCACCGGCGAAACCCTAGCCCGAAATCCTTGACTGGACATGGTGTCCACCGTAGTTTGCCGTCGACAACCTGTCCAGGGTAGGCGCCAGGTCGCGCACTGCCCGAGAACGAAGGGCTCATTCGATGGCCAGCAACAAGGTGTACGTCGTCGGCGTCGGCATGACGAAGTTCGAGAAGCCCGGCGCGAAGGAATGGGACTACCCGGACATGGCCCGCGAGTCGGGCACCAAGGCGCTCGAGGACGCCGGCATCTCCTACGAGCTCGTCGAGCAGGCATACGTCGGCTACGTCTACGGCGAGTCGACCTCCGGCCAGCGCGCCGTCTACGAGCTCGGCCTGACCGGCATCCCGGTCGTCAACGTGAACAACAACTGCTCGACCGGCTCGACCGCGCTGTACCTCGCCACCCAGGCGATCCGCGGCGGCCTGGCGCAGTGCACCCTCGCCCTCGGCTTCGAGAAGATGCAGCCCGGCTCGCTCGGCTCGACGTACGACGACCGCGAGCAGCCGATGATGAAGCACCTGCTCGCGCTCGCGGAGCTGCAGGAGTTCGCGATGCCGCCGGCGCCGTACATGTTCGGTGCGGCCGGCAAGGAGCACCAGGAGAGGTACGGCACGACCGACGAGCAGTTCGCCAAGGTCGGCGTGAAGAACCACAAGCACTCGGTCAACAACCCGTACGCGCAGTTCCAGGACGTCTACACGCTCGAGGAGGTCCTCGGGTCGCGCAAGGTGTACGGCCCGCTGACCAAGCTCCAGTGCTCCCCCACCTCCGACGGCTCCGGCGCGGTCATCCTCGCCAGCGAGGCGTTCGTCGAGGAGCACGGCCTGTGGGACCAGGCGGTCGAGATCATCGGCCAGTCGATGGTCACCGACATGACCTCGACCTTCGACGACAAGTCCGCCCAGTCGCTGGTCGGCAAGGAGATGACCCGCCGCGCGGCCAAGGAGGTCTACGCCCAGGCCGGCATCGCCCCCGAGGACATCTCGGTCATCGAGCTGCACGACTGCTTCTCGGCCAACGAGCTGCTGACCTACGAGGCGCTCGGCCTGTGCGCCGACGGCGAGGCCGGCAAGCTCATCGACAACGACGACACGACGTACGGCGGCCGCTGGGTCGTCAACCCGTCCGGCGGTCTCATCTCCAAGGGTCACCCCCTCGGCGCCACCGGTCTCGCCCAGTGCAGCGAGCTCACCTGGCAGCTGCGCGGGCGGGCGGACAAGCGCCAGGTCGACCGCGCGAAGGAGCAGGGCGGCGTCGCCCTGCAGCACAACATCGGCCTGGGCGGCGCAGTCGTCGTCACGGCGTACAAGAAGGCCCGCTGAGCGGCCCCACGAGCTCGACCAACCCCAACAACTCAGGAGAATCATCATGGCAAGCGTTTCCGTCACCCAGGCCCTCCCCGTCGACGCGGACGCCGGGTACGCCGCACTCGCCGACCTCGCGGGCTACGAGAACTGGCTCACCATCCACCAGGGCTGGAAGTCCGAGCTCCCGGCCGCCGACGAGATCAAGGTCGGCACGCAGATCACCGAGGTCGTCTCGGTCATGGGCATGGCCAACAAGATCGAGTGGACCGTCACCGAGGCGAACCCGCCGTCCTCGATGACCATCGAGGGCACCGGCATGGCCGGCGTCAAGGTGAAGTTCTCGATGTCGGTCGTCCCGACCGCCGCCGGCTCCGACGCCACTATCGACGCCGAGTTCAGCGGCACGATGATCGTCGGCCCCATCGGCAAGGCGGTCGCGAAGAACACCCAGGCCGACCTCGAGACCTCGCTCGGCAAGCTCGCCGCGAACCTCGGCTGACGCCGAGCGACACGGACCGACAGGAGCTGAGGAGAGCGCGATGACGGCAGTGACCTTCGAGGACAGCGGCCTCGGACAGTGGACAGAGGACGAGGTCTTCGAGGTCACTGCCGAGCGCATCGCCGAGTACGCCGCGGCGACCAACGACCCGATCGAGGCGCATCTCGAGGGCGAGATCGCCCCGCCGGTGTTCGCGGTCGTGCCGACCTTCTTCTCGATGGCACCCGCTGCCCTCGAGGTCGCGCCGGTCAGCCTGCTGATGAAGCTGGTCCACGGCGAGCAGGACTTCCACTTCCACCGGCCGATCAGGCCCGGCGACGTGCTCACCTGCAAGGCCCGGGCGACCGGATACGCCACGCTGAGCACCGGTTCCACCGTCGTCGTGTACGCCGAGAGCCGCGACCAGGACGGCGAGCTGGTCAACGAGCAGTGGATCACCGCGTTCTTCCGCGGCGTCGACGCCGGCCAGACCGTCGGCGACCTGGCTCCGGGCCACGCGCTCGCCGAGGAGGTCACCGCGACCGCGCCGGTCGCCAGGGTGACCCAGCACGTCGACGAGGACCAGACCTTCCGCTACTCCCCGGCCTCGGGCGACCCGATGCCGATCCACCTCGACGAGGAGATCGCGCAGATGTCCGGGCTGCCCGGCATCATCAACCACGGCCTCTGCACGATGGCGTTCACCTCGTGGGCGGCCCTGCAGGAGCTCGCCGGCGGCGACGTGAACCGCCTCAAGCGCTTCGCCGTCCGCTTCGCCAAGCCCGTGCTGCCCGGCCAGGACATGACCACGTCCTTCTGGCAGCTCGACGACGCCACCGTCGAGGCCGGCACCGCGGCGTACGGCTTCCAGACGGCGGTCGGCGACGACCTCGTCATCCGCGACGGCCTGGCCGTCTTCACCGACTGACCGGTCTCGACAAGCTCGACCACCTTCAGAAAAGGAAAACACAGACTCATGGGAACCCTGGACGGACGCGTCGCCATCGTCACCGGAGCGGGCCGCGGCATCGGCCGCGAGCACGCGCTGCTGCTGGCCAAGGAGGGCGCGAAGGTCCTCGTCAACGACCTCGGCGGCGCCAACGACGGCAGCGGCGCCGACACCACGCCAGCGCAGGGCGTCGTCGACGAGATCGTGGCGGCCGGCGGCTCGGCAGCGGCCAACTACGACAACGTCGCCTCGTGGGAGGGCGCGGAGCGGATGGTCAAGCAGGCCATCGACGAGCTCGGCGGCCTCGACATCCTGGTCAACAACGCCGGCATCCTGCGCGACGCCTTCATCCCGAACATGACCGAGGAGCAGTGGGACGCGGTCATCGCGGTCCACCTCAAGGGACACGCCGCACCGCTGCACCACGCGGCGGCGTACTGGAAGGAGCAGACCAAGGCGGGCGTCGACGTCAACGCCTCGGTGATCAACACCTCCTCGGCCTCGGGCACCTTCATGCCCAATGCGGGTCAGTCCAACTACGGGGCCGCGAAGGCCGGCATCGCCGCGCTGACGCTGGTCGCCGCGGACGAGCTCGATCGGTACGGCGTACGCGTCAACGCGATCGCCCCGATCGCCCGCACCCGCCTCACCCTGGCCACCCCGGGCATGGGCGCGATCTTCGCGGCCGAGGTCCCGGAGGGCGAGTTCGACGCGTTCAGCCCCGCCAACATCTCCCCGCTGATCGCCCGCCTTGCCGCCGCCGACTGCAAGCTCACCGGCAAGGTCTACGCGGTCCAGGGCGGCGTCATCCAGGAGCTTGCCGGCTGGACCGACGTGTCCGCCATCGAGTCCGAGGGACCGTGGGAGATCGCGGACCTCGCCGACCGCCTCGGCTGAGGAGGACCGATGATCGCCTGGTCCGACATGGACATCGCCGTGCGCGACAGCGTGCGGGAGTGGATCGAGAAGAACGTCCGGCCCATCCAGGACGAGCTGGAGACCGGCGAGCTGCCGCCGTTCGACATGGCGCGCCAGCTGTTCGCCGACTTCGGCATCGACGCGATGGCGGGCGAGGCCGTCGACAAGCTGCTGGCGGCCGAGCGCAAGCGCGCCGAGCGCACCCCCGAGGAGGCCGCGGCAGTCAGGGCGGCACGAGCCGAGAAGAAGTCGGCACCCGCCAACCCGCTCGCGGGCATGGAGGGCATCGACTCGATGGGCGCGGTGCTGCTCAGCGAGCTCTCCGGCGTCAGCCTGGGCGCGGTCGTCTCGATGGGCGTCTCCCTCGGCCTGGGCGCCGGCACCATCGCCGCCAAGGGCACCTTGGAGCAGAAGGAGCGCTGGCTGCGCAAGATCGCCACCGCCGAGCACATCGCGGCCTGGGCGATCACGGAGCCCGAGTCCGGATCGGACGCGTTCGGCGGCATGAAGACGACCGTGCGTCGCGACGGCGACGGGTTCGTCCTCAACGGCCACAAGACCTTCATCACCTCCGGCCCGTACGCCGACGTGATCGTGGTCTACGCCAAGCTCGACGACGGCGACGGCACCCCCATGCGCGACCGCCAGGTGCTCACGTTCGTCCTGGACAAGGGCATGGAGGGTCTGACGCAGAGCAAGCCCTTCAAGAAGATGGGCATCATGTCCTCGCCGACCGGCGAGCTGTTCTTCGACAACGTCCACCTCGGGATGGACCGCCTGCTCGGCGGGGAGAAGGCACTCGACCGATCCGACCGCGCCAACGACGGCCGCGAGAGCGCGCGGGCGAACTTCGTCGTCGAGCGCGTCGGCTGCGCGATCCTGTCGCTGGGCATCATCAACGAGTGCCACCGGCTCTCGGTCGACTACGCGAAGACCCGCACCCTGTGGGAGCGGCCGATCGGCGAGCTCCAGCTCGTCCAGCTCAAGCTGGCGCAGATGGAGGTCGCGCGGATCAACGTGCAGAACATGGTCTTCATGGCGCTCGGCCAGCTGCGCGCCGGCCGGATGCCGACCCTCTCGGAGGCGTCGGCGATGAAGCTCTACTCCACGCAGGCGGCCACCGATGTCGCCATGGAGGCGGTGCAGCTCTTCGGCGGAAACGGCTACATGGCCGAGTACCGCGTCGAGCAGCTCGCCCGCGACGCCAAGTCGCTGATGATCTACGCCGGCAGCAACGAGGTCCAGGTGACCCACGTCGCCAAGGGCCTGCTCGCCGGCCGCTGATCGCATCCCCTTCCACCCGGGTCGGTCGAGCCGACCACACCACCCAGGAGCACCCACATGGCACGCCAGTCCTACGAGCTCGGCCTCGGCCTGACCGAGGAGCACCGCGCCCTCGCCGACGCCGTGGCGGACCTCGCCGAGAGCGCGATCGGCAGCGACGTCGTACGCCGTCAGATCGACGACCCGGCCGAGGAGAAGTTCCCGGTCTTCTGGAAGTCGCTGGTCGACTACGACCTGCTCGGCCTCCACATCGACGAGTCGTACGGCGGCGCGGGCGGCGGACTGCTGACGCTCGCTGTGGCGCTGGAGGCGCTCGGCCGACACGTCCCGCCGGGCCCGCTCGTCCCGACCGTCCTCGCCTCGGCGGTCCTGCAGGCCGACGGCGGGGCGGACGGGATCTCGCTCCTCCCCCGGCTCGTCGACGGCACGACGACGGCCGCCGTCGCGCTCGAGGCCAACGGCGCCCCGGAGCTCGCCGACGGCACGGTCAGCGGCGCTTGGAACGCTGTCCTCGGCGGTGTCCACGCGGACCACCTCGTCCTGCCCGTGACGACCGACGGCGCAGTCCGCTGGATCCTCGTCGGAGCAGACCGGGTCCGGGTGAGTGCCCAGGACGGCGTCGACGTCGTCCGCGGTGCGGCGCGGGTGGTGGCTGACGGCCTGGCCGTCGGCTCCCTGCTCGCCATCGACGCTGCCGGGGTCCGATCGATCGCCGCCGTGGTTCTGGGGGCCGAGGCGACGGGCGTGATGGCGTGGGCCGTGGCGAAGGCGTCGGAGTACGCCAAGATCCGGGAGCAGTTCGGCCGCCCGATCGGACAGTTCCAGGCGATCAAGCACAAGTGCGCGCGGATGGGCATCGCGCTCGAGCAGTCCCGGGCGGCCGTGTGGGACGCCGCCGCAGCGCTCGACAAGGGCGACGTGACCGCCGACTTCGCCGCCGAGGTGGCGGCTCTGCTCGTGCCGGACCTCGCGGTCGAGGTCACCCAGGACTGCATCCAGGCACACGGTGGCATCGGCTTCACCTGGGAGCACGACGCCCACCTCTACTACCGCCGCGCGCTCGCGCTCCGCGCGCAGCTGGGCAGTCACGAGGCGCGCGCACTCCGTGTCGCGGACGCGGCCCTGGCCGGTGTCGGGCGGTCCACGGAGCTGGAGCTGCCGGCCGAGGCCGACGCGATCCGCACGCAGGTCCGCGGCGAGCTCGAGGCCATCGCGGCGATCACCGACGAGGAGGAGCGCTTCGTCGCGCTCGGCGACGGTGGCTGGGTGATGCCCTACATGCCGAAGCCCTACGGTCGCGCGGCCGGTCCGCTCGAGCAGGTCGTCATCGCCCAGGAGCTCAAGGCGTCGGGCATCCAGGTGCCGAGCCTGCTCATCGGCGTGTGGGCGCTGGCCGCGATCGTCGGGCACGGATCGGAGCAGCTCAAGCAGCAGCTCGCCGTACCGACACTCCGCGGCGACCTGATGTGGTGCCAGCTCTTCAGCGAGCCTGGGGCGGGCTCGGACCTCGCCTCGCTGCAGACGAAGGCCGTGCGCGACGGCGACGGGTGGCGCATCAACGGTCAGAAGATCTGGACCTCGATGGCCCAGTTCGCCGACTGGGGCATCCTCATCGCGCGCACCGACACCGAGGCGCCCAAGCACCAGGGGATCACCTACTTCCTCCTGGACATGTCGACCGATGGCGTCGAGGTGCGGCCCCTGCGCGAGATGACGGGCTCCGCGCTGTTCAACGAGGTCTTCTTCGACGACGTCTTCATCCCCGACGAGTACGTCGTCGGCGAGGTCAACCACGGCTGGGAGGTCACCCGCACCACTCTCGGCAGCGAGCGCGTCGCGCTCAGCCAGAAGATGGACGCCTACGCCAACGACGGCGATCTCCTCCGGTTCGCCGACGGGCGCGACCTGGGCCCGTCTGCGAAGGTCCGCCTCGGCGAGCTGCTCGCCGAGAGCCAGGCGATCGACGTCATCAGCGCCAGGATCGTGCTCAAGCAGCTGATGGGCGCCGACGCCAGCACGTCGTCGTCGGTCGGCAAGCTCCTGGCCATGGGCATCAGCCAGAAGATCGCGGAGTTCATCGTCGACGAGCTCGGCGTCGCCGGCACGGCCTCGGTGCCGGGCGAGCCCAGCGACCACGCCATCGAGCAGCTGCTGGCCGGGCGCGCGACCACGATCTACGGCGGTACCACCGAGGTGCAGCTCAACGTCATCGGCGAGCGCATGCTCGGCCTCCCGCGGGACGTCTGATGGCCGGCCCGCTCGGTGGTCTCAAGGTCGTCCAGCTCGCGAGCCTGGCGCCCGCACCGTTCGGCTGCATGGTGCTCGCCGACCTCGGCGCGGAGGTGATCCGTGTGGAGCGCGCCGGCGGTGGGGACGCCCTGTCCGTGCCGTCCGGCTACTTCGACCGCGGCCAGCGGTCCATCGCCGTGGACCTCCGCTCGCCCGAGGGCGTCCAGGTCGTGCTCGACCTGATCCGGGACGCCGACGTACTCGTCGAGGGCTTCCGCCCCGGCGTCACCGAGCGGCTGGGCATCGGCCCCGAGGACTGCTGGAAGGTCAATCGCGGCCTCGTCTACGGTCGCCTCACCGGATTCGGGCAGGACGGTCCGCTCGCCTCGGCTGCGGGGCACGACATCAACTACATCGCCGTCTCGGGGGCGCTGGAGCCGATCGGGCGAGCCGGCGAGCGGCCGTACGCGCCTCTCAACATCGTCGCGGACTTCGCCGGCGGCGGCTTCCTGCTCGCGATCGGGGTGCTCGCCGCCCTCCGCGAACGGGACGTCTCGGGCGAAGGTCAGGTCGTCGATGCCGCGATGGTCGACGGCTCGGCCCTGCTGACGACCTTCTTCCACGGCATGGCATCGGCCGGCCTCTGGACCGACCAGCGCGGCACGAACTTCTTCGACGGTGGCGCCGCCTTCTACGACACCTACGAGTGCAGCGACGGCGGCTTCATGGCGGTCGGTGCGGTGGAGCCGCAGTTCTACGCCCTCCTGCTCGACAAGCTCGGTCTGACCGGTGCCGCGCTCCCCCATCCTTTCGACACCGACCGGGCAGACGAGCTCCGCGCAGTGTTCGCCGACGTGTTCCGCACCCGGACGCGAGCGGAGTGGACCGAGGTCTTCGACGGTGTCGACGCGTGCGTCACCCCCGTCCTGTCTCCGTGGGAGGCGCACGAGCACCCCCACAACGCCGCCCGCGGCACCTTCGTCGACGTGGCGGGCAAGCGTCAGCCGGCACCCGCACCCCGGTTCAGCCGTACGCCGGCACCGACTCCCGGCGCCGCACCCCGCCCGGGCGCCGACACCGACACGCTGCTGGCCGGTCTGGGCTACGACGCCGCCGCCGTCGCCGACCTGCGCGACCGCGACGTCATCGGCTGACCCACGGTTCCACAACGACGCGTGCCTCTCAGGGGGTACACCGATTCCGACTGCTCTCCGAGCTCTGCGCCGCGTCAACGGCACATCGACGCAAGCTGGGGGTCGTCGCCACACAGGATGAGCTTCCACCCGAGCTGCTCACGGGCCGGCCGGCCGGCCATCGTGAAGTCGACCCAGAGCTGCTGCAAACGGCCGCCATGTCGGTCTGTGCTGGCGGCGATGACCAGCTCGGTGTAGGTGCCGCCCGGGATCTGTCCGCGGCTCAACTGGCTGTCCCACCTCTCGTCGTCGCGGCAGGTGGGCACCTTGAGCCCGTCGATCGCGGTGCTGTAGCTCCCCAGCGGAGACGTCCCACTCCCGTCGAAGCGTGGCGGCGCACCCAGAGACGACCCGAACACGCCGTACCGCCACCGCCGCTTCGCGGGCACACGGGTCAGGGACGACGGGGTGACGCGGTGCACGAGGGCGCGGACGTTGACGAGCCCGGCCGACTTGGTCTTCACGCCGGTCAGGACGATCGGGATCGAGCCATGCGAGCAGAGGAAGAACTGTCCGATGCTGGCCGACCAGAGACGTCGAAAGTGGCGAGGCGGGTCAAGCGCCTGCCCTCCTGTGCCGAATTCGAGCGGGCCGTTGTCAGCGGAATAGGTGGTGACCGCGGTCGGCCCCGAACGAGGATGCGACCCGCAGGCAGCGAGCGCGAGCAGCAGTCCCACTGCGAGGGCGCCGAAGGCGCGCCTCACAGGTCTCTCGCCGATTCCATGGTCTTGCCTGCAAGCAGAGGCCCGCGTGCCGTAATGCCCTCGTGATTGGCCATGTCGGCGTTGGCGCCGGCACGAACCAGCGTCTCGATCGCGCCGACACAAGCCGCGTCGCTGGCCTCGTGGAGAGGCGTATTGCCGGCCAAGTCAGCCGCGTCGACCTCGGCGCCGGCCCGAATCAGAAGGTTGACGACTTCCGCCCCGGCCCGCGCAGCGTAGTGGAGCGCCGTGCGTCCCTGGGTGTCGGTGAGCCCGACCTCGGCTCCAGCCTCCAGCAGCATGCGCGTCACGCTCTGACGAATCTCGTCGTAGAAGGCTTCCGGCTCATTGACGGACTCCATCAACGGCGTGACGCCGTTGCAGATCAGTCCGTCCGAATTCGGATCAACGCCGGCGCTCAACAGTTCGCGGACCAGCGCGGCGTCCTCACTCCACACCGCGAATCCCAGGGTGCGTGGACGCTCAGATGTCATGCACACCAGCCTGCAACACAACTCGCAGTACGCGCGACTCGAATGTACGTCCTACCGCCGCGGGTGCGCGGAAGATCGCTGCTGGTGTCCGCACTCAGCGGTCCAGCGCTCCGTGAGGCGCTATCCAGGCTTGCCGGAAGTCGGGCCGGACGCTCGCGACGTGCTCGTAGTCGCGGTCGTAGTGCATGACGGTCGCATCGTTGGCGATGGCGTAGGCCGCGATCACGGTGTCGAGCGCGCCGACCGCCCGGAAGAGTCCGCCATTGAACAGCGCATTCTGGATCTCCAGCACGAGTTCGACGCTCGCCGGCTCCTGGCACTGCGGGAACTCGAGCAGATACTGGCGGACAGCGTCGTGATCAGAGCCGCTACGCGCACTGAATCCGACCTCCGCAACAACCTCCGGACACGTCAAGATCGCCCACGGCGAGTTGTGCGCAAGCAGCCGGTCCATCGTCTGACGCACCAGCGGCTGGCTCTGGCGCTGCCATACCGAGTTGTCGATCAGGAAGTGTTGGTCAAGCTGCGGTGGCTCCAGGTCAGCGAGCCGCCGCTGAGTCATGCTCGACCTTCGTCGGGTTCAGGTCGAACTCGATCGCAGCCAGACCGCCGAGCGCAGCCGACTGACGGCGGCGCATCACGACTTCGCGAAGCGCCTGAGCGACGGTGTCCTTGGTCGTGGTCAGATGGAGAGCTGCCTTGGCTTCGCCGAGGAGCTCCTGATCAATGTCCACACTCGTGACGGCCATGATGCCTCCTATGTATAGGAACAGGGCACATTCTATATAGAGTGGTGGTCTGAGCCAAGACCTCATGTCATGGGCCGCCTAGCGTCGAGGTCTCGGCCTCGCGTGGTGAGGCGACGCTGGGCGGGGCCCCGGCGACAGCCGCCGGGTGAAGCGCTATGTCTACGACCCTGCTCCCCTACCAACCCGACACGATGACCACGGCCCAACTCGCTGCGGTCCTTCCTCGCCCGCTGCACCGTTCACGTGTCTTGCTAGGTGCTGCTGGCGCCGCAACTGTGCACATCCGGTCCCCTCCGGCCTATGAGTCGGCCGCGGTGCGCGGTGCACCCAGGGCGCACAACTCCAGCGCAACACCGCAAGATCCACGGACGAACCGCCTGAGGAACGCACAGAGCCCCGCGCAGTGCGGGGCTCTGTGTAGTAATTCAGTGTCCGAGGGGGACTTGAACCGGAGTGAAATCTGACGCTGACCTGCAGGTTTGCAGATCTGAGCGTGAAGCCCCATCCCGTTGGTCCCTGTTACCCACGGTTGCTCCGGGCGTGTGCCCCCTCAGGGGTGCACCGATCTTGTGTTCTGGTGGCCCAGTCTAGGAGGTTCCTGTCCCAGCGGTCTGAGCCGCTGCTCAAGCTCCGCCTGTCAGGTCGCGGATGGCCTCGACGACGGTGGAGCCGACGATCGCCTCCAAGGTCTCGAAGATCTCGGCCTCGGACTTCGGCGAGGAGCGCACGGTCGCCAGGTGAGCCGCGTGCAATGCCGATGGGAACTCCCTCGCGAGTCGGAGGAGAAGGTCAGCTGCGCTGAGCAGTTCGATGTGGCGCTCAGCCATCCAGGCTCGCGGGAAGTGCTTGACGTTCTCGGTGAGCAGGATGTCGGCCTCGGCAGACAGGGCGGCGGCCAGGACGTGTCGATCCTTGGCGTCCATCGGGACGTCGATGACCGTGGCCAGGTCCTCTGGGTCGACGGTGACGAGGGCGTATTCCATGTAGTCGTTCATCAGGCTCTCGAGCCGCGTGGTCGCAGCCCTGTTGAGGCCGAACTTCCGCTCCAGGTTGCGCGACATCTCCGCCAGGACCTGCTGGCTCCAGCGGATCTCGATGGCGCCGTTGTCAGCGGCGTAGAGGAAGTAGTCGCGCAGCGTGCGTGAGACCAGGATGTTGGCGTCGGCAAGAACGACCGAGATCGTCAATCGACGAGGCCGATCTCGTTGGAGAACTCGGCAAGCGCTTGGGCCGCCTTGTCGCGGCGGACCTTGCGGGCGCGCTGGAAGCGCGAGATCGCCTCGGCAGGGATCCGGTGATGGGTGCCGACCTTCACGTGGTCGATGTCGCCGGCCTCGACCGCCTTCATCAACGTGGCCCTCGAGAGGCCGAGCATCGTCGCCGCCTCGGTCGTGGTGAAGAGCTCCTTGATGGGCACGACAACCGCCCCAGTCGTGCGCTCCGCGTCCAGGAGCGCGAGCACCTTCTCGGCACTGCTGCGCGGCAGGCTGAGGGTGACGCTCACATCACCGTCGCGCGAGGACGCCAGCGCAGTGCGCAGCACCTGAACGTCTTCAGCAAGTCCTTCAGACATCACGACCTTCAATCGATTCATCTCAAGCCAAGTGTCGTAAGTGTAACCTCCCGGCCAGCGAGCAGAGCCCAATCGTGGACGGGTACGGCCACCGGATCACAGCTCCCGTTCCTCGACCGCCGACAGGTGCGTCAGAGTCTCCGGACTTGCCGGGGCGGTTCACGGCGCTGTAGCGGATACCCGCGTCGGCGTCCGTGAGTCCGATGAGGTGTGGAGAACAACCCGGTCTGGCTCGTTAAGGGGCCGGCGCATCTCGGGCGCTCCGTGTCGTAGCCCTAGCCGGTGGAGGCCGCCCCCTGCCATGGCATGTGCATTGTCCATTCCGCGTCCGACTGTCGGCGCCGACATGTAACGTCCCCACCACCTCGAAGGGGAACAGGAGGATCAGTGCCAAACTACCCGTACATCTCCGGCCAGGGCGCGCTCATCGCGGCGTTCACGCAGCTCCGTAAGAACGTCCCACCGAAGGTTGACGCCAGCTACCTTCAGCGATTCAACATCGCTCCCGCCAACGAGTCCTACGTAATCTCCGTGCTGCGGTTCATCGGTCTCATCAACGAGGACGGCGACCGGGTCGAGGACAACACAGGCTTCCTCTACGGGAACGACGAGTCGTTCAAGGAGGGCATGGAGGCGGCGCTGCGCAGTTCTTACGTCGACCTCTTCAGCGATATGGGCGACGACGCCCTCGATGCCGACAAGTCGGCCCTGGCCCACTGGTTCCGGTCCAGTGACAAGACTTCCGAGCTTGTGGGCAACCGCCAGGCGTCGACATTTCTCACCCTCGCGGCGCTCGCGGGCCACGGCGAGATTCCGGCTAGAGCAACTACGACGAAGAAGACCACAACGAAAGGCGCCGCGCCCACAAAGAAGACCGCTGCGAAGAAGTCAGTCGCGAAGAAGGTTACCGAGACGTCTGTCGAGGACGCTAGGTCCGACGGCGACGGAAGTCGGGGCGGTCAGGGCAAGGTGAAGGTCAGCAACGGCCAGGAGGTAGGCCTGTCGGTGCGGATCGACGTCAACCTGCCGCCCGGTGGTGACGCCGAAACCTATGACGCCATCTTCGCGAGCATCAAGAAGCACCTGATGTCGTGAGCGGGCCGCTGGACCGCTTCGAACGCATCGTGCGATCTGTCGGTGCCAAGCAGCCAGCGACGTGCGTCTCATCGCAACTCGCTGCTCCCGAGCCGACTGAGCGAGAGGAGCCGCACCCGTTCGAGGCAAGGAACATCCACCCGGACTTCCCGGTGAAGGTGCGGAAGCTCTTCGATGACGGGTACTGGGAGCAGTCGGTGTTCGAGGCATTCAAGTTCCTGGAGAAGGAGGTCAAGCGCCTCGGCGGCCTCCGCGGCAAGACGGGGTACGCGCTGATGATGGAGGCCTTCAACGAGGACCGGGCGAAGATCAAGCTCAACGCGCTGATCACCGAGTCCGAGATAGACGAGCAAAAGGGCTTCAAGTTCATCTTTGCCGGCGCTGCTACCGGCATCCGCAACCCACGCGGGCACGAGGTCGACATTGGCGACACCCCGGACGAGGCGCTGGACTATCTCGGCCTCGCCTCGCTGCTCCTCCGTCGGCTCGACTCCGCTGGTCTCCGCTGAACGTCAATGCCCAGCCCTGACGGGCGTCCAGGCATTCGCTGCGTGGGCATCCGGGAGTGCATCCCGCGCGAGCGCGCGGCTGGCGACGGACTGGGTCCACGGACCATCACTACGGGTCGGGTGGCATTCGACCTTGAGAGCTTCGGCGGTCCGCCCGGCGCAGCTCGCCGGCCCGGACGTCCGGTGGGAGTGCGTCATATCGCCGCGTTTGGGCGCGTCAGAACAGCGTCTGGTGCGGAACCTGCAACCGGTTCGCGGCACCGCTGAGCCACCGCCTTCAAGTCCCCCCGCCGGTCACTCACTGGCTCCATCTGGTCCCCATCGGACCCCGACCAGGGTGCCCCCTCATGGGTGCACCGAGCTCCCGCAGACCGCAAATCAGGCCGCCAACCGGCCTAGAAGCAACAAATCCCCGCGCGATGCGCGGGGATTTGTCTAGCAATTCAGTGTCCGAGGGGGGACTTGAACCCCCATGCCCAATAAGGGCACTAGCACCTCAAGCTAGCGCGTCTGCCAATTCCGCCACCCGGACGAGTGCCTGAGAACCCTAGCAAGGCAGACCCACCGATCGCACATCGGGGAGCCACCTCAGTGACGCCAGCCGGTCACCTGGGCTCGGGTGGGCTCCCAGGGGTCGAACCGCAGTCGCATTCCGGCCTCGGCGGGCGTGCGGTTGCCCTTGCGGCTGTTGCAGCGGCCGCAGGCGGCCACGGTGTTCAGCCAGGTCCAGGTTCCGCCGCGGGATCGTGGGACGAGGTGGTCGACGGTGTCGGCGCGCTCCCCGCAGTAGGCGCAGCGGTAGTGGTCGCGCCTGAGCACCGCCTCCCGCCCGTACGCCGCCGGGCGGTACATCCACGACGCGACGACGTACCGCACCAGCCGGAGCACGCGCGGCCAGGGGTGGGGGCCGATCCAGCGCTCGCCGTCGGCCTCGTGGACCACGGCGACGCCCCGGAAAAGCATGCGTACGGCGTGCGGGAACGACACCACGTCGTGCGGCTCGTAGGACGCGTTCAGGAGCACCACCGGGCCATAGGTCGCCATCGCGGGCTCCTCCTCACGAGAGCCAGTTCGGACTCTCCGCCATCAAGTGTGAATACTCAACCGACATGCAGCAACTGCGAATCGCATTCGTCCCCGGTGTCACGCCGGACAAGTGGGTGCGGGTGTGGCGCGAACGCAACCCGAACATCCGGTTGCAGGTCCTACCGCTTGAGGACGACACCGACGTACGACGACACCTCGACGAGGGCTCCGCGGACATGGTGCTGGGCCGCCTTCCGGTCGACCTCGACTCCCCCGCGCCGCTGCACTGCGTGCGGCTGTACGACGAGCTGCCGGTCGTCGTCGCCTCCCGCGAGCACTTCGTCGCGGCTGCGGACGAGCACACCGAGATCCACCTCGCCGACCTGGCCGACGAGCAGCTGGTGCTCCCCCACGCCTCCGGCTGGGCGCCCGACGCCGAGCAGCTGAGCTTCCCGCCGATGTCGGTCGAGGACGCGATCGAGGTCGCCGCCTCCGGCACCGGCATCGTGATCGTGCCGATGTCACTGGCCCGGCTCCACCACCGCAAGGACGTCGTCCACCGGACCGTCGCCGGACTCGACCCGACGACCATCGCGCTGCTCTGGCTCAAGGACGCCGACAGCGACGTCCACCAGGACTTCGTCGGCGTCGTCCGCGGCAGGCGGGCCGGCAGCAGCCGTTAGGTCCTCTTGACGGTCGCTGCGCGACCTCCTAGACCAGCGAGGTCGAGACCCAGTCGCCGAGGGCGCGGGCGCAGTGCTCGACCAGGGTGTTCCAGTCGTGGGCGGTCTCGTCGGCGCTGTCGGAGACGTACTTGACCAGCCGCACCGGCACCCCGAACTCGCCGGCGACGTACGCGACGGCGTACCCCTCCATGTCGACGAGGTGGGCCCGTCGGCCGAGCACGTCGCGCAGCGCGGGGTCGGTGACGAAGACGTCCCCGGTGGCGAGCACGGTCTCGGCCGGTCCGAGCTGCAGCGTCTCGCGCGGGTCGTAGCCGAGCGCGCGGATCGCGTCGCCGTTGATCTCGTGGTTGATGACCGTCCCGATCTCGAACAGCCCGGTCATCTCGGACCGCAGTGCACCGGCGGTGCCGATATTCACGATCTCCAGCCCGGCCAGCTCATCCGCCTCGTACGACGCCAGCCGGCGGGTCAGCGACATGGCCGCGGCGACCTTCCCGATGCCCGTTATCAGGACGTCGAGGTCGCGGGGGAAGTAGCGGGCCTCCGCCTCCGTGGCGGCGACGAGAAGTGGACGCACGGTCGGACAGGCTAGCCGGACGTGGTATTCCTAGAGGCGGAGTGGGGGGCTCCTCTGCATGGCTGGAGGTTGTTCATCTGCGGCCGCGTGCGGCAGCAGCGCCCACCCGGCAAGGAAATGCCCGTCTCGGGGCATCTCGGTAGATGAAAGGGAATTCCATGCAGAATCGTCGAGTCATGTCCGTGGCTGCGATCGCCGCGGCTGCCGCGATCGGTCTGACCGGTTGCTCCGGCAAGGACGTCGCGAGTGCGGCCAAGAGCCACGCGAGCGCCCTTGCGAGCAGCTCCCAGGTCCAGGGTCTGAAGAACAAGGCCTCCGACGCCGCCAAGTCCAAGGCCTCCGAGCTGATGAACGGCGGCAAGGGCAGCAAGAGCAGCACCACCGGCAGCAAGGGCAAGGGCGGCAAGGGCGGTAACAACGCCGGTGCCGCCGCCGGCGCCAACGGCAGCGGCACCACCGCCGCCGCGAGTGTCAAGCTGGGCAAGTTCGGCATGAAGCCGCAGGCGAAGGCCGTGGGCCGCTACTTCAGCGCCCGCCAGTCCGGCAACACCGCCGGTCTGAAGAAGGTCACCACCAAGCCGGCCTACAAGGCCGCGGCCCGCTACGTCAGCAAGCACCAGGGCTCCTCGACCCCGTTCACCGTCATGGTGACCGGCGTCAAGGGCAACAAGGTCTCGGCCTGCGTCGGCCCGAAGGGTCACCAGTCCAAGACGGTCGTCATCCGCAAGGGCAAGGTCGCGAAGCTCCAGAAGGGCACCGCTTCCTGCAAGTGACGTGAGGGCGTCGTACGCCGGCCTGCAACGCCGTACGACGCGACAGCGGCCCGCAACCGAGGACTCCGGTTGCGGGCCGCTGTGCTTGGTGCAGAGGCTCAGCGCGTCACTTGAGCTCGGCGCTGGAGAGGCCCAGCACCCGTCGAGCGACGATCAGCTGCTGGATCTGCTGGGTGCCCTCGAAGATGTCGAGGATCTTCGAGTCGCGCGCCCACTTCTCGAGCAGCTCGCCCTCGGAGTAGCCCACCGACTGGCACAGCTCGACGCAGCCGAGCGTGACGTCGGAGCCGACCCGGCCGGCCTTCGCCTTGGCCATCGAGGCCTCCAGCGAGTTCGGCTTGCGGTTGTCGGCCATCCAGGCGGCCTGGAGGGTGAGCAGGCGGCCCATCTCCCAGTTCGTCTCGAGCTCGAGGAACTTCGCCGCGGCAGCGACCTGCAGCTGCGCCGGCTTGTCGTAGTCGATCTCGACGCCGGCCTGCTTGAGCAGGTCGCGGGTGAGGTCCAGCGACGCGCGCGCACAGCCGACGGCCATGGCGGCCACCAGCGGGCGGGTGTTGTCGAAGGTCGCCATCGCGCCCGCGAAGCCCTGCTTGGTGTCGATCTCCGGCGAGCCGAGGAGGTTCTCCTTCGGGACGCGCACGTCGGTGAAGGTGATGACGGCGGTGTCCGAGGCCCGGATGCCGAGCTTCTCCTCCAGACGCTCGACCTTCACGCCCTCCATGTCCTTGGTGACCAGGAAGGACTTGATCGCCGCGCGACCGAGCTTCTTGTCCAGCGTCGCCCAGACCACGATCGAGTCGGAGCGCTCGCCGGAAGTCACGAAGATCTTCTCGCCGTTGATGACGTAGTGGTCGCCGTCGAGCACCGCGGTGGTCGAGACCTGCGCGGAGTCGGAGCCGAACGACGGCTCGGTGATCGCCATCGACGCCCACGTGCCCTTGAACCGCTCGAGCTGCTCATCGTCGGCGACCGAGGCGATCGCGGAGTTGCCGAGGCCCTGGCGCGGCATGGAGAGCAGCAGGCCGACGTCGCCCCAGCACATCTCGGCGACCGAGGTCACCGAGGCCATGTTGGAGCCGTTCTTGACGCCCTTGTCGGCCTCGTCGCCGGAGCGTCGTACGCCGGCGGCGCCGGCACCCTCGCTCGCGCCGGACTCGGACAGGCCGTCGATCATCGCGGCGAGCATGTCCAGCTCGGTGGGGTACTCGTGCTCGGCGATGTCGTACTTGCGGCTGATCGGCCGCAGCATGTTCATCGCGACCTGGTGAGCCTGGTCGATGAGTGCGCGGTGCTTCTTCGGCACCTCGAGGTTGATGGCCATCAGACCAGCACCGTCCCTTCCATGATCGCGATCGCACGCAGGTCGCGGTACCACCGCTCGACCGGGTGCTCCTTGACGAATCCGTGGCCACCGAGCAGCTGGACGCCGTCGAGGCCGATGCGCATGCCGTGGTCGGCGCAGGCCTTGCGGGCCATCGCGACCTCCTTGCCGAAGTCCTTGCCGGCGGCGGCACGGGCGGCCGCGCGGTAGGTCAGCAGCCGCATGCCCTGCAGCTCGATCGCCATGTTGGCGACCATGAACGCCACCGACTGGCGGTGGGCGATCGGCTCGCCGAACGCCTCCCGCTCCTTGACGTACGGCGTGACGTAGTCGACCACGGCCTGGGCCGTGCCGATGGCCAACGCGCACCAGGCGAGGCGGGAGAGCCGCACGCACTCGGTGTACGTCGACCCGTCGGTCTCGCCCAGGACCGCGTCGGCCGGCACCTTGACGTCCTTCAGCTCCAGGGTGGTCATCGACGCGGCGCGGACACCCATCGCGGGGTCGCCGGCGATGCTGAGGCCCTCGGTCGAGGACTCCACCAGGAACAGCACCGGCTTGCCGTCCAGCTGGGCGCCGACGATGAAGAGCTCCGCGCTGTCGCCGCGGGCGACCAGGCTCTTGGTGCCGTTGAGAACGAAGCCGTCGGCGGTCTTGGTGGCCGTCGTCGACGGCGTGGTGACGTCGAAGAGGACGGTCGGCTCGTTGAGCGCGAGCGCGGCCGCCGGGACCTCCTCGCCGATGAACGCCGGCAGGTAGGTCTGCTGCTGCGCGTCGGTGCCCCACAGGCCGATCGCAGTGGCGACCGAGCCGGGCGCGAGCGTGGCGACCGCCAGGCCCATGTCGCCCTTCGAGAGCGCCTCGGCCACGAGCGTGCCGGCCATCGCCGAGCGCTCCTCCGAGACGCCGCCGAGCTCCTCGGGCAGGCCCAGGATCGGCAGGCCGATCTCCAGGCTCGACTTGAGGAGGTCGTCGGGCGCGGCGCAGTCGTGGTCGGCCTGCGCCGCGGCGGGCCGGACGACCTCGGCCGCGAACTCCGACACGACGTCGACGAGCATCTGCTCGTCCTCGCCGGGCGTGAGGTCGAACGGGCCGGTGCCGGCGGTGAACACCGGGCGGGTGCCCGGCGCACCCGACTTGCCGGACTTGGAGAACGTGCGGCTCGCGTTCGTCATGGTCTTGAACCCGGTGCGGGTCACGCTGAACACGGCCTGCTCGGTCTGCTTGCGCAGACCGACCTTGTCGATGAGGTCGCTCTGGGCGAGCCGGTTGAGCCCGGCCACGAGGATGCCGATGGGATCACGGCTCTCGTTGCGCGGGACCCCGTGCTTGCCACCTGGCTTGAAGTTCGGGATGAGGGACATGGAGAAAATGTAACTCAGAGTTACACACCGCGCTACAGGTGGTCGGCGAGTCGCCCGACACAACGTCGGGCAAGCGCCGCACCTATGCTCTGCCGACATGCCCCGTGGGAAGAGCCAGCAGCCCGAGCCGACCGTGCACGCGCCGTACGGCGAGCTGCCCCGGGACGGCACCGTCCGGCCGATGACGCGATGGGGAGCCCCCGTCATGCACCACGCCCAGCGCCCGGTCGAGACCTACGACGACGCGCTGCGCTCCCTCGTCGCCGACATGACCGCCACGATGTACGCCGCCGACGGCGTCGGCCTCGCGGCCTGCCAGATCGGCGTGGACCTGGCCGTGTTCGTCTTCGACTGCCCCGACGCGTCCGGGGACCACTGGGCCGGCGTCGTCTGCAACCCGAGGCTGGTCCTGCCCGAGGGCCGCGAGCGTCGGCTCGACGACAGCGAGGAGGGGTGCCTGTCGTTCCCAGGTGCGTTCGTGCCGTGCGCCCGTCCGGACTTCGCGGCGGTCGAGGGACACGGCCTCGACGGTGAACCAGTGCGCTTCGAGGGCGACGGGCTCCTCGCCCGCTGCCTCCAGCACGAGATCGACCACACGGCCGGCACGGTCTTCGGCGACCGGCTCGCCACCCGCGCCCGCAAGAAGCTCCAGAAGCAGCACGACGCGGCGGTGCCGGACTATCCCGCCGAGTGGCCGACCTGATCGACCGCCGAGGCGCTAGGTTGCCGGCATGCCAGTCGACCACGAGATCGCGCCCCTGCTCCAGCTCCTCTCGGCCAACCCGGCCATGGAGACGATGACGCCGGAGGAGGCCCGGACCGCCTTCCGCACGCTTACCGTCGACATGCGGGACCCCGCGACCGTCGTACCGGTCGCGTCGGTGGAGGAGACGCAGGTAGCCGGCGCGGACCGCCCGCTGAGGGCGCGGATCTACCGGCCCGAGTCCGCGGGCGCCGTACCGACCGTGGCGATGTTCCACGGCGGCGGCTTCGTCATCGGAGACCTCGACACCCACGACAACATGGCGCGCGCGATCTGTGCCGGCGCGAACGCTGTCGTCGTGTCGGTCGACTACCGCCTGGCGCCCGAGGCGACATTCCCGGCGGCGCCGCTCGATGCGATCGCGGCGACCAAGGACATCGCGTCCCGGCTGACCGACCTCGGCGGCTCGGAGGTCCTCGCCGTCGCCGGGGACTCGTCCGGGGGCAACCTCGCCGCGGTCGTCGCCCAGCAGGTGCCCGGCATCAAGGCGCAGCTGCTGATCTACCCGGTGACCGACGGCGGCGGGTCCTACCCCTCACTCGCCGAGAACGCCGTCGGCTACTTCCTCGAGGCGTCCACCATGGCCTGGTTCATCGACAACTACGCGCCGGACGGCATCGATCCCCAGGACCCGCTGATCGCGCCCATGCACGGCGACCTGGCCGACCTCCCGCCCGCGGTGGTGGCGACAGCCGAGTTCGACCCGCTGCGCGACGACGGCGCTGCCTACGCCGCGGCGCTCGAGGCCGCCGGCGTACAGGTCACGCACACGACGTACCCGGGGCTCATCCACGGCTTCTTCGACATGGATGCCTTCAGCGGAGCGGCGCGTACGGCGATCAAGGAGTCGATCGAGAGGTTCGCCGGGCTCCTCTGACGGGTGGCCGCCCTCGGCGTCAGGCGTTCGCGGCCGCCAGGGCGGCGACGAAGGCGTCGACGTGCGCCTCGGTGTGGTCGAAGCTGCACATCCAGCGCGCGACCGGGTGCTCGTGGTCGGTCTCGTCCCAGAGATAGAACGGGAAGTCGGGCTGCACGCGCTCCGCGACCACACGCGGGAGGCGCACGAAGACCGCGTTCGCGTGCACCGGCGAGGTGATCTCGAAGCCGGGCAGCGCCTCGACCGCCGCTGCCAGCCGGCGTGCCATCGCGTTGGAGTGGCCCGCGCTGCGCAGCCACAGGTCGTCGTGCAGCAGTGCCTCGAGCTGGGCCGAGACGAAGCGCATCTTCGAGCTGAGCTGCATCGAGAGCTTGCGGAGGTAGGGCATGCCCCGCACACGCTCGGGTGAGAGCACCACGACGGCCTCGCCGAACACGAGGCCGTTCTTGGTGCCGCCGAACGACAGCACGTCGACCCCGGCGTCGCGCGTGAACTCCCGGACGGGCACCCCCAGCGCGGCGGCGGCGTTGGCGATGCGGGCGCCGTCCATGTGGACCGACATGCCGTACCCGTGCGCGATGGCGGCGAGGGCGGCGACCTCGCTCGGCGTGTAGACCGTGCCGAGCTCGGTGCTCTGGGTCAGCGACAGCACGCTCGGGCGCGCGCGGTGCTCGTCCTCGAACTCCCGCATCGGGATCGCCAGCTGCTCCGGTCGCAGCTTGGCGTGCTCGGTCGGGATGGCGAGCAGCTTCAGGCCGCCGACCCGCTCGGGCGCACCGCACTCGTCGGTGTTGATGTGCGCGTCGGTGGTGCACACGACGGCGTCCCAGCGCTCGGTGAGGGCCATCAGGCTGACGACGTTCGCGCCGGTGCCGTTCCACACCGGGTAGACCTCGATGCCGTCGCCGAAGAGCTCCCCGAAGAGGGCCGGCAGCGCCTCGGAGTAGGGGTCGGCGCCGTACGCGCTGACGTGGCCGTTGTTGGCGACCGCGAGCGCCTCGATCACCGCGGGGTGCGCCCCGCCGTAGTTGTCGCTTGCGAAGCCGATGCGTGCCGGGTCGTGCCGCGTCTGGATCATGCCGACAGTCTGCCGGTCACGCCCCTGGTCGACTCGATGACTCCCCCGAGCTTCCGCGACAGGGCCTCGTAGAACATGCTCAGCGGGAACTCGTCGGGAAGCACGTCGTCGACGAGCTGACGCGGCGGCAGCGTCAGGTCGAGCGTCTCCCCCGCCCGCGCCCACCGTGACGCCGGATGCGGCGAGAGGTACGACGACACGAGCGCGTGCCCGGCGAGCCAGTGGTTGAGCTTGGGCCGGTCGATGCCCGCGCGGTAGAACCGCTCGATCTCCGCGCCGAGCTCCGCGGTGTGCTCGCGGGCCGCCGCGAAGTCGATGCGCAGCCGGTTGTCGGTCCAGCGCAGCGCGTCGTGCTGGTGGAGGTAGGCGAAGAGCAGCTGGCCGCCGAGCCCGTCGTAGTTGCGGACCCGGGTGCCGGAGACCGGGAAGCGGAACAGCCGGTCGAACAGGATGGCGTGCTGCACGTCGGCCGCCTGGGCGACGCCCTGCTCGAGCAGCCTGCCGGCCTCGCGGAAGGCCGTCAGGTCGCAGCGCAGCTCCTCCAGGCCGTACATCCAGAACGGCTGGCGCTGCCGGATCATGAACGGGTCGAACGGCAGGTCTCCGTGGCTGTGGGTGCGGTCGTGGACGAGGTCCCACAGGACGTAGGCCTCCTCGCACCTGGCCTGGTCGGCGAGCAGCGCGCGGGCATCGTCGGGGAGGTCCATGCCGAGCGTGTCGGCCGCGGCGGAGGTGACCGCGCGGAAGCGGGCAGCCTCGCGGTCGCAGAAGATCGCGCCCCAGCTGTAGCGGCCGGGCGTCTCGCGCACCGCGACCGTCTCGGGGAACAGCACCGCCGAGTGGGTGTCGTAGCCGCTGGTGAAGTCGTCGAAGCGCACCGGCACGAACATCGGGTTGTCGTAGCGGTCGCGCTCGAGGCCGGCCAGCCACTCCGGCCAGACCTCGCGGATCAGCACGGCCTCGAGGTGGCGGTCGGTGCTGCCGTTCTGGGTGTACATCGCGAAGACCACGAGGTGCTGCCGACCGTCCGCCCGCCCCTGCGAGGGGTTGAAGGCGGTCAGCGAGTCGAGGAAGTCCGGCTTCTCGAAGCCGCCCGCCTGCCACCGCGCCAGGTCGGCGTCGAGCGCCTCGAGGTACGCCGCGTCGTGCGGGAAGCACGACGCCAGCTCGGCGATGCTCGCCCTGATCGTGTCCATCAGCCCGGCCGGCGCACCGAGCGCCGATCCGTCCGGCTGCTGGTGCTCCTGGAAGGCCGTCACCGCGTCACGCAACGTGACCCAGGCCGAGTATGTCCGCAGATCTTCCACCATGGGTCGAAGTATACCGGATGTTTTCCTGCCGTGTCCGGTTCGGAGAGCATGCTTCACCAGATCGCTGAGCATCTGCCGCTCTCGTCGACATCCGGCCCGCGGACCCGGGATCGGGGTGGGGTGGGCGCGCTGTAACACGTTGTCCACTGCTGTAGACGCGCGTCGCGACGACCTTCTACAGCAGTGGACGCCCTCCTAGTACGGCGAACGACGTGTTACAGCCCCGAACGGCCGACCAGCTCCGTCAACGACGTGTTACAGCTGCCGACGACCGCCCAGATCACCGCCGAGCGGTCACGTAGCAGGCGACCGCCGAGGCGGCGGCGACGTTGAGGGAGTCGATGCCGTGGCTCATCGGGATGATGGCCCGGCGGTCGGCGGTCGCCTGCCAGCGCGGTGACAGCCCGTGGCCCTCCGAGCCGAGGACCAGCGCGACCTTGTCGAGCCCGGCGACGGCGTCCTCGATCGGCACCGCGTCGTCGGCGAGGGTCAGCGCGACGGTGGTGAAGCCGCGGGCGGAGAGGGCCGGCAGGGCGTCGTACCAGCCGGGGAGGCGGGTCCAGGGCAGCGAGAAGACCGCTCCCATCGCGACCTTGATCGAGCGACGGTAGAGCGGGTCCGCGCAGCGTGGGGCGAGCAACACTGCGTCGAAGCCCAACGCGGCGCCGGAGCGGAAGACCGCGCCGACGTTGGTGTGGTCGACGATCTCCTCGAGCACCAGGACCGAGCGTGCACCGTCGAGCACCTCGTCCAGCGACGGCAGGACCGGCCGTTCGAGCGAGGCCAGCGCACCACGGTGGACGTGGAACCCGGTGACCTCCTCCGCCATCGCCTCCGACATCACGTAGACCGGCGCGCTCGACGCGGACAGCACGTCCGCGAGGCCGTCCAGCCACTTGGGCGCCATCAGGAACGAGCGCGGGTTCGCGCCGGCCGCCACCGCCCGGCGCACGACCTTCTCGCCCTCGGCGAGGAAGAGGCCGTGCTCGGCCTCCAGCGACTTGCGCAGCTGTACGTCGCGGAGGTCTCGGTAGTCCGCGAGCCGCGGGTCGGCCGGGTCGTCGATGTCGACGCGCTCAGCCAACCTCAGCCCCCGAACGCCTCGGGGTGCGCGATGCGCACCACCTCGCCGATCACGATGATCGCGGGCGGCTTCACGCTCTCGGCGTGGAGTCGCTCGGCCAGGGTGCCGAGCGTCGCGAGGACGGTGCGCTCGGTGGGCATGGTGCCGTCGCAGACCACGGCCACGGGAGTGTCCGCGGGGCGGCCGCCCTCGACGAGCGCGGCCGCGATCGCAGGGGCGTTCCGGACCGCCATCATCAGCACGACCGTGCCCTGCATGCGCGCCAGCCCGGCGTAGTCGACGAGCGACTCCGGGTGCCCGGGCGGGAGGTGACCGGACACCACGCTGAACTCGTGGGTGACGCCGCGATGCGTGACCGGGATGCCGGCGATGGCCGGCACCGACACCGGCGAGGTCAGGCCGGGGATGACGGTCACCGGCACGCCGGCCTCGCGGCAGGCGATGATCTCCTCGTAGCCACGACCGAAGACGAAGTTGTCGCCGCCCTTGAACCGCGCGACCCGCTTGCCCGCCAGGGCCCGCTCGACGATGACGCGGTTGATCTCCTCCTGCTGCGCGGAGCGGCCGCGCGGCAGCTTGGCGACGTCGACCAGCTCGACGTCGGCCGGGAGGTCGCCCAGGAGCTCGCGGGGAGCGAGCCGGTCGGCCACCACGACGTCCGCGCCCATCAGCGCCTTGCGTCCGGCGACGGTGATCAGGTCGGGCTCCCCCGGTCCGCCACCGACGAGCACGACGCTCCCAAGGCGCGTCTCGGCGCCGCCACGGCCGTGGGGCGCCTCGATGCGGCCCTCGCGGAGCGCGTCGACGACCTCGTCGCGCACCGCCGCCGAGCGCCGCGGGTCGCGGTTGCCGAGGATCGCGACCGTGAGGTCGTCGTACCTGCCGGTCGCGGGGGTCCAGGCCGTGCCGCGGGTCGCGTCGTCGGAGCGGACGCAGAAGATCCGGCGCTCCTCCGCGAGCGCGATCACGCGGGCGTTGACCGCACCGTCGGCGGTCAGCGCGAGGGCGTACCAGGCTCCGTCGAGGTCGTCGTCCGCGAAGGGCCGCTGGTGCCAGGTCACCTCGCCCGAGCCGACCAGGCCCTCGATCGCCGGGGTCGCCTCCGGTGCCACGACGTGCACGTCCGCACCGACCGCGATGAGCTGCGGAACCCGCCGCTGCGCGACCTGCCCAGCGCCGACGACGACGACGCGGCGACCGGCGAGACGCAGACCGGAGAGGTACGGCGGGAAGTCGGTCACGGCGCCCATTCTTCCCGCTGCTCACGGGGCCCTCTGGTGTGGGCCCAGGGTGCGGACTAACTTCGCTGGCATGACCCTTGAGCGACCCGTGACCCCCGACCCGTACCCGCTGCTGCCCGCCGCACCGTCGTTCTCCGTGACCAGTGCGGACGTCACCGACGGCCAGCCCCTCAAGGACGACCAGGTGGCCGACGCCGGCAACACCTCGCCGCAGCTGTCCTGGGAGGCCGGCCCCGAGGGCACCAAGAGCTACACGATCACCTGCTTCGACCCGGACGCCCCGACGCCGAGCGGCTTCTGGCACTGGGTGCTCGTCGACGTACCGGCCGACGTGACCTCGCTCGACGCCGGTGCGGGCGCGGTCGACGCCGAGCTGCCCGGCAAGGCGTTCCACGTCCGCAACGACGGCGGCCAGCAGGGCTTCATGGGCGCCGCTCCCCCGGCCGGCGACCAGGTGCACCGCTACTTCTTCGTGGTCCACGCCGTCAACGAGGAGAGCCTGGGCGTCGACGGCTCGGCCAGCCCGGCCGTGGTCTCGTTCAACCTTGCCTTCAAGACGGCCGGGCGCGCGATCGTCCACGGGACGTACCAGCACTGACGGGGTCTCGAGACGGTTGCTGCGCAACCTCCTCGACCTCCGAGATCGCGGAGCGCCCCGCTGACCCCGGGGCGCTTCGCGTGTGCGGGCTAGAGCCCCATCGACTTCGCGATGATCAGCTTCATGACCTCCGAGGTCCCGCCGTAGATGCGGTTGACCCGGTTGTCGGCGTAGAGCCGGGCGATGGGGTACTCGTTCATGTAGCCGTAGCCGCCGTGCAGCTGCAGGCACCGGTCGATGACCCGGCTCGCGACCTCGGTGCAGAACAGCTTGGCCGACGCCGCCTCGGCGGCGGTCAGCTCGCCGAGGTCGTGGGCCTCGAGCGCGCGGTCGGCGACGGCCTGCGCGGCGTCGACCTCCGCCTGACAGGCGGCGAGCTCGAACTTGGTGTTCTGGAACGTCGCGACCGAGGTGCCGAAGACCTTGCGCTCCTCGACGTACTGCTGGGTGAAGCGGACGGCGGCAGCGGCCTGGGCGTAGGCGCCGAAGGCGATCCCGAGCCGCTCCTGCGGCAGGTTCTGGCCCAGGTAGGAGAAGCCCTCGCCCTCCTCGCCGAGCAGGTCCTCGGCCGGCACGTGCACGTCGCTGAACGACAGCTCGGCGGTGTCGGAGGTGCGCAGGCCGATCTTGTCGAGCTTGCGGCCGACGGCGTACCCGTCGGACGTGGTGTCGACGGCGAACAGCGAGATGCCGTGTCGTCGGTTGCCGTCCTCCGGCGGCGAGGTGCGCGCACACACGATCACGCGGTCGGCCTGGACGCCGCCGGTGATGAACGTCTTCGCGCCGTTGAGGACGTAGCCGTCGCCGTCGCGCTTGGCGGTCGTGGTCATGCCGGCGAGGTCGGAGCCCGTGCCCGGCTCGGTCATCGCGATCGCGAACATCGTCTCGCCGGAAACGAACCCCGGCATCCAGCGCTTGAGCTGCTCCTCGCTGCCGAGCTTCAGCAGGTACGGCAGGCAGAGCGCGACGTGGGTCGACGAGCCGCCGAAGCTGACACCGGCGCGCGCGAGCTCCTCGGACTGGATCGCGGAGAACTTGAACGACTCGATGCCGGCTCCGCCGTGCTCCTCGGGCACCTCGATGCCGAACACCCCGAGCTCACCGAGCTTGAGGTAGAGGTCCTTCGGGACGATGCCCTCCTCGAACCACTCCTGGTAGTGGGGCACGACCTCCGACTCGATGAAGGAGCGGAGGGTCGAGCGGAAGGACTCGTGGTCCTCGTCGAACACGGTGCGGCGCATGGGCGTCCTCTCGATCGGTTGACGCCATGCTGCCAAGCCGGACCGAGCCGCACCAGGGATCAGCGGATCGAGTCTCCACCGGCCTCGCGCAGCAGCTGCTCGAAGTCGACCGGAGCAGCGAACCGGTCCTCCACGAGGTCCCGCCGGGGCCCGCGCTCCGCGCCTGCCGTCTCGGCACCGCCCGGGAGGAGCGCGGCCAGCTCGGCGGCCGCCCGCTCGATGCGCTTGGTCAGCGCGCCGTCGCTCCCGGCGAAGTCCTCGCTCGCAGCGAAGACACCGGTCGGTACGACGACCGCGTGCAGGTAGGCGAAGAGCGGCCGGAGCGCGTGGTCGAGGACCAGGCTGTGGCGGGCGGTGCCCGCCGTCGCCGCTACGAGCACCGGCCTGCCGTCCAGGACGCCCTGCTCCAGGACGTCGAAGAACGTCTTGAACAGCCCCGAGCACGGCGCCGCGAACACCGGGGTCACCGCGACGAGCGCGTCCGCCCGGGCGACCTTGGCGATCGCCGCGGCGAGGTCGCCCGAGGCGAACCCGGACAGCATGCTGTCGGCGAGGGAGTGCGCCAGCGGGCGCAGCTCGACGTGCTCGACCTCCACCGCGGCGCCCCGGGCCGAGACCGCCCTCTCGACGGCCGTGCCCAGCTGGTCCGCCAGCAGCCTGGTCGAGGACGGGACCGACAGCCCCGCCGAGACCACCACGACGCCGGTCACGACTCCTCACCCCCTGCGATCGCCGCTTCGGCCGCGGTCGCCGCGGCGACCAGTGAGGCGTGCGTCGGCGCGTCGGGGACGTGCGACGGTCGGCCCTCGGCGAAACCCTTGCGCATCTCGGGCAGGATCTCGCCGAGCAGGTCCAGCTGCTCGAGCACGGTCTTGAGCGGCAGCCCGGCATGGTCGAGCAGGAAGAGCTGACGCTGGTAGTCGCCGGCGTACTCCCGGAACGAGAGGGTGCGCTCGAGGACCTGCTGCGGCGAGCCGACGGTCAGCGGCGTCTGTGCCGTGAAGTCCTCCAGCGAGGGGCCGTGGCCGTAGACCGGCGCGTTGTCGAAGTACGGCCGGAACTCGTCGACCGCGTCCTGGCTGTTGCGGCGCATGAAGAACTGCCCGCCGAGGCCGACGATCGCGGTGTCCGCGGGGCCGTGGCCGTAGTGCTCCCAGCGCTGGCGGTAGAGACCGACCATCTGCGCGGTGTGCGAGGCGGGCCAGAAGATGTGGTTGTGGAAGAAGCCGTCGCCGTAGTAAGCCGCCTGCTCGGCGATCTCGGGGCTGCGGATCGAGCCGTGCCACACGAACGGCGCGACGCCGTCGAGCGGCCGCGGGGTGGAGGTGTAGCCCTGCAGCGGCGTCCGGAAGCGGCCCTCCCAGCTCACGACGTCCTCGCTCCACAGGCGGCGCAGCAGGGCGTAGTTCTCGATCGCGAGGTTGATGCCCTGGCGGATGTCCTTGCCGAACCAGGGGTAGACCGGGCCGGTGTTGCCGCGGCCCATCATCAGGTCGACACGGCCGTCGAGCAGGTGCTGGATCTTCGCGTAGTCCTCGGCGATCAGGACCGGGTCGGTCGTCGTGATCAAGGTCGTCGCCGTCGACAGCACGATGCGCTCGGTCTGGGCGCCGATGTAGGCGAGCGTCGCCGTCGGGTTGGACGCGATGAACGGCGGGTTGTGGTGCTCGCCCGTCGCGAACACGTCGAGCCCGATGTCCTCGGCCTTCTTGGCGATCGCGACCTGCGCCTTGATCCGCTCGTGCTCGGACGGGGTCCGTCCGGTGGTCGGATCGGCGGTGACGTCTCCGACGCTGAAGATTCCGATCTGCATTGACGCGCTCCCTTCGCTGGGTTCATCCGGCCCAACTGGTGACATGTCAACTATATTCCGCGGCACCGCCTCAGGACCAGCACCGCCCGGTCGTCCGCACCCTGGGTGACGTCCGCCAGGAGCCGGCCCGCCAGTCCCGGCCACCCCTGCCGCAGCTCGCTACGGGCAACGTCGCGCAGCCACTCGACGCCCTCGTCGAAGTCCGACGTGCGGGTCTCCACGACGCCGTCGGTGTAGAACAGCAGGCCCTCGTCGGGCGCGAGGGTGCCGGCGCTGTGGTGCAGCTCCGGGGAGTCCTGGATGCCGAGCGCCATGCCCCGCGCGGAGTCGATGCTCCACTCCCCCGCGGCCGAGTCCCAGCGCAGCACGGGTGGGTGGCCCGCGCTGCGGATCTCGTAGCGGCCGGTCGTGAAGCTGAGCACCACCTGGCAGGCGGTCGCGAACGCCTCGGGGTCCTCCAACGCGTTCAGGTGCGCGCTCACGGCCGGCATGACGCCGTCGTACGGCTGGGTGGCAACGAGGCCCCGGATCGTGTCCGCGAGCCGCGTCGCCGCCGGCAGCGCCTTCGCACCGTTGCCGCACACATCGACCAGCACCATCTGCAGGCCCGGCCCCTCCGAGGTCTGCAGGGGCGCGGCGACGAAGAAGTCGCCGCCGAAGTCGAGGCCCTCCGCGGAGACCATCGCCGACGCCCACTCCCAGTCGGTCGGCAGTGGCGGCACGCGGCACTGCTCCTGCAGCCGGGCTCGCATCGCCGCCAGCGTCTCCTCGGGCGCTGCGGCTTCGGTCATGTGCAGACCTTAAGGGCGACGGCCTCCGCCCACTGCCACACCGCTGAAGAACCGTGAAGGCCGCTCAACCGGAGGCAGGCCGACGCCGTGGCAGCGCCAGCACCGGCGCGAGCAGCGCCACCACGTCGATGGCGACGACCAGGACGATCACCAGGCCGTGGCTGTGGTCGTACGCCGGCCCGAGCACCCCGCCCGCCACCAGCAGCCCGACGCCCGGGCCAGCCAGCCGAGCGCCAGCACGAAGTGCCACGGCCGCAGCGAGGGACCGTACGACGGGCGCGGGCTGTCAGCCACGACGTACCTCGTCGAGCCAGGAGCGCAGGGCCGGGTCGGCGACCGCCTCGTCGCGCGCGGCCGACAGCCGGTCCGCCCAGCTCTTGCTGGCCACCGCGCGCGCCCACTCGCTCCACAGCACGAGCTGCACGACGCGCCAGAGCGCGATCCGCGCGACCCGCAACGGGGTCGCCTCGCCGTCGTACGCCGCGGCGATGGTCGGGATGTCGGCGGTCCCCAGCTCGGCGCCGACCACGAGACAGGCCAGCTCGGCCGACGGCGCGATGTTGCCGGCGTACTCGAAGTCGACCAGCCAGATCCGCTCGCCGTCGTCAAGGAAGTTCCCCGGCACGACGTCGTTGTGGCACGGCGCCGAACCCTCCGGATGCGCGCCGAGGGCCGACTCGAGCTCGGCCAGCAGCCGGTCGCCCACCAGCGCCGGGTGGCGACGGGCCTCGGCGAACAGGTCGAGGTCCTGGCCGAACGGCTCCGGTGCGGCGTGCAGCCGGCGGAGAGCGGTGCACAGCCGCGCCAGCGGCTCGGGCTGGAGCAGGTCCGAGCGGGTGACCATCCGCCCCGTGACGTGCTCGACGGCGAGCAGGCGATCCTCCGGCCGCCACTCCACGACCGCGGGGCCCACCCCCAGCGCGGCGGCCGCGACCGTCGCCGGGCCCTCGTCGTCCAGGTCGACGCCGCGCGCCGGGCCCACCCGCCGTACGACCAGGTCGAGCGGCGGCGCGACGTCGTCGGTGGTGGTCACGCGCACGACCGGCTCGACTCGCCCGTGCACCAGCGGCTCGGCGTGCCACGTGCGTCCAGACAGCACGGTCAGGGCAGCCAGGTGGTCGAGGCTCGGCGGAGAGGTCACACCCCGGAGGCTAGAGGCTCGTCCGGCCCGGAGCCTGACGGCCGAGCGCCGGCGGGGCAGTTGGCGCGCCGACGCAGGTGGCAGACTTCCCTCGTGAGCAGCGAGCCCGGTCCCACGATCACCACCGACGTCCTCGGCGAGCCGTGGCTGGCCGAGACGATCGACCTCGCGGCCGACTTCGAGGGCGAGGTCGTCGCCACGCTCGTCAGCCGGTCCGCGGCGGCGCCGACCGACCGCGCCGTCCTGCACGTCCACGGCTTCTCGGACTACTTCTTCCAGACCGAGTACGCCGAGTGGTGGATCGACCGCGGCCACGACATGTACGCCCTGGACCTGCGCAAGTACGGCCGGTCGCTGCGCGACCACCAGTCCGGCACCTACGTGGCCGACCTGTCGGCGTACTTCGAGGAGCTGGACGCCGCCTGGGAGCGCATCACGAAGCGCGACGGTCACACCCGCGTCATCATCGCCGCCCACTCCACCGGCGGCCTGATCGTGCCGCTGTGGGCCGAGGCGAGGAGGCCCGAGGGCCTCGAGGGGGTTCTCCTCAACTCCCCCTGGCTCGACCTGCAGGGGCCGGCCTGGATGCGCTCGCGTCCGGCCAACCTCGCGCTCGCCCAGGCCGGCAAGCGCGCGCCGATGCGCGAGCTGACCCGCGACGTGTCCGGCTTCTACGCACGCGGGCTGCACAAGGACCACGACGGCGAGTGGGAGTTCAACCTCGACTGGAAGCCGCTCGGGTCCTTCCCCGTGCGCTTCGGCTGGCTCGCCGCGATCCGCGCGGGGCACGCCCAGCTGCAGGCCGGCCTCGACGTCGACTGTCCCGTGCTCGTGCTCTCCTCGGACCGCTCCAGCGCGCCCAAGGCGATGGGCGAGGACGTCTTCACCACCGACATCGTGCTCGACGTGCGCCAGATCCGGCGCTGGGCGACCGCCATCGGCCGCCACGTCACCTACGTCGCAGTGCCCGGCGCCATCCACGACGTGGTCCTCTCGCGCAGGCCCGCCCGCGACCGCGTGTACGACGAGATCGCGCGCTGGCTCGGCGCGTACGTCGACTGACTGTCGCGCCGCGCGCGCCGTCCCGCCCGAGGGCCCGCTAGGGTGCGGCCATGGATCCTGTGACCGGCATCTCCCTGGGCCGCATCGTCATCGGCATCTGCGCACTGGTCGCGCCCGATCTGACCGCGCGGATGTTCGGCGTCTCCGCCGCGGCCAACCCGCAGGCGGCGTACCTGACGCGCCTGTTCGGTGCACGTGAGACGGCCCTCGGCGCCGTCACGCTGGTGTCGCGCGGCTCGACCCGGCGCAACCTGACCCTGGTCGGGATGGCGGTCGACGGCACCGACGCCGCGACCGGGGTCATCGAGCTCAGGTCGAAGCGGCTCGGCCTCGCCGCCGGTGCCGGGCTCGTGGCCGTCGCGGGCTTCGCGGTGCTCTCCGGCGCACGCGGCCTCGCGGGCGGCCGCAAGGCTGCCAAGGGCGCCTGACCTCGGTCAGACCGAGACTCCGCGCCCTCCGCTGCCGGGCGAGTCGTAGAACGGCGAGAACATCGCGCCGAGGATCACGACGAACACCACGATCGCGATCAGCGCGACCACGAACGAGATCCAGCCGATGATCACGCCGGCGAGGGCGAAGCCGTCCCCGGCCTGGTTGTCGCGCCTGATCTGGCCGCGGGCGACGTGGCCCATGATGGCCGGCACGATCCCGAGGATGCCGCCGACGCCGCACAGCGCGAACGCCGCAGCCACGCAGACGATCCCGGTGACCATCGAGGCGATCGCGAGTCCGTTCGTCGGCTGTGGAGCCTGGTAGAGCGCCCCGGCCGGGTAGGGCTCGGGCTGCGGCGCCGGGTAGCCGCCCGGCGGCGGATACGGCTGGTACGTCGGACCGCCACCCGGCGTACCTCCCGGCTGTGTGGGCTCGTCCCCGAAGGGACGCTCGCTCACGGAGCCTCCGGGCCGGTCGCCCCGCCCGTGTCGCCCTCACCCGTGTCGCCCGTCTCGCCCGTGTCGTCCGAGGTCGCACCGGGAGCCGGCGTGTCCGACTCGGTCGGCAGCGCGCTGGCCTCGCGGCCGGGATGGGCCGCGTCCTCGGCCTCCTTGATGGCCTGCTCGACCGCGGCCTGCGTGGACGCGACCTCGCGGTCGTCGGGCAGCTGCGGCTCGCTCGGGCCCATGTCGACGCGCACCCGCGGGCCCTCGGTCTCCTGCGGCACGCCCGGGACGCTGCCGATGGCCGTGCCGAGGCCCTTCAGCGCCTCGCCGAACTCGCTCGGGATGATCCACATCTTGTTGGCGTCGCCCTTGGCGATGCGCGGCATCATCTGGAGGTACTGGTAGGCCAGCAGCGACTGGTCCGGGCGGCCGTCGTGGATCGCCTGGAAGACGGTCTGGATGGCCTGTCCCTCACCCTGGGCCTGCAGGATCTGGGCCTCGCGGTCGGCCTGCGCGCGGAGGATCCGCGACTCCTTGTCACCCTCGGCGTTGAGGATCGCGGACTGCTTGTTGCCCTCCGCGGTGAGGATCGCCGACTGCCGCTGACCCTCGGCGGACAGGATCAGCGCGCGCTTGTCACGGTCGGCCCGCATCTGCTTCTCCATGGCGTCCTTGATGGAGCCCGGCGGGTCGATGCTCTTGACCTCGACGCGGTTGACGCGGATGCCCCACTTGCCGGTGGCCTCGTCCAGCACGCCCCGCAGGCCCGAGTTGACCTGGTCGCGGCTGGTCAGCGTCTGCTCGAGGTCCATGCCACCGATGATGTTGCGCAGCGTGGTCATGGTGAGCTGCTCGATCGCGGAGATGTAGTTGGCGATCTCGTACGTCGCCGCGATCGGGTCGGTCACGCGGAAGTAGATGACCGTGTCGATGTCGACCGAGAGGTTGTCCTCGGTGATCACCGGCTGCGGCGGGAAGCTCACGACCTGCTCGCGCAGGTCGATCATGTAGCGCACCTTGTCGATAAAGGGCACCACGAAGTTCAGGCCGGCCGGCAGGGTCTGCTTGTACTTGCCGAAGCGCTCGACGACGCCCGCACGTGCCTGGGGCACGACGCGGACCGTCTTGGCCAGCACCACCACCACGAAGATGAAGACGATGGCGAGCAGGATGACGTAGATCATCAGATCTCCTTGGGTGGGTGGTACTGCTCGAACTCGGAGGCCTCGGCCGGCCGCACGTGCGCGGTCGCCCCACGGATCTCGACGACCTCGACGGTCAGGCCGATCGGAAGCTCGGCGTCGGCGCTGGCGGTCCAGAACTCGCCGTCGATCGCGATCCGGCCGGTCTGCATCGGGCCGACCGGCTCCACGACCTTGCCGCGCATGCCGATCACCCTCGCGTTGCCGGTCGCGATCTCCGGACCGCTGTGCAGGGTGCGCGCCAGCGAGGGCCGCACGACGGCCAGCATGGCCAGGGCGACGACGGCGGCGACGACGCCCTGGACGACCCAGGAGCCGCTCAGCATCGCGGTCAGCATGCCGGCGAGGCCGCCGACCGCGAGCATGCCCATGATCAGGTCGAGCGTGCACATCTCGCCCACGAGGAGCAGGATCGAGATGCCGAGCCAGACCTCCCAGTGGTGGTCGCTCATCCAGTGCATGCTCGAAGCCTATCCCCGCGGGTGCCGGGAGAAACCGGGGTTGCGGCAGCAGGCGTCAGATGCGGTGCTGACGCCGGCGGGCGGCGTACCGACCGTCCTGGTGGGACAGCGCCAGCGGCATGCCGAACGTGGCCGAGAGAGCCTCCGCCGACATGGTCTCCTCGAGCGGCCCGGAGGCGACGACACGGCCCTGGCACAGCATCAGGACGTGGGTGAAGCCCGGCGGAATCTCCTCGACGTGGTGGGAGACGACGACGGTCGCGGGCGAGCCCGGGTCGTAGGCGAGCACGGACAGCGTCGAGACGAGGTCCTCACGTCCGCCGAGGTCCAGGCCCGCGGCGGGCTCGTCGAGCAGCAGCAGCTCGGGGTCGGTCATCAGCGCCCGCGCGATCTGCACCCGCTTGCGCTCCCCCTCGGACAGCGTGCCGAAGGTCCGGTCGGCCAGCCGCTCGATGCCGACCTCGCGCATGAGGTCCCCGGCACGCGCGTGGTCGAGGTCGTCGTACTCCTCGCGCCAGCGCCCCAGCACGGCGTACGACGCCGAGACGATGAGGTCGCGCACGGTCTCGTCGCGCGGGATCCGCTCAGCGATGGCCGCGCTAGTCACGCCGATCCGGGGACGCAGCTCGAAGACGTCGACGGTGCCGAGCAGCTCGCCGAGGATGCCGACCGCACCCGCGGTCGGGTGCATCTGGGTGGCGGCGACCTGCATCAGGGTGGTCTTCCCGGCGCCGTTCGCGCCGAGGATGACCCACCGCTCGCCCTCGCGGACGACCCAGCTCACCCGGTCGAGGAGGCTGGCGCCGCCCCGTCGCACGCTGACGTCGGCGAGCTCCAGTACGGCTGACATGCACGCAACCCTACTAACAGGATGCAGGGCGAGGGTCGCCTGCTCCACGTCGCCCATCACGCGCCCGCATCCTCTAATCTCCACGGCGATGAGAACGGGGAGCAGCACGTGAGCAGCCGGTACGACGCGCTGCCGGTCTCGGCGCGCCTCGCCTGGTGGGGAACGGCCTGGCTGGACGGCGCGATCGGCCCCGACGAGCTGCTCGACGCGGTGCTCGGCGCCGACGTCGCGCACGTGGTCGTCGGGGACGAGCCGGGGCTGGTGCCCTACCTCGCGCGGCAGCGGTCCGCGGGGGCGTCGGCGATCGCCGCGGTGTTCCCCGCGGCCGGCGACCCGGTCGGCCTGCGCGGGCCACGCGACCTCAGCACTGCCGCGATCGACGCCGGCGAGGCGGTGCTCCTGCTCGGGGCCGGCGCCGGGCTGGTGCCCGGCGCCGTCGGGCGGGCGGTCGAGTGGACGCCTTACTCCGCGCACCGGAGGCCGCCACCGGACCTGGGCGAGGCCGACCGCGGGCTCCGCTCGGCGCTGCTGACCGCCGCGCGAGACCTGGCCGCGCTCGACGTGGGGCGCTGGCGGCCCGAGATCGCCGACGAGCTGATCGACCTGCGGGCGAGCGAGCGGCTGCACGCGCCGCCCGGCGTACCTCCCCGGTGCGTGGACCTCGCGGGGCGGGCCCTGCGGATGTGGCAGGTGGTCGAGCTGGCCTCGTCCGACGACGGGGCGGCCGTGAGCGCCGGAGAGATGGCGCGCCGGCGCGAGGCGCTCGACCCGCTGGACCGGGCGGCCCGCCTCGCCCTGACCGCGGCCTTCTCCCCCGACGGCTGGCCACCCCGATACTCTTCGGCGCGATGAACGACACCCTGCTGATCACCGTCACGGGCAAGGACCGCCCCGGCGTGACCTCCGCGATCTTCGACGTCCTCGCCCAGGCGGGCGTGGCCGTGGTCGACATCGAGCAGATCGTCGTACGACGACGCCTCGTGCTCGCCGTCCTCGTGACCGCCCCCCACGACAGCCGACGGCTGCGCACGACGATCGAGACCGCCATGACCGATCTCGGCATGGCCGTGGAGATCGAGCAGGGCTCGGGCGACAACCGCAGCCGTGCGGGCGGCCGCGCGCACGTCACCGTCATCGGCGCGCCGCTCAAGGCCGCGGCGATGGGCGCCGTCGCCGGCCGCATCGCCGATGCGGGCGGCAACATCGACCGCATCGAGCGGATGGCGCGCTACCCCGTCACCGCGATCGAGATGGACGTCTCCGGCATCGAGCCCGCACGCCTGCGGACCTCGCTGGCGAAGGAGGCCGCCCGCCAGGGCATCGACGTGGCGGTCCAGCCGGCGTCGCTGCTGCGCCACGGCATGCGGCTGATCGTGATGGACGTCGACTCCACGCTCATCGAGGGTGAGGTCATCGAGATGCTCGCCGCACACGCGGGGTTCGGCGCGCAGGTCGCCGAGATCACCGAGCGGGCCATGCGCGGCGAGCTCGACTTCGCTGAGTCGCTCCGCGAGCGGGTGGCATTGCTGGAGGGCCTCGACGAGCGGGTGCTCGACGAGGTGTACGGCCAGATCGTGGTGAACCCGGGCGCCCGCACCCTGGTGCGCATCCTGCGCCGGCTCGGCTACCGGTTCGCGATCGTCTCCGGCGGGTTCAGCCAGATCACCGACCGCCTCGCGGCCGACCTCGGGATCCACCGCGCCCGCGCCAACACCCTCGAGGTCGTCGACGGCAGGCTCAGCGGCCGGGTCGTCGGCGAGGTCGTCGACCGTGCCGGCAAGGCGCGAGCGCTGCGGGAGTTCGCCGCCGACCTCGGCGTGCCCGAGGCCGCGACGATCGCGATCGGCGACGGCGCCAACGACCTCGACATGCTCGCGGCAGCCGGGCTCGGCATCGCCTACAACGCCCGGCCGGTCGTGCGCGAGGCCGCCGACACCTCGCTGAACGTGCCCTACCTCGACACCATCATGTATCTCCTCGGCATCAGCCGCGAGGACATCGAGGCGGCCGACCGCGAGGCGGGGGTCGTGACCCCGGCGCCGCCGATCTGACCGACGGCCAGCCAGTCGCGCGGTCGGGCGGTCAGCCCCTGCCGACGTGGAAGGCGCGCGGGCGCGCGCCCATCGGCGCCAGCGCGGCCCACGGGCCCGGCACGTCGAGGACCAGCACGCCGGCCGTCGGGTAGCCGCTCACCAGCCGCTCGGTGACGTCGGCCGCGCCCTCGCCGTCGTCCAGGATCTGCGCCAGCACCCCGATCGACGGGTTGTGGCCGACGACCACGAGCGTTCCGACCGCCTCGTCCGTGCGGCACACGATCTCGAGCACGCCGTCCTCGTCGGTGGCGTAGAGCGCGTCGTCGTACTCCGGCTCGACCGACCAGCCGGCCGCGCCGGCGAGCCGTGCCCAGGTCTCACGCGTGCGCGTCGCCGCCGAGACGTACGCCGCGTCGGCGGACACGCCGCTCGAGGCGAGCCATCGACCGGCATCGTCGGCAGCGGCGATCCCGCTGTCGGTCAGGTGACGGGCATGGTCGTCGGCCGCGTAGTCCTCCGCCTTGGCATGCCGGATCACCACCAGCGTGTGTGCTCTCTCCACGGACAGAGCGTATGCGGCGGCGACCGGCCCTCGGCAGACCCGTTGGGACTAGGCCGCGTTGGTAAAGCCGGGGCCGTCGCGAGCGTCGCGATGTGCGTGCGCCGGCAAGGCGCCGATGCGCAGGCCGGGCGCCTGTTGAGCGCTGGCAACGCCGCCGGAGTGCGTACAGCGCGGCGCGCAGCAGGCCGGGGCTTTACCAACACGGCCTAGTGCCGCTAGGCCCTACTCGTCGTCCTCGAGCCGGAAGCCGACCTTCATCCCCACCTGGAAGTGGGAGACGACGCCGTCCTTGACCTGGCCGCGGACCTGGGTGATCTCGAACCAGTCGACGTGGCGCAGGGTCTGGCCGGTGCGCTCGATGCCGTTGCGGACTGCCTGGTCGATCCCGTCGGGCGAGGTGCCGACGATCTCGGTGACGCGATAGGTGCGGTTGGACATGGATCGACCCTATCGGCACTGCCCTCGTCCGTCGTCGTACGCCGCCGTAGGATCGACCTATGGCGCGATCGGACTCCGGTGCCATCCGGATCACCACAGCGGGCTCCGGCCCGGCCGCCGACCTCGCGCGTCGGCAGCGTCGCTACCTCGTGTCGATGAGCATCCGCGCGCTCTGCTTCGTGGGCGCGGTGATCTCCGGCGCCTACCACGTCAACTGGCTGTGGCCGATCCTGATCGGCGCCGCGCTGATCCTCCCGTACTTCGCCGTCGTGATGGCCAACGCCAACGACTCGCGCCAGGACACCATGGGCCTGGTCAACGGCGTCTCGCCCTACCGCGAGCTCGACGAGGCGGACGACGACGGCGACGACGACGAGGGCCCGGATGGAGCCTGACGTCTGCTCGGCCAAGGGGTGTCGTGAGCCCGCCGTGTGGCAGCTGCTCTGGAACAACCCGAAGCTGCACACGCCGGACCGGCGCAAGAGGTGGCTCGCGTGCGAGGCCCACCGGGAGTCGCTGGAGGCGTTCCTCGGCGCGCGCGGCTTCCTCAAGGAGACGGTGACGCACACGCCCTAGCAGGACCGATCGGCGGCTCAGCCGCCGATCGCGGACATCGGCCGGTCGGGCTGCAGGAAGCTGGGGTCGTCGATCCCGTGGCCGGCCGCCTTGCCCCACATGGCCTTGAGCCACCGCTCGGCCAGCTCGCCGTCGTCGGCTCCGGTGCGGAGCGCGGTGCGGAGGTCGGACTCCTCACGGGCGAACAGGCAGTTGCGGATCTGGCCGTCCGCGGTCAGGCGGGTGCGGTCGCAGTCGCCGCAGAACGGACGCGTGACCGACGCGATCACACCGACGGTGGCCGGACCGCCGTCGACGGTGAACAGCTCGGCCGGTGCGCTCCCCCGCGGCTCGGAGGCCGGCGCCAGGGCGAACTGGGCCGCCAGCCGCTCGAAGATCTCGTCGGCCGTCACCATCCGGTCGCGCGACCAGCCGTGCTGGGCGTCCAGAGGCATCTGCTCGATGAAGCGCAGCTGGTAGCCGCGGTCGACGCACCAGCCCAGCAGCTCGGGTGCCTGGTCGTCGTTGACGCCGCGCAACAGCACCGCGTTGACCTTGATCGGTCCGAGACCTGCTGCCTCGGCGGCCTCGAGGCCCGCCACGACGTCGTCGAACCGGTCGCGGCGGGTGATCTCGGCGAAGGTGTCGGGGCGCACCGTGTCCAGCGACACATTGACCCTGTCCAGGCCCGCCTCGGCCAGCGCGGCCGCGGTGCGGTCCAGGCCCAGGCCGTTGGTGGTCACCGACATCTCCACGCCCGGGTCGAGCGCTCGGACCCGGCGCACGATGTCGACCAGGCCTCGTCGTACGAGGGGCTCGCCACCGGTGAAGCGCACCTCGCGGACGCCCAGCTCACCCACCGCGACACCGATGAGCCGGACGACCTCGTCGTCGGTGAGCTGGTCGTCGCGCGGCATCCAGTCGAGGCCCTCGGCGGGCATGCAGTAGGTGCAGCGCAGGTTGCAGCGGTCGGTCAGCGAGACCCGCAGATCTGTCGCGACGCGACCGAAACGGTCGACCAGTGGGAGCCCCTGCATGCAGCAAGTCTAGGCACGCCGCCTACCTTTGTTGCGTGACATCGTCCGACGGGCCCCAATCCTGGCGGTTCCTGCTGTCCCGCCGCTGGGTGCTGTTCTTCCTCGCCATCATCGTGCTCGCCTACGCGTGCTGGTGGCTCGGCGGCTGGCAGTTCGACCGGCTCCAGAACACCAAGCACGAGAACGCCATCATCCGCGCCAACTACCGCCAGTCGCCGAAGCCCGTCTCGGACGTGCTCGCTCCCGGCCGGCCCGTCGGGGACCTCCAGGAGTGGACGGTCGTCAAGGCCACCGGCACGTACGACCCCGCCAGCAGCATCATCGTGCGCTACCAGACCGACGACGAGGGCGACCCCGGGGCCAACGTCGTCGTGCCCCTGAAGATGTCGAACGGCAACGTGCTGCTGGTCAACCGCGGATGGTTCGCCAGCGACAACCCGGAGCCGCCGCTGAGCAAGATCCCGCCGCCCCCGACCGGCAAGGTCACGATCGTCGGCTGGGTGCGCCAGGACGGGTCCGGCAGCAGCACCGAGGTCGCCGACCACTCCGTGCGCGCGATCTCGAGCACCGCGATCGGCCAGGCCCTCGGCATGCAGACCTACGGCGGCTTCGTGCAGCTCAAGTCCGAGTCCCCCGGGCCGGCCAAGAAGCTGGGCCGCGACGACATGCCCGACCTGTCCAACGGCCCGCACTTCTTCTACGGCCTGCAGTGGTGGTTCTTCGGCATCCTCGGCGCGGGGGGATTCATCTACCTCGCCTGGGACGAGCGCAACAACGGCAACCGCGCCGCACGTCGCCGTGCCGCGGCGGCCGCTGCCGACGCCGAGGCCGAGCGCGGCCGACAGGCCGGTCGTCGTACACCGACGCCCGATCGGCAGCCCTCAGAGACCCCGTGACATCCCGCCGTCGACGGGCAGCATGACCCCGGAGACGAAGGATGCGGCCGGCGAGAGCAGGAACGCCGCGACGCGCCCGAACTCCGCCGGGCGGCCGTAGCGGCGCAGCGGGATCCGAGCCTCGTACGCCGCGCGCGCCGCTGCCGGATCCGGGGTGCTCGCGTCGAGCTCGGCGACCCGACCGGTCTCGACGCGCCCCGGCAACAGCCCGTTGACGCGGACGCCCGCCGGCCCGAGCTCGTCGGCGAGACCCTTCGCGACCATCGCCAGACCGGGCCGCAGCCCATTGGAGATCGCGAGGTTGTCGATCGGCTGCTTCACGCTCGTCGACAGCACGAACGCCAGCGCTCCCCCGTCGCCGAGCGCCGCACCGATCTCGCGCCCCAGCCGCACCGCGCCCAGGAACACCGACCCGAACGCGCTGGTCCAGTCCTCGTCGGCCGTCGCCAACACCGGCCCTGCGGGCGGCCCGCCGACGCTGATCAGCGCACCGTCCAAGCGCCCCCACCTGTCGCGCGCGGCAGCGATGAGCGAGGCGGGCGTGTCCGGATCGGCGTTGTCCGCCGGCACCCCGATCGCGACGTCCTCGCCGGTCGACTCGACCAGCGCCATCACGGTGTCGGCCACGGACTCCGGGTCGCGCCGGGACACGACGACCCGGGCACCGTCCGCCACGAGAGCCTCGGCCGTCGCCCGGCCGAGGCCGCGGGTGCCGCCCGTGACGACGTACACACGATCACGCAGCTCGAGATCCATGGCACCGAGCCTAGTAACGCCGGCCGACCGACACGGCCGATGGTTCAACGGGCTTTGTCGAGGTCTCAGCTGCGGCGGTGGAACCTGAGGTCGCCGGACGCGAGTCGTTCGGTCTCGTAGTGGGTGTCGTGGGCGCGGTGGTGATGGCGGTTGCCCAGCAGTATGCCGTCGGCGAGCGGCAACGGCGCCCGACCGGAGGCCACTCTTCCCGTAACTGCTGTCGGTCGCAACCGACGCGGCGCGCAAGCCGAGGCCCACCGGGCCAGGCTGCTCAACCATCGACACCGCCGAGGTGCCGCTCGAAGAACCGGACGGCGGAGTCGGCCTCGAACCTCGGGAAGGCCATGTGCCGGCCCGCGTTGACGTGGAGCGACTTCTCGGCGGAGCCGAGGGCGTCGTACAGCTCGAGGCCGCCGGCGAACGGGATCTCCTCGTCGTCGCGCTGGAAGGCGAGCTCGACGGGGATGGTGACCCGTCGGGCGGCGTCGAGCAGGGTCGACGGCCAGAACAGACCCAGTGCGGCGGCGCGGATGAGGGGCTCGGCCGCGATGAGCGGTACGCCGACGGCGGTGCCGAGCGTGATGCCCCAGTAGCCGACGGGCGCCTCCCCGATCTCGGGCAGTGCGAGGAGCCCGGCCTGCAGGGCCCGCCACTCCGGCACCGTACGATCGGCGAGATCGGCGTTGTAGCGCTCGACGATCGGCCCGACGGGCTCGCCGGCCCGCCTGCCGCGTGGATCAGCGCGACCGCCTCCTCGTCGTACGGCGTGCGGGGGCGGCCGCCGTGGCCGACGATGTCGAGCGCGCAGGCGCGCATCCCGGCCTCGGTCAGCCGCCGGGCGCGGCCGGTCATGGACGGGTGGTGACGGTGGCGTCCGCCGCTGTGGCACAGCAGGACCAGCGGCGTACCGGGCTCGGCGTCCTCGGGCGACCAGAGCACGGCGGTGACGTCGCCGAGGACGAGCTCGGTGGTGGTGACTCCGTCGGACGTCTCGCGGGAGAGCGTGCGGAGATCGGCAGGATTCAGGGTGGTCATGGGAATGCCTCTCGTGACGGGCACTCCCGGCGGCCTCAGGCCGCGCGCTCCGTGACGGATCCGGGGAGCACCCACGTGGGAACATCGACGATGGTCACGGGTCTCACCTCCCTGGTCCGGGTCACGGTCAGCGCACACGCTAGCGCCTGCGTCACCGGTCCGCCACGGGATCAGTCGGCCACCGCCGACGCCTCCACCTGCGTGATCGGTACGACGTCCGGCGCACCCTTGCGTGCGGCGTCGGCGGTGAGGTCGTCGGGCTGCCGCTGGCTCTCGCGCTCGGCCTCGATCCGCTTCAGGTAGTGCTGAAGCTCGCGGGTGTGCTGGTCGGTGTCCCAGCCGAGGTGGCCGCGCACCAGGTCGGCGACGTACGGCGCGGCGACGGCGCCCCGGTCGAAGGTCTCGAACGAGACCCGCAGCCGGCGGGTGAGCACGTCGTCGAGGTGGCGGGCGCCCTCGTGGGTGACGGCGTACACCGCCTCGGCGCAGAGGTAGTCCTCGGCGCCGGGCAGCGGCTCCTTGAGGTCCGGCTCGGCCGCGATCAGGTCGAGCAGCTCGAGGGTGAGCGAGCCGTAGCGCTCCAGCAGGTGCTCGACGCGGTTGACCGCCAGGCCGGAGGACGCTGCGAGCGAGCGGCGCTGGTTCCAGAGCGCCTGGTAGCCGTCGGCACCGACGAGCGGGACCTGGTCGGTCACGCATCCACCGACGTGGCGCCCCTGCAGCGACTCCAGCCCGTGCACCGCCTCGTCGACGGCATCCGCCGCCATCACCCGGTACGTCGTGTACTTCCCGCCCGCCACGACGACGAGCCCCGGCACGGAGTGGGCGACCGCGTGCTCGCGCGACAGCTTCGAGGTGGCGGCGTCCTCGCCGGCGAGGAGCGGGCGGAGGCCGGCGTACACGCCCTCGACGTCGTCGCGGGTGAGCGGGACCTCGAGCACGCCGTTGACGTGCGCGAGGAGGTAGTCGATGTCGCTGGAGCTGGCGGCGGGATGATCCTTGGACAGCTCCCAGTCCGTGTCGGTGGTGCCGATGATCCAGTGCCGCTTCCACGGGATCACGAAGAGCACCGACTTCTCGGTGCGCAGGATCAGGCCGGTCTCGCCGCGGATGCGGTCGCGAGGCACGACCAGGTGGATGCCCTTGGACGCCCGCACGTGGAACTGCCCGCGCTCACGCGCCATCGCCTGCGTCTCGTCGGTCCACACGCCGGTGGCGTTGATGACCTGCGAGGCGCGCACCTCGAACTCGCGGCCGGTCTCCAGGTCCACGACCCGGGCACCCACGACCCGCTCGCTCTCCTTCAGCAGGCCGACGACGCGGGTGCGGGAGGCGACCGAGGCGCCGTACGTCGCGGCGGTGCGGGCCAGGAACATCGTGTGCCGGGCGTCGTCGACCTGAGCGTCGTAGTAGCGGATCGCGCCGACCAGCGCGTCCTTGCGCAACGACGGGAACATCCGGCGCGCGCCGGTCCGGGTGAGGTGCTTGTGCAGCGGCGTGGACTGGCCGTAGCCGCTCGTCCTCGACATCGCGTCGTAGAGCGCGACGCCGCTGCCGGCGTACCAACGCTCCCAGCCGCGACCGGTGAGCGGGTAGAGGAACGGCACGGGTCGCACCAGGTGCGGGGCGAGCCGCTGCATCAGCAGGCCGCGCTCCTTGAGGGCTTCGGCGACGAGCCGGAAGTCCATCATCTCCAGGTAGCGCAGGCCGCCGTGGACCAGCTTGGAGGAGCGCGAGGACGTGCCGGACGCGAAGTCGCGCGCCTCGACGAGCCCCACGGCGAGACCGCGCGTGGCGGCGTCGAGGGCGGCGCCCGAGCCGACCACGCCGCCACCGATCACGAGCACGTCGAGGTGCTGCCTCTCGAGCCCGCGGAGCGCGCTGGCGCGGGCTCGCGGCGACAGGGCGGCAGGTTGCATCGATCCCCCTGGGAGTCAGTCGGTCAGATCTCGACCCAGTTCAGCGTGCGCTGAACGGCCTTCTTCCACTGGGAGTACCCGTTCTCGCGCCGGGTCTCGTCCCACTCCGGTGTCCAGCGCTTGTCCTCGCGCCAGTTGCGGCGCAGCTCGTCGGTCGACGACCAGAAGCCGACCGACAGCCCCGCGGCGTACGCCGCCCCCAGCGCGGTCGTCTCCGGTACGACGGGCCGGCTGACCGGCACGCCCAGCACGTCGGCCTGGATCTGCATGCACAGCTCGTTGAGGGTGACGCCGCCGTCGACCTTGAGCACCTCCAGCCGCACCCCGGAGTCGGCCGTCATGGCATCGACGACGTCGCGCGACTGGTAGCAGATCGCCTCGAGCGTCGCACGCGCCAGGTGTGCGTTGGTGTTGAAGCGCGAGAGCCCGACGATCGCGCCGCGCGCGTCGGAGCGCCAGTAGGGCGCGAACAAGCCGGAGAACGCGGGAACGAAGCAGACCCCGCCGTTGTCCTCGACCTGCCGCGCCAGCGACTCCGACTCCCCCGCCCCGCTGATGATGCCGAGCTGGTCGCGCAGCCACTGCACGGCCGAGCCCGTGACCGCGATCGAGCCCTCGAGCGCGTAGACGCACGGCTCGTCCCCCAGCTTGTACGCCGGCGTGGTCAGCAGACCGGCCTTCGAGCGGACGATCTCGGTGCCGGTGTTGAGGAGCAGGAAGTTGCCGGTGCCGTAGGTGTTCTTGGCCTCGCCCGCCTCGAAGCAGACCTGCCCGACGGTGGCCGCCTGCTGGTCGCCGAGGATGCCCGTGATCGGCACCTCGCCCTCGAACGGCCCCTCCTTGCGGGTGGTGCCGAACGGAGCGACCGCCGACGACTCCCGGATCCCCGGAAGCATCGCGCGCGGCACCCCGAAGATCTCGAGCAGCTCGTCGTCCCAGTCGAGGGTCTCGAGGTCCATCAGCATGGTGCGGCCTGCGTTGGTGACGTCGGTGAGGTGCACCCCGCCGTCGGACCCTCCGGTGAGGTTCCACAGCAGCCAGCTGTCCGGCGTACCGAAGAGGGCATCGCCGCGCTCGCCCGCCTCGCGCAGGCCCTCGACGTTCTCCAGCAGCCACTGCAGCTTGCCGCCCGAGAAGTACGGCGCGGGCGGCAGCCCCGCCTTGTGCCGGATCACGTCGCCCCGCCCGTCGCTGTCCAGCGCCGCGGTGATGGCGTCGGAGCGGGTGTCCTGCCAGACGATCGCTGCGTGCAGCGGGCGGCCGGTGTGCCGGTCCCACACGATGGTGGTCTCGCGCTGGTTGGTGATGCCGATGGCGACCAGGTCGTCGGCCTGCAGCTTCGCCCGGGCCATGGCCGTGCGGACGACGGCGGTCGTGCGCTCCCAGATCTCGATGGCGTTGTGCTCGACCCAGCCCGCGCGGGGCAGGATCTGCTCGTGCTCGAGCTGGTGGCGTGCGACCTCCGCGCCGTCGTGGTCGAAGACCATGAACCGGGTGCTGGTGGTCCCCTGGTCGATCGCTCCGACGTACTGCCCCGGTCGTGCGCCCATGTGGAACACACTGCCATGGCAAGGTGTCCGATGTGACGAACACTCAGCTCGCCGCGCGGGCCCAGGGGCTTCGCAAGTCGTACGGGTCCGACGACGCGGCGGTGCTCGCCCTCGACGGGATCGACCTGGACATCGAGTCCGGGCGGTTCACGGCCGTCATGGGGCCGTCGGGCTCCGGCAAGTCCACGCTCATGCACTGCCTCGCGGCGCTCGACAGCCCGGACAGCGGGACCGTCGAGGTCGCGGGCCACGACCTCGGCCGGCTGAGCGACAGGAAGCTCACCCGGGTGCGTCGCGACCAGATCGGCTTCGTCTTCCAGTCCTTCAACCTCGTGCCGACGCTCACCGCCGAGCAGAACATCCGGCTGCCGCTGCGCCTGGCCGGCCGCAAGCCGGACAAGGCGTGGTTCGACACCGTCGTCGACACCCTCGGGCTGCGTCAGCGCCTGCGGCACCGGCCGGCCGAGCTGTCCGGCGGGCAGCAGCAGCGCGTGGCGTGCGCCCGGGCGCTGCTCGCGCGTCCGGCGATCGTCTTCGCCGACGAGCCCACCGGCAACCTCGACAGCGCCTCCGGCACCGAGGTCCTGACCTTCCTGCGCCGCAGCGTCGACGAGTTCGGGCGGACGGTCGTGATGGTCACGCACGACCCGGTCGCGGCGGCGTACTGCGACCGGGTGGTGATGATGCGCGACGGGCGGGTCGTCGATGACCTCGACCACCCCGACCGCGAGCAGATCCTCGCCCACCTGGCCGCCCGCTGATGCTCTCCCTCACCCTGCGCGCTCTGCGCGCCCGGCCCCTCCGCCTGCTGATGAGCATGCTCGCGGTCACGCTCGGCGTCGGGTTCCTCGCCGGTGTCATGGTCTTCAGCCACGCTCTCTCGGCGACGTTCGACAACATCGTTGACGGCTCCACCCCCGACGGCCTGGTCCGCAGCGGCACCGACCAGGGCCTCGGCGCCGCAGCGGCACCGGGCGCGCCGCTCGACCAGGCGCTCGTACGCCGCATCGACTCGCTGCCCCAGGTGGCCCGCGCCGACGGCCAGGTCCAGGGCCTCGGCATGACGCTCCTGCGTGCCGACGGCACCGCCGTCGGAGGCGGTGGCGCACCGACCATCACGACCACCCACGACGACGCGCCGAACATGTCCGGCGGCCACACGCTGCAGCTGACGTCCGGCCGGTGGCCGGCCGCGCCCGACGAGGTCACCCTGGACCAGACGTCGGTCAGGGACGCCCACTACCGGCTCGGCGACGAGGTCCGGCTGCTCGGCCCCGGCACGGCCCAGCACCGGGTCAGGCTCGTCGGCACCGCACAGCTCACCGGCGGCGGCACGGCGGGCGCGACCCTCGTCGTGCTCAGCACCCGAGGCGCCCAGGAACTCCTCCTCGGCGGGCGCAGCGCCTACAACCGGATCGCGCTCACCGCCGCGCCCGGGGTGAGTCAGCAGCAGCTCGTCGACGCCGTCCAGGCGCTGCTCCCGGCGGGCTACCAGGCGGTCACCGGGCACGACGTCGCCCAGGAGACCCAGGACCTGATCGGCGGCTTCCTCGACGCGCTGTCGACCTTCCTGCTGGTCTTCGCGATCATCGCCGTGGTCGTCAGCGGCTTCATCATCGCCAACACCTTCACGATCCTCGTCGCGCAGCGCACCCGCGAGCTCGCGCTGCTGCGAACCCTCGGCGCGTCACGCCGCCAGGTCAGGGGCTCGGTCCTGCTCGAGGCGATCCTCGTGGGCGTGGTGTCCTCGACGATCGGGCTGGTCGTCGGCCGCCTGCTGGCCCGCCTCCTCGCGGCCGCGCTCGGCAGGTTCGGCCTCCACATCGGCGACGGCCACCTCGTTCTCACCCACGGGTCGGTCGTCGCCGGCTACGTCGTCGGCATCGTGATGACGGTCGTGGCGTCGTACGTGCCGGCGCGGAGGGCCGGACGGATCGCGCCGCTGGCCGCGCTCCGCTCGGAGCAGGCGGGTCCGACGAGGCCGTCGCTCACCCGGGTCTGCCTGGCGATCCTGGGCGTGCTGCTCGGCGTCGGCTGCGCGTACGTCGGGGTCGGCGACGTCGACCCGCGCCCCGGCAACCCGGCCGCCTGGGTCGGCGTGGCCGGCGTCGTCTGGATCGTGAGCCTGGCCGCGCTCGCCCCGACGCTCGGCCGACCGGTGCTCTGGGTCTGCCGGTCGGCGTACGGGCTGGTGTTCGGGGTGGCCGGGCGGCTCGCCGGCGAGAACGCCGCCCGGGACCCGCGCCGCACCGGCGCGACCGCCTCGGCGCTGCTGATCGGGCTCGCGCTGGTCTCGACGATCGCCGTGCTCGCCGCATCGCTGAACGCGACCATCGACACCTCGGTCGACCAGCGCTTCACCAGCGACTTCCGGGTGGAGGGGCACGACCGGCTGCCGTTCCCGGTCGCGGTCGGCGACCGGATGGAGAGGGTCGCCGGCGTCGCCTCGGTCTCCCGCGAGCAGGACGTCGCAGCGCTGTACGACGGCGGCCCGACCGAGCTCGTCGGGGTCGACGGCGACTACCTGGACGCGCAGGGACTGACCATCGGCGCCGGCAGCGGCCGGCTCTCGCCCGACTCAGCGGTGGTCAGCCGCTCGTTCGCCGACGACCACGACCTGCGTGTCGGCCAGGCGATCGTCATGCGACCGATCGGCACCACACCCCAGGAGGTCTCCCGGCATGCCCACCGGACCGCCACCACACCGACCGCGACGCAGACGCTCCAGCTCCGCGTGACCGGCATCTTCGGCGACGCCACGGCCGCGCCCCAGGTGATGGTGCCGCTCCGCGCGCTCGCCCACGCCGGCGTACGACGCCAGGACAACGTGCTGCACGTCGACCTCGCGCCGGGGGCCGGCGTCGCGCGGGTCCGGCCCGAGCTCGAGAGGGCGGCCGCGTCGGCGCCGTACGTCGCGGTGTCGGACAAGCAGGAGTTCTCCGACCAGCTCCACCACCGCGTGAACCAGATGGTCTACCTGATCTACGGACTGCTGGCGCTCGCCATCGTGATCGCCGTGCTCGGCATCGTGAACACCCTGAGCCTGAGCGTGCTGGAGCGCACCCGCGAGCTCGGCCTGCTGCGCGCGGTCGGCATGAGCCGCGCACAGGTACGCCGCATGGTGACCCTCGAGGCGGTCGCGATCGCGCTCCTCGGCTCGGTGCTCGGGCTCGGCCTGGGCGTGCTCGTCGGCGTGCTGCTGCAGCGCTCGCTCGCCAGCGACCTGACCACGCTCGCGGTGCCGATCGGCCGCCTGGGCGCCTTCCTGGTCGTCGCGGTGCTCGTCGGGCTGCTCGCCGCGGTCGGCCCGAGCATCCGTGCGGCCCGGATGAGCCCGCTCAGGGCCGCCGCGGACTGACGACGGATCAGGCGAGCGCCACCAGGTCGGCGTACTCGGCGCTCCAGAGGTCCTCGACGCCGTCGGGCAGGATCAGCACCCGGTCGGGCTCGAGGGCGTGCACGGCACCCTCGTCGTGGGTGACGAGCACGATCGCGCCCTCGTAGCGACGGATCGCGTTGAGGACCTCCTCCCGCGAGGCGGGGTCGAGGTTGTTCGTCGGCTCGTCGAGCAGCAGCACGTTGGCCGCGGACACGACGAGCGAGGCCAGCGCGAGTCGCGTCTTCTCGCCGCCGGACAGCACGCCCGCCGGCTTGTGCACGTCGTCGCCGCTGAAGAGGAACGACCCGAGCACCGAGCGCGCCTCGGTGTCGGTGAGCGCGGGCGCCGCCGACTGCATGTTCTCGAGCACGGTGCGGCCGACGTCGAGCGTCTCGTGCTCCTGGGCGTAGTAGCCGATCTTGAGCCCGTGGCCGGGCGCCACCTCGCCGGTGTCCGGCTCGTCGACGCCGGCGAGGATGCGCAGCATCGTGGTCTTGCCGGCGCCGTTGAGGCCGAGGATCACGACCCGCGAGCCCTTGTCGATGGCCAGGTCGACGGCGGTGAAGACCTCGAGCCCGCCGTACGAGCGGGAGAGGTCGTGGGCCCTCAGCGGGGTGCGGCCGCAGGGCGCCGGCGTGGGGAACTTGATCGCCGCGACCTTGTCGCTCTGGCGCTCCCCCTCGATGCCGTCCATCAGCTTCTCGGCACGCTTGAGCATCTGCTGGGCGGCGCTCGCCTTGGTCGCCTTGGCCCGCATCTTGTTGGCCTGGTCGGTGAGCGTCTTGGCCTTGTTCTGCGCGTTCATCATCTCGCGCTTGCGCCGGGCCTCGTCGGTCTCGCGCTGGGTCAGGTAGTTCTTCCAGCCCATGTTGTAGATGTCGATGACCCCACGGTTGGCGTCGAGGTGGAAGACCTTGTTCACGGTCTCCTCGAGCAGGTTGTTGTCGTGGGAGATCACGATGAAGCCGCCGCGGTAGGACTTCATCCAGTCGCGCAGCCAGTTGATCGAGTCGGCGTCGAGGTGGTTGGTCGGCTCGTCGAGGATCAGCACCTCGGCGCTGGAGAACAGGATCCGCGCGAGCTCCACGCGGCGACGCTGACCGCCCGACAACGTGCCGAGCGGCTGGTCCATCAGGCGGTCGGCGATGCCCAGGCTCTGCGCGATCTGCAGCGCCTCGGTCTCGGCGGCGTACCCGCCGCCCGCGTCGAGCTCGTCCTGCGCGCGCTGGAAGCGGCGGAACGCCTTGTCGCGCACGTCCGGGTCGTCGGACGCCATCTGCACCTCGGCGTCCCGCATCCGTCGTACGGCGTCGTCGAGGCCGCGCGCGGACAGGATCCGGTCGCGGGTGATCGTCTCGGGGTCGCCGACGCGCGGGTCCTGCGGGAGGTAGCCGATCTCACCGGTGTTGTTGACCGAGCCCGACGCCGGGAGGACGTCGCCGGCCAGCACCTTGGTGAGCGTGGTCTTGCCTGCGCCGTTGCGGCCGACCAGGCCGACCTTGTCGCCGGCGCCGACGCGGAAGCTGACGTTCTCCATGAGGAGGCGGGCACCGACCCTGACCTCGAGCTGGTGCACCTGGATCATGACCGCACCATGGTCCCACGCCGGCACGGCTCGACACACATCCGCGCACCCGGCGTACACCTCGCAGCCGTCGTCGTGCCCTACGATCCCGACCCATGGTGCGGTTCAACCCGAAGGCTCGGCTCGACACGTCCCGCATGCGCGAGGTCGGCGGTGGCGGTGGAGGCCGCGGCGGCGGCATCGGCGGGGGCGGCATCGGCGTCCCGCACATCGCGGGTGGCGGTGGTGTCGTCGGCGTCATCGTGGTGGTCGTCTACGTCCTCATCCAGGTGCTCGGCAGCAGCAGCGGCGGCGGATCGCAGCTGACGTCGGCGCGGCTCGCGACCCAGGGCGGCTACTCCGCCGACTACTCGCAGTGCAGGACCGGCGCGGACGCCAACTCCTCCAACCCGAGGGTGCAGATCCCGTGCAGCCTGGTGGCCTACGAGAACTCCCTCTACGACTACTGGTCCAAGCAGCCGGACCTCGCGCGCCGGCTCCGGGCGGAGGGCACGAGCTTCTCGCCGGAGAAGGCCGTGGTCACGTTCGAGGGGCAGGTCCAGACCGGCGGCTGCGGCAGCGCGACCACCGACGTCGGCCCGTTCTACTGCTCCGGCGACGGCGACATCTACCTCGACGAGGCGTTCTACAGCACCGTCGCGCGGCAGCTCGGGATCGACCCGACCGGCTTCGTGCGTGCCTACGTCGTCGCCCACGAGTACGGCCACCACATCCAGGACCTCCTCGGCACGATGAGCAAGGTCCACACCCGGCAGGGCCCGGACAGCGACTCGGTGCGCCTGGAGCTGCAGGCCGACTGCTACGCCGGCATGTGGGCCAACGCCGCGTCCGACACCAAGGACTCCTCCGGCGTCGACATCTTCGACTCCATCACGCGCGGCGACGTCCAGCAGGCCGTCACGGCCGCGGGCGAGGTCGGTGACGACTACATCCAGAAGCGGATGAGCGGCAGCGTCGACCAGGGCTCCTTCACCCACGGCACCTCGCAGCAGCGGATGGCGTGGTTCAGCACCGGCTACGGCGACACCTCCGGCGACCTCGGCAGGTGCGACACGTTCGGCGCACGGAACCTGAGCGACCCGGCGTCGGTCGGCTGACCTGCGACCGCAGGCCGGTCAGAGCCTGAGCAGCTCCTCCATCATCGGGAACGTGCGCTGGAGCGCCCGCAGGTGCGGGGCGACCGCCGGATGGCGGTACTTCGACGCGAGCGCGCCCTGGCCGCCCGCGACGCGGGCGAGCGCCCACTCCGCCCGAGACAGGGCCGTGTAGACCGCGACGACCTGCGCACCGAGGACGACGTCGTCACGGTCGAACCCGGCCGGCAGGCCGAGGAGGTAGGCGTCGAGCAGCGGCTCGACCTCCTCGCGCGCCGACAGCGAGAGGTAGCCGAGGTCGCCCCCGACCGGCCCGGTGCCGAGCGTGCCCCAGTCGATCGCGGTCGCGTCGTCGCCCTCGCGGCCGGGGAGGTTCGCCGCCGTCGGGTCGCCGTGCTGCGGGACCTGGGGAAGCGCCTCGACCAGGTCGAGCAGTCGCTCGCGCTGGCGCCACAGGTGGTCGGCGACGTCTGCGACCGTCGTACGGGCGAGGGTGGGCCAGCCGCCCGCGCGATCGACCCGGGCGACGCGGTCGCGCAGCAGGTGACGGGCGAGGAAGCGCGGCCTGGGGACGTCCGCGCCCGCGAAGCGCCCGAGCGCCATCGCCAGGAACAGACCGCTCGACGCGGCGTCCTCGACCCAGTCCCGCACGATCGTGATGCCCTCGTGGTCCTCCTCCACCGAGGCCGCGCCCGCGCGCAGGCCCGGCGTGGTCGCGGTCAGGCCCGTGAGCAGCACGTCCGCCTCACGACGCCAGTAGCCGACCTGGTCCGGCTCCCCCAGCTCGACCGGGTCGCCGGGCAGCGGCGCCGCCAGCCGCTTGATCACCACCGGCCGGTCGCCGAGCGCCGCACGCCACAGACCGACGGTGGACGTCCCGGTGCCACCGGGGAGCGCCACCCACTCGGGCTCGGGCTGCCACATGCTCGGAAACTAGCGCACGTTCAGCCGAGGATCGCGGAGACGCGATCAGCCACCTCACGGATGTCGCGCCAGACCGCAGCCCGCGGTGCGTCGATCGACAGCGCCTCGATGCAGCTGTCGAGAAGGTGCGGGCGGTCACGGAACCGGCCGACGGCGGCGTCGAGACTCTCCCTGACCGAGCTGCCGTAGGCCTCGACCGCCTTGGCCACTCCACCATCCAGCGCCATGCCGTCTGGACACATCATGGCGAGATCGATGAGGTCACGGCTGAACACACTCGTGTCGGCCCAGCGGTCGTCGTTCGCCAGCAGCTTGCTGGCGACCTGGTCGATCGGCGCCAGCGTGCGTACGCCGCAGATGGCGCGCTCCGGGCCCGGTACGTCGAGCGCGATGCGACCCTCGTGCAGGATCTCGACCTTGATCCGTGTGCCGTCGACGACCAGCAGACCGCGGATGCCGTACTTGTCCGCGGTCGGCTGCCGAGCGACCTCCACATCCTTGGTGGCGAGGCCCACGAAGCCGTCCTTGCGCACGACATCCCGGAGCTGTCGATAGCCCGACAGGTCCGAGACGAGGAAGTCGACGTCGACCGACTCGCGGTACTCGTCATGTTCCAGCACGATCGCGGTGCCGCCGCCGAACCAGCAGTGATGAGCGGCCAGCAGGTCCGCGTCGAGACCTTCGAGGAGCCGCCCGATCCGCTGGTGGTGCGGCCGCCTAAACAAGGAGCTTCCCGTGGCTGTAGACGTCGGCGAGGTGCTGGATGAAGAGCCTCTCGTCGTCGTCCAGGACGCTCCGATCGAGGTGCCGCCAGCCGCGCTCGTAGAGGTTGAGCGCCTCCGTCTCGGTGATCTCGGTGCCCGCGCCGGTCTGCCATGCGAGCGAGCGCAGCCCGGGATAGTCGCCGACGCGCACGGTGCGGACGCCGTCACCTGCCGGGTCGTCCACGATCGGGATGGTCAGCGTGAGCCCGAGCGCCGTGATCACGTTCAGGTACGCGCCGATCGTCACCGACGCGTTGCCGGCCTCGATGCGATGCAGGGTGACCCGCGAGAGACCGGCCGCCTCGGCGCAGGTCGCGGCCGAGAGGCCGAGCTGGCGACGGCGGTCCTTGATGCGCGCGCCGAGCCGCTGGAGCGCGTCCTGCTGGCTGGTACCGACCTCCGGGCTTCGTGCTGGCATGTATCTCATTCTAGTCATTTTGCAACGAATATCTATAACGAGAACCCACTAGCCGAGATCGCGCCGCTGGAAGCGCCACCACGCGGCAACAAGGACGACCGCGGCCACTGCGGTCAGGCCGAGCTCGGCCGGCCACGACCAGGAGTCGGCGGGCAGCTGCGGGACGTGACGGTACGGCGAGATGCCGAGCAGCCAGCCGGGCGCCTCGAACAGCTCCGCGACGGTCGTGAACACGAAGAAGATCGCCGGCCAGACCCAGACGAGCGCCGCGAGCGAGGGGCGCAGCGCGAGAGAGAGCAGCCCCAGCGCCGCGACGACCCACACCGCGGGCGCCCAGGCGAGCGCGGCGACGACCAGGTTGCCGATGCCGGGGCCGTCGGCGACGGCGTACCCGATCCAGAGGCCGACCCCGGTGACGGCCAGCAGCCAGACGACGCCGGCCAGGCCGAGGGCGGCGTACGCACCGGCCCAGCGGGTGCGCGACGTGGCGGTCGCGAGCACGAGCTCGGCCCGGCCCTCGGCCTCGTCGCGCGACGCATGGGAGAACACCGTCGACGCGAAGTATCCGATCAGGATCGCGATGACCGACAAGATCGCGGCGATCAGCGCGCCGCCGAGCTTGTCGAGCATCTGTTGGGCGGCCACCGTGTCCAGGAAGTCGTTCAGCGTCGGCGTGATCGCGCCGAACAGCACGCCCATGACGGCCAGCGCGAGGGTCCAGAGCACCAACGGCGTCGCGTGCAGCTTGACCACGAGGGCGAGGGCACCGTCCAGCCGCGCCGAGCCGTACGCCGGACCGGGCCGCGCCGCGATCAATCCCGACCCGAGGTCCCGGCGGGCGCGCAGAACGATCGCCGCGGCCACCAGAGCCGCGGCGACGGCGACGTACGCGAGCAGCAGCCACCAGCGTGGACCGGACCAGGCCCGGAGCTGGGTGTTCCAGCCGAACGGGCTGCACCAGCTCAGCCAGGTCGGGCCGGTGTCGCCGGCGGCACGCAGGACGTAGAGCAGGCCGAGGATCGCGGCCGCCCAGGACGCGCAGGTGCGGGCGCTCGCCGCGACCTGCGCGGTCACCGCGCCGATGCCGATGGCGACGAGGGCCACCCCGAGCCACATCAGGCCGAACGCGATCGAGCCGACGGAGTCGAGGCCTGAGGCGATGTTGCCCAGCGCCACCAGTACGGCGAGGACGACCGCCCAGACCAGCGCGGACAGGATCGCGGCGGCCAGCGGTGCGTCACGGCCGACCGCCGTGCCTCCGACCAGCTCGGTGCGGCCGCTCTCCTCCTCGACCCGGGTGTGGCGACGGACCACGACCACGAAGAAGACGGCCGCGAAGAGCGCGTAGAGCACCGTCATCTTCGTCATGGCCACCTCCCCTTTGCTCGTGGGGTCGAGGATCGGGCCGTAGAGCGCGACGATCGCGGGGCTGCTGTTGATGGCGTCCGCCGCCCGGACCAGCTCGGCCTGGGTCTTGTACAGGCTCGGAGTCGCGGCCGCCGACGCGATCGTCATCATCAGCAGCACCGCGATCCACACCGGCGCGAGGATCCGGTCGCGGCGCAGGTCGAGCCGCACCAGCAGCCCGGTGCCGGTCAGCGTGCTCATCGCGGCACGTCCTGCTCGCCCCGGTAGGCGTCGAGGAAGAGCTCCTCGAGGCTGGGCGGGGTGCTCGTCAGCGACTCGATGCCCGCGTCCCCGAGGGCCTTGAGCACCTCGCCGAGCGCCTCGGGCTCGACCGAGCAGGTGACCTGGGTGCCGCCGTCGCCGGTCACGACGGCGGCGTCGTACACACCGGGAAGCGGCGACAGGTCCGGCGCCGGACCCGAGACCATCGCGACGACCTTGCTGCGATGGAGGTGGCGAAGGTCGCGCAGCGTGCCGGTCTCGACGACACGGCCCTCGCGGATGATCGTCACCCGGTCCGCGAGACGCTCGACCTCGCTGAGGATGTGGCTCGACAGCAGGACCGTCGAACCCCGGCCGGTGTGCTCGGCCACGCAGTCGTTGAACTCCTTCTCCATCAGCGGGTCGAGCCCGGACGTCGGCTCGTCGAGCAGCAACAGCTCGGGGTCGGTCGCGAACGCCGCGACGAGCGCTACCTTCTGCCGGTTGCCCTTGGAGTAGGCACGGCCCTTCTTGGTGGTGTCCAGCCCGAACCGCTCGACCATCTCGTCGCGTCTGCTCGTCCGAGGATCGGCGCCGCGCATGCGGATCAGGAGGTCCACGATCTCGCCGCCGGACAGGTTCGGCCACAGGCTCACGTCGCCCGGGACGTACGCCAGGCGCCGGTGCAGCGCGGCGGCGTCGGTCCACGGGTCGCCGCCGAGCAGCCGGACCGTGCCGGCGTCCTTGCGGAGCAGTCCGAGCAGGATCCGGATGGTCGTCGACTTGCCGGCCCCGTTCGGGCCGAGGAAGCCGTGCACCTCACCGGGCGCGACAGCCAGGTCCAGGCCGTCGAGCGCCCGGAACGCACCGAAGGTCTTCACCAGACCACTGATCTCGATCACTGCCGGGTCGGTCACGGTGCCACGGTAGTGCTCACGCGCCTACTCCCGCCCGAACGCCGTCGAACAAGAACGTGTTCTAGTCTGAGGCCATGGCGATGCACCAGTGCGAGAAGGTCGGCGTGGAGTTCGTGGACACCGCGAAGCACCGCTACAGCAACTCGGTGGACCTCCGGATCACCCCGGAGCAGCTCTTCGACGTGTTCGCCGACGCCAACGCGTGGCCGCGCTGGGCCAAGGTCATCCGCCACGTCGAGTGGACCTCTCCCCTGCCGCCGGTCGTCGGCACGACCCGCACGGTCCGGATGCTCGGCGGCCTGGTCGGCAGCGAGGAGTTCCTCGTGTGGGAGCCGCACACGCAGATGGCCTTCCGGTTCAACGAGGCGTCGGAGCGGTCGATCAGCGCATTCGCCGAGAGGTACGACGTCGAGCCGACCGCCGAGGGCTGCCGACTCACCTGGACCCTCGCGTTGGCGGTCGACGGCCCGGGCCGCCACCTCATGCCGATCAGCGGTGTGGTCTCGGACCTGGCGTTCCGGTGGTTCCTGCGCAGGCTGCGCGCCTACACCGACGCGAAGTACCGCTGAGGCTCACACCACGCTGATCCGCAGCAGGTAGAGCAGGTCGTCGTCGCGCAGCTCGAGGCCGGTCTCGGCAGCGAACCGCGCGTTGGTGACCGCCCGCCAGTCGGCCAGCGTGAAGTCGCCGAGCGCCTCCGCCTCGGCGTACTCCTCGGTCACGTCGCCGAAGCGGGCGACGCTCACCGCGTCGACGGTCACGGCGAGCGCCGGACGGCCGTCCCGACCGAGCACCAGCGCGATGTCTCCCACCGTGCGCTCGGGGCCGATGCCGTCGAAGAACACCTTCGGGCGCGACCACGCGGTCTTCACGCGGCCGCTGAGCAGCGCGACCTCGTCGTCGACCTCCTCGGGGGTCGTCCCGAAGGCGACCGTCTCGGGATGGTCGTCGACCCACGGGTGCCAGCCCGTGCCCTCGGCCGTGCCCCAGGTCGTAGCCCGCGGTGCGGCGTACGTCGCCTTCATCCTCGCCCGGAGGTCGCCCCAGTAGCGGGCGATCGCCGCCTCGTCGGGTACGACGACCGGCCGGTCGTACTGCTCCCAGCTCATGCAGGGGGCATGCCCGAGGGATCAGACGTTGAAACCGAGTGCGCGGAGCTGCTCGCGGCCGTCGGGGGTGATCTTGTCGGGACCCCACGGCGGCATCCAGACCCAGTTGATCGCGACGTCGTTGGCCATGCCCTCGAGGGCGGCCTCGGTCTGGTCGGTGATCACGTCGGTGAGCGGGCAGGCGGCCGAGGTGAGCGTCATGTCGAGCACGACGTTCGACCCCTCGTCGACGTGCACGCCGTAGACGAGCCCGAGGTCGACGACGTTGATGCCGAGCTCGGGGTCGACGACGTCCTTCATCGCCTCGGTGACGTCGTCGACGGTGGTGGCGCCGGCGGTGGACTCAGTCATCGTTTCCCTCCAGGGATTGAGCGGTCGCGTCCTTCCACGCCATCCACGAGAGTAGTGCGCACTTCACGCGAGCGGGGAACTTGGCGACACCGGCGAAGGCGATGCCGTCCTCGAGGACGTCCTCGTCCGGCTCGAGCTGACCCTTGCCCTGCATCAGCTCCTGGAAGCTGGCGTGGATCGCCATCGCCTCGTCCACGCTCTTGCCCTTGAGCAGGTCGTAGAGCACCGACGCGGACGCCTGCGAGATCGAGCAGCCGAGCGAGTCGTAGGAGATGTCCTCGACCACGCCGTCCTCGAGGTGAACCCGCAGGGTGATCTCGTCGCCACAGGTCGGGTTGACGTGGTGCACCTCGGCCTCGAACTCGTCGCGGAGCCCCTTGCCGTGCGGGTGCTTGTAGTGGTCGAGGATGATCTCCTGGTAGAGGGCATCCAGATCTGGTGTCGCAGTCATCATCAGTCCAACTTGAAGTACGAGCGCGTGTATTCCAAACCCTCGACGAGGGCGTCGATCTCCGCGGGCGTCGTGTAGAGGTACGACGACATGCGCGTGGAGGCCTGTACGCCGAAGCGGGCGTGTGCCGGCTTGGCGCAGTGGTGACCGGCGCGGACGGCGATGCCGCGGCTGTCGAGCACCTGTGCGATGTCGTGCGGGTGGACGCCCTCGAGCTCGAAGGAGATCGCTCCCCCGCGCAGCGCCGGATCCAGCGGGCCGAGCACCGTGAGGCCCTTCACGCTCCGCAGCCCGTCGAGCGCGTAGCCGGTCACGGCCTGCTCGTGCGCGTGGATCGCGTCGAGGCCGATGTGGCCGAGGTACTCGACCGCCGCGCCCAGCCCGACCGCCTCGACGATCGGCGGGGTGCCGGCCTCGAACTTGTGCGGGATCGGCGCGTACGTCGACCGCTCCATGCTCACCGTCGCGATCATCTCGCCACCGCCCAGGAACGGCGGGAGCGAGTCCAGCACCTCACGCGAGCCCCACAGCACCCCGATGCCGGTGGGTCCGACGACCTTGTGGCCGGTGAAGGCGAGCAGGTCGGGCCGCTCGTCGGCGGGCATCGACGCGAGGTCGATGGGCAGCTGCGGCGCGGCCTGCGAGGCGTCGACGACCAGGAGCGCGCCGACGGCGTGGGCACGCTTGGCGAGTGCCGCGATCGGGTTGATCGTGCCGAGCATGTTCGACACCCAGGTCACCGAGACGACCTTGGTGCGCTCGGTGATCAGCTCCTCGACGTGCGAGGTGTCGAGCAGGCCCTCGTCGGTCACCCCGAACCAGCGCAGCTCCGCGCCGGAGCGCTGGGTCGCCAGCTGCCACGGGACGATGTTGGAGTGGTGCTCCATCTCGGTGATCACCACACGGTCGCCCTCGCGCAGCGGCACCGTGCTCGCCACCAGGTTGAGCGCCTCCGAGGCGTTCTTGGTGAAGATCACCTCGTCGCGGTCGGGTGCTCCGATAAAGGCCGCCACCTTGTCGCGGGCGGCCTCGAAGGCCTCGGTCGACTCGGCGCCGAGCTGGTGCATGGCGCGCGCGATGTTCGCGTTGTGCCGCTCGAGGTGGTCGACCATCGTGTCGATCACGATCTGCGGCTTCTGCGAGGTGTTCGCGCTGTCCAGGTAGACCAGCGGCACGTCGCCCGCCAGTCGCCGCTCGAGGATCGGGAAGTCCTTGCGGATGACCTCCAGCTCCGGAAGCAAGCCCTTCATCTGCACCACCTTTCTCACTCGTGGGTCGAGGAGGTCGCGAAGCGACCGGCTCGAGACCTAGGCCTTGGCCGGGATGAACCGCTCGTAGCCGGTCGCCTCGAGCTCCTCGGCCAGCTCGGGACCGCCGGACTCGGCGATCCGCCCGTCGACGAAGACGTGGACGACGTCGGGCTTCACGTAGCGCAGGATCCGCGTGTAGTGCGTGATCAGCAGCAGGCCCTTGGCCTCGCGGGCGACGTAGTCGTTGATGCCGTCGGAGACGACCTTCAGCGCGTCGATGTCGAGGCCGGAGTCGATCTCGTCGAGGATCGCGAACTTCGGGTCGAGCACGTCTAGCTGCGCGATCTCGGCGCGCTTCTTCTCACCGCCGGAGAAGCCCTCGTTGACCGAGCGCTGCGAGAACGCGGGGTCGAGGTTCATCCGGTCCAGGGCGCCGTTGACGTCCTTGACCCAGGTGCGCAGCTTGGGGGCCTCGCCGTCGAGCGCGGTCTTGGCGGTGCGCAGGAAGTTCGCCATCGAGACGCCGGGCACCTCGACGGGGTACTGCATGGCCAGGAAGAGGCCGGCGCGGGCGCGCTCGTCGACGCTCATCTCCAGGACGTTCTCGCCGTCGAGGAGCACCTCGCCGCCGGTGATGTCGTACTTCGGGTGGCCGGCGATGGAGTACGCCGTGGTCGACTTGCCCGACCCGTTGGGGCCCATGATCGCGTGCGTCTCGCCGGACTTGATGGTCAGCGTGACGCCCTTGAGGATCTCCTTGGCACCGTCCTCGGTGTCCACGGAGACCTGGAGGTCCTTGATCTCGAGGGTGCTCATGCGGGGGTGACTCCGTTCAGGGTGGTCGTGGTGTCGACGTAGACGTCCTCACCACGGATCTCTACAGGGAAGGTGGCGACCGGCTCGGTCGCGGGAAGTCCGGTGGGCTTGCCGGTGCGGAGGTCGAATCGCGAGCCGTGCAGCCAGCACTCGACCGTGCAGTCCTCGACCTCGCCCTCCGACAGGGCGACCTCGGCGTGCGAGCAGAGGTCCTGGAGCGCCAGGACCTCCTCGCCACAACGGGCGAGCACGACGTCGTACCGGTCGACGGTGACCTTGATGCCCTCGTCGTCGGGTACGTCGGCAACCGCCGCCACCCGCTCGAAGCTCACAGGACCCCCGCCACGTTCTTGGCCAGCTCGGCCTCGACGGTCGCGGCCAGGCTCTCCTCGAGCTCGGGCACGCCGACCTGACGGATCAGGTCGTTGAAGAAGCCGTGCACCACCAGCCGCTGCGCCTCCTTCTCGGAGATGCCGCGCGAGCGCAGGTAGAACAGCTGCTCGTCGTCGAAGCGCGCGGTCGCGGACGCGTGACCCGCGCCCTCGATCTCGCCGGTCTCGATCTCGAGGTTCGGCACCGAGTCGGCCTGGCAGCCGTCGGAGAGGACCAGGTTGCGGTTCTCCTCGTAGGTCTCGATGCCCTCGGCCTCCTTGCGGATCAGCACGTTGCCGATCCACACGGTGTGCGCGCCCTGACCCTGGAGCGCGCCCTTGTAGACCACGTGGCTCTTGGTCTTGGGCGCGGTGTGGTCGACGAAGAGGCGGTGCTCGATGTGCTGGCCCTCGTCGGCGAAGTACAGACCGAGCATCTCGACCGAGCCGCCGGGTCCGGCGTACTCGGCGGTGGTGTCGTTGCGCACCACGTCGCCCCCGAAGGTGATGTCGACGTGCTTGAACTGCGCGTCGCGACCCACGTTGATGTGCCGGTGGCCGGCCCGCACCGCGTCGTCGGCCCAGTCGTCGACCGAGACCACGGTGAGCTGGGCGCCGTCCTCGACGACGATCTCGACGTTGTCGGCGAGCGTGGCCGTGCCCTCGTAGCGCAGGACCACCGTCGCCCGCGAGTGACGGCCCGCGCGGATCACGACGTGCTCGGCGACGGGGTCGGCCGAGGTGCCGGTCAGCGTGACGATGAACGGCTCGGCCAGGTCGGCCTCGACCGGCACCGTCACCAGCGTGCTCTCAGCGACGGCCGACAGGGCGCGCGCGGCGATCCGGTCGGTCGGCACGAAGCCGCTGACACCGCGGACGTCCGCGGTCGGCACCGTCTCGACGGTCAGGCCCGGCTCGGTCTGACGGGTCGCCTTCAGCGCACCGGTGAACTCCACGTCCTGGTGGAGACCGCGCAGGCGCTTGAGCGGGGTGAACCGCCAGATCTCCTCGCGACCCGTCGGCACCTCGTGGGCGTCGACGTCGAAGGAACCCTCCGGATGCAGGTGCGACTCGACCTTCTCGAGCGCCTGCTCCACAACCTCGGCCGTCATCCGACAGCGCCCTCCATCTGCAGCTCGATCAGTCGGTTCAGCTCCAGGGCGTACTCCATCGGCAGCTCCTTGGCGATCGGCTCGACGAAGCCGCGCACGATCATCGCCATCGCCTCGTCCTGCTCCATGCCGCGTGACATGAGGTAGAAGAGCTGGTCGTCGGAGACCTTCGAGACGGACGCCTCGTGGCCCATGGACACGTCGTCCTCGCGGATGTCGACGTACGGATAGGTGTCGGAGCGGCTGACCTGGTCGACCAGCAGCGCGTCGCACAGCACGTTCGACTTCGAGCCGTGCGCGCCCTCGTTGACCTGGATCAGCCCGCGGTACGACGTACGGCCACCGCCGCGCGCGACCGACTTGCTCAGGATGCTGGAGCTCGTGTGCGGAGCGGCGTGCACCATCTTGGCGCCGGCGTCCTGGTGCTGGCCCTCGCCCGCGAAGGCGATCGAGAGCGTCTCGCCCTTGGCGTGCTCACCCATCAGGTAGACGGCGGGGTACTTCATCGTCACCTTGGAGCCGATGTTGCCGTCGACCCACTCCATCGTCGCGCCGGCCTCGCAGGTCGCGCGCTTGGTGACGAGGTTGTAGACGTTGTTCGACCAGTTCTGGATGGTCGTGTAGCGGCAGCGGCCGCCCTTCTTCACCACGATCTCGACGACCGCGGAGTGCAGCGAGTCGCTGGAGTAGATCGGGGCGGTGCAGCCCTCGACGTAGTGGACGTAGGCGTCCTCGTCGACGATGATCAGCGTCCGCTCGAACTGGCCCATGTTCTCGGTGTTGATCCGGAAGTAGGCCTGCAGCGGGATGTCCACGTGGACGCCCTTGGGCACGTAGATGAACGAGCCGCCGGACCACACCGAGGTGTTGAGCGCGGCGAACTTGTTGTCGCCCACCGGGATGACGGTGCCGAAGTACTCCTTGAAGAGATCCTCGTGCTGCTTCAGCGCGGTGTCGGTGTCGACGAAGATGACGCCCTGCTCCTCCAGGTCCTCGCGGATCTGGTGGTAGACGACCTCCGACTCGTACTGCGCGGCGACGCCCGCGACGAGGCGCTGCTTCTCCGCCTCCGGGATGCCGAGCTTGTCGTAGGTGCTCTTGATGTCCTCGGGCAGGTCGTCCCAGGAGGCCGCCTGCTTCTCGGTGGAGCGGACGAAGTACTTGATGTTGTCGAAGTCGATCGCGCTGAGGTCCGAGCCCCAGGTCGGCATCGGCTTGCGGCCGAAGAGCTTCAGGCCCTTCAGGCGCAGGTCGAGCATCCACTGCGGCTCGCTCTTCTTCTCGGAGATGTCCCGGACCACGGCCTCGTTGAGGCCACGGGTGGCCACCGAGCCGGCGTCGTCCTTGTCGGCCCAGCCGAACTCATAGCGACCGATGCCCTTCAGCTCGGGGTTCAGCTCTTCGATCGAGGTCATGTCAGACCCTCTCCTTCTTCCGCTCGGTGGTCGAGCTTGTCGAGACCGGGATGCAGGTGGTGCAGACGCCGTCGCCGTGGGCGATCGTCGCCAGCCGCTGGACGTGGGTGCCGAGGACCCGGCCGATGGCCTCGGTCTCGGCCTCGCACAGCTGGGGGAACTCGTGGGCGACGTGGGAGACCGGGCAGTGCTGCTGGCACAGCTGCTCCCCCGCGCCCACGATCGGCAGCTGCCGCACGCTGGCGGCGTACCCCTGGTCGGAGAACACCATCGCCAGCACCTCCGCGGGCGTCGCGCCCGGGTGGGCGTCGGCGACCTGGGAGAAGCGCTCCTCGATGAAGGAGGCCCGCCGCTCCGCGAAGGCGCGTACGGCGCCCTCGCCGGCCGCCTCGTGCAGGAACCGCAGCGCCTCGACCGCCAGGTCGTCGTACTGCTTCTCGAAGCGGTCGCGGCCGCGCTCGGTGAGCGCGAAGACCTTGGCGGGACGTCCGCGGCGGCGCGAGCCGGCGGGACCGACCGTCTTCGGGTCGCGTGCCTCGACCGCTCCCTCGTCGAGGAGCAGGTCGAGGTGGCGGCGTACTGCTGCCGGGGTCAGGTCGAGGCGCTCGGCCAGCGCGGCCGCCGTCGAGGGGCCCGACTCCAGGATGAACCGAGCGACCCGCTCACGGGTCGGAGCGTCGCCGACGGCGACGTTCGCTGCTCGGTCCACGAATTCCACAACACGATTGTGGCGTTATTGCTTCCCGGTGTTCAAGGAAGGTCAGCCTTACCGGCTCCGAGACCTCCGCGGACCCGTCCAAACCTTCGGCCAACCCTGCCACGAGAGGATGGGCCGGCAGGCACGGGAGACCACGAGGAGCGCGTCGATGGCAGGTTCGATCCTGGGCACCCAGGTCCGGCGGGTGGAGGACCCCGATCTCCTCGTCGGCCGATCGACCTTCGTCGACAACCTGCAGGATCCCGACCAGCTCCACGCGGTGTTCGTGCGCAGCCCGCTCGCGCACGCCCGCGTCGCGTCGATCGACGTCGCCGAGGCGGCGACCGCGCCCGGAGTCGTGCACGTCTTCACCGCGGCCGACCTGGTCGATCCCGACCGGCCCTTCCCCCGCTTCGCCGGGGTCAACCCGGCGACCGAGCGCGGCGTCCTGTCGGCCGCCAGGGTCCGGTACGTCGGCGACCCGGTCGCGCTGGTCGTCGCCGAGACGCTCAGGGCCGCGGTCGACGCGGCCGAGCTGGTCGACGTCGACTACGAGCCGCTGGAGGCCGTCGCCGACGTCGAGGCCGCGCTGTCACCCGGCGCGCCGCTGCAGTTCGAGGAGCTCGGCAGCAACGTCGCCGGGTCCCGCAAGGACGACGACCAGTCCGAGCCCTGGCCCGCCGGGGCCCGCGTCGTACGGGTCCGGATGGAGAACCAGCGCGTCGCGACCGCACCGATGGAGGCCCACGCCATCGCGGCGCGGCCGGGCTCGGTGGGCGACGACGCCGCGCTCACGGTCCACGTCAGCACCCAGCACCCGCACGGGGCTCGCGACCAGCTCGCGCAGCTCACCGGCCTGCCGCCCGAGCAGGTCCGGGTCATCGCGCCGCACGTCGGCGGCGCCTTCGGCGGCAAGGCCGGCGTCGCGCCCGAGCACGGCGCGGTGGTCGCGGCCGCCCTCGCGCTGGGACGCCCGGTCAAGTGGGCGGAGACCCGCAGCGAGGCGATGCTGTCGATGCAGAGCCGCGGCCAGGTCCAGTACGCCGAGATGGGGCTCGACGACGACGGCCGCATCCTCGGCGTACGGCTCCGGCTCGTCGGCGACTGCGGTGCGTACGGCGGCTTCGGCGGCTCGTTCGTGCTCGGGCCCACCCACATGATGGTGACCGGCGTCTACCGCGTCCCCGCGCTGACCTACGCCGCGATCTCGACACTCACGAACACCGCGCCGATGGGCGCGTTCCGTGGCGCCGGACGGCCCGAGGCGGCCGCGATGATCGAGCGCCTGATGGACGTCGCCGCCGCCGAGGTCGGGCTGGCGCCGGAGGAGATCCGTCGTCGCAACTTCGTCGCGCCCGACGAGTTCCCCTACACGACCGCCGTCGGCACCACCTACGACGTCGGCGACTACGACCGCCCGCTGACCGAGGCGCTGCGCGTCGCTGAGGTGGACAGGTTCCGCGAGGAGCAGCGCAGGCGACGCGAGACCGGAGCGGTCCGTCAGCTCGGCATCGGCATCGCGACGTACGTCGAGGTGACCGGCTTCGGCGGCAGCGAGTTCGCCGCCATCGACGTCGACGCCGAGGGCTTCGCGACGGTCAGGGCCGGTACGTCGGCGCACGGGCAGGGCCATGCCACGTCGTACGCCATGATCGTGGCGGACCGGCTCGGCATCCCGATGGAGCGGATCCGGCTCGTCCAGTCCGACACCGCGCAGGTGCGCAGCGGCGGCGGGACCGGCGGCTCGCGCTCGCTGCAGATCGGCGGCAGCGCGGTGCGTGGGACCGCCGACCTGATCTACGACAAGGCGGTCGAGGTCGCGGCCGAGCTGCTGGAGGCCTCGGTCGAGGACATCGAGCTCGGCGAGGACGGGTTCGCCGTCGGCGGGGTGCCGGACGCCCGCGTCTCCTGGCGCGAGGTGGCGCAGCGCGCCCACCGCGACCACGACGGCCTCTCGGACACCTTCGACTTCACGCTCAGCGCCGCGACGTTCCCGTTCGGCGCCCACGTCTCGGTGGTCGAGGTCGACACCGAGACCGGCCGCGTGACTCCCCTTCGCCACGTCGCGGTCGACGACTGCGGGACGATCCTCAACCCGCTCCTGGTCACCGGCCAGCAGCACGGCGGCGCGCTGCAGGGCATCTCCCAGGCCCTGTGGGAGGAGATGGTGTACGACGCCGAGGGCAACCCGCTCACCTCGACGTTCGCCGACTACTGCATCCCGGGCGCGCCCGACGCGATCTCGTTCACCACCCTCAACACCGAGACGCCGACGCCGCTGAACCCGCTCGGCGCCAAGGGCATCGGCGAGTCGGCGACCATCGGCTCCACGCCGGCCGTGCAGAACGCCGTCGTGGACGCGCTCTCCCACCTCGGCGTCCGCCACGTCGACCTGCCGTGCACCCCGGAGCGGGTCTGGCGCGCGGTCCGGCAGGCGCGCGAGGGCACGCTCCCCGACCTGTGGCGCGAGCCGCCGGCCGTCTTCGGGACCATCCCGACCGACTCCGAGGGCGGCTCGGTCACCTCGGGCGCGGAGGTGTAGCGGGGCTGGTCAGACGGCCGCGCGCGTGTGACGCAGCCAGGCGATGCCGAAGAACGGCAGGACGAGCGGGACGTAGCCGTAGCCCTGGCCGAAGTGCGACCAGATCGTCTTGTCGGGGAACAGGCTGGTGACGGCGTAGCTGAGCGCGCCGATGCCGATCACGCCCACGGCCTCGACCACGACCGAGACCGAGGCGACGCGCCAGGCGGTGCGGCCGCCGCGCAGGAGGCAGACGGTGGCGACGATGTAGAGCACCGCCGCGAGGGCCGACAGGACGTAGGCCAGCGGCGCCTTGCCGAAGTCGGTCGCGATCTGCACGACCGAGCGCCCGGTCGCCGCGACCACGAAGACGCCGTACACGAAGATCAGCGCGCGGCCCCAGCCGGTGCGCATCGCGTTGTGGTCGGGGTGCTCCGTCTCGGTCTCAGGCATGCGCACCGTGCCAGATCGACCACAGGCGGGCCTGGAGGGCGGCGATGGTGACCACCGCGACGAGCAGGACGGCCGTGCCGCCGCGGCTGCGCTCGGCCAGCGACCAGAACGCCCCGATCGGCGCGGCGACGCACACACCGACCAGGTAGGCGAAGAACAGGACGCCGGACACGTCGCGGCCGGTCGTGGCGAAGGCGATCGCGCCCCAGACCAGCTGGATCAGCAGCACGAGCTCGAGGATCCCGAGCAGGATGTACATGCCGTCCTCGGCCGGGCGGTCCCGCACCAGGTGCACGAGCGCGATCACGACGGTGATCGCGCACATGGCGAGGATCACGCCTGAGACCACGGTGTTCACGGGCGACAGAGTAGGTCTAGGACGCGCGCCCTACACTCCCCGGGTGCCCGCAAGTCCCTCTGCCGCCGTCGTGGTCGACGGCCTGGTGATGAGGTACGCCGACAAGACCGCCGTCGACGGACTGTCGCTGACGGTCGAGTCCGGCTCCATCACGGCGGTCCTCGGGCCGAACGGCGCCGGCAAGACCACGACCCTCGAGACCTGCGAGGGCTACCGCCGCCCGCAGGGCGGGTCGGTCCGCGTGCTCGGCCTCGATCCCGTCCGCGACCGGCGCGAGCTGCTTCCCCGGATCGGCGTGATGCTTCAGGGCCAGGGCGCCTGGTCCGGCGTGAAGGCCGAGGAGATGCTGCGCCACGTCGCCCGCCTCCACGCGAACCCGCTCCCGGTCGGCGAGCTGGTCGAGCGGCTCTCCCTGCACGAGTGCGGACGTACGCCGTACCGGCGGCTGTCGGGCGGCCAGCAGCAGCGCCTCGGTCTGGCCATGGCGTTGGTCGGGCGACCGGAGCTGGTCTTCGTCGACGAGCCGACCGCGGGCATGGACCCCGCCGCCCGTCGTACGACCTGGGAGCTGCTGCGCGAGCTGCGCGACTCCGGCGTCACGGTGGTGCTGACGACGCACTACCTGGAGGAGGCCGAGCGCCTCGCCGACCGGGTCCACATCATCGACAAGGGTCGGATGGTCGCCTCGGGCACCACCGAGGAGCTGACCCGCGGGTCGTCCGCGACCGTGCGGCTCGTCGTGGACCGGGAGCTCAGCGACGACGCCGAGGCGGCGCTGCGGGTCGCCGTCGGCGGCTGGAGCTCCGACCACGGGATCGGCCTGGAGTCGATCGACTTCGCCTCGCGCACCCTCGAGGACGTGTTCCTCGAGGTGACCGGCCGCGGGCTGGAGGAGGAGACGCATGACTGACCTCACCCCACGCCCCGGCGCCGCTCCGCTGGGCCGGCAGATCCTCGCCCAGGCCTCGATGGAGTCGCGGCTGATGCTGCGCAACGGCGAGCAGCTCCTGATCGCCGTCGTCATCCCGGTCATCGTCCTGATCGGCTGCGTCACCGGCGGCAAGCACCTCCACCTGCACGAGTCGCGGCCGCTCGTCGACATCTTCACGCCCGGGGTGCTCGCCCTGGCGATCATGTCGACGGCGTTCACCTCGCTCGCGATCGCGACGGGCTTCGAGCGGCGCTACGGCGTGATCAAGCGGCTCGGCGCCTCGCCGCTCCCCCGGATCGGCCTGCTGGCCGGCAAGGTGCTCGCGCTGGTCATCGTCGAGCTGCTGCAGCTGGTCGTGATCGGCGCGGTCGGCGTCGCGCTCGGCTGGTCGCCGACCGTCTGCCTCGCCGGGATCGTGGGCTTCGTGCTCGCCTGCGTCCTCGGCACGGCCGCGTTCGCCTCGCTCGGCCTGTTCGTGGCCGGCGTCCTGCGCGCCGAGGCGACGCTCGCCGCCGCCAACCTCATCTACCTGCTGCTGCTGGCCGGCGGCGCAGTGGTGCTGCCCGCGTCGTCGTACGGCGCGTTCGGGCACGTCACGAAGGTGCTGCCCTCCGGCGCCCTCGGCGAGGCCGTGCGGCGCGCCTTCGACGACGGCCGGATCGACTGGGCCGGGCTCGGCATCATGCTGGCCTGGGCGGTCGTCGGGTCGGTGCTGACCGCGAGGACGTTCAGGTGGGAGTGACCAGCACCGAGCAGGCGGCGCGCGCGGGGCGGCACGGCATCGACTGGCTGCGCGCGCACCTCGTCCCGCTGACCGTGGCGAACCTCGTCGCGAACATGGTCCTCGTCGTGACCGGCGGCGTGGTCCGGCTGACCAGCTCGGGGCTCGGCTGCCCCACCTGGCCCGACTGCCAGAGCGGCGGCCTCGTCCCCCATGGCGCCCTGAGCATCAACAAGTTCATCGAGTTCACCAACCGCATGCTCACCTACGTGCTGGTCGCGGTCGCCGTGGCCGTGGTCATCGCCGCGTGGCAGCACCGCGGCGCCGTACGCCGGCTGGCGATCGGCATCGCTCTCGGCATCCCCCTGCAGGCGGTCATCGGCGGCATCAGCGTGCTCACGAAGCTCAACCCGTGGGTCGTCGCCCTCCACCTGCTCGCCTCGATGGCGATGGTGTGCCTGTGCGTGTGGCTGGTCGACATCGTCTGGTCGCCACGCCGTGAGGCGGCCGGCCGCGCGATCTCGACGCTGGCGATCGTCACCTTCGTGGCCGGCTGGGTCGTGCTGTGGCTCGGCACGGTCGTCACCGGCTCGGGCCCGCACGCGGGCGACATCCACTCCAAGCGCAACGGCTTCGACCCGGCGACCGTCTCCCACCTCCACGCGTACGCCGTCGACGTGCTCGTCGCGCTGACGCTGGCGCTCCTCCTCCTCGCCTGGCGCGACCGCTACCTGCGCCTCGTCTCCGGTGCGCTCCTGGTCGTCGAGCTGCTCCAGGGGGTCGTCGGCTGGATCCAGTACGAGACCGGGCTCCCGGCGTTCGTCGTGGGCCTGCACATGCTCGGCGCCGCTCTCACCGCCGCCGGCCTCGCCCGCGTGGTGCTCGCGACCCGACCGCGAGGCTGAGGCTCGGGCGCTCCGAGGGGCGGCGGGCGGGGTCCGGGCCCGTCGGGCGCTGCAACACGTTGTCTGGCGCTGCAACACGTTGTCCGGCGAAGTAGTACGTCGCTCACTGCTCTTGTACGTGGTTGCAGCGACCTTCTACAGAGGCCGACAGGCGACATGTTCCGCGGACGACGTGTTACAGCGGCACGACCCCGACCGCCGACCCCGACCGCCCGAGCGCCCTACCGGATGAGCGGGTCGATCGCGACGGCGACGAACAGCAGCGACAGGTACAGGTTGCTGCTGTGGAAGAGGTGCATCGGCTGGATGCGGGAGAGGTCCTCGGTGTCCTTGGTCCTGGCCAGCATCCGGTGGGCCTGGACGAGGAACACGGCACCCAGCACGGCCGCGGCGGCGGGGTAGAACCAGCCGGTGCTCGCGATCGGCCAGAGGGCCAGCGAGGTCGCGACCATCACCCACGAGTAGACGACGATCTGGCGGGCGACGCTGCGGGCCGACTTCACGACGGGCAGCATCGGCACGTCGACGTTGGCGTAGTCCTCGCGGTAGCGCAGCGCCAGCGCCCAGGTGTGCGGCGGGGTCCAGAAGAAGACCACCAGGAACAGCACGATCGGCGCCCACGAGAGGCGGTCGGTGACGGCCGTCCAGCCGATCAGGGCCGGGAAGCACCCGGCGATCCCGCCCCACACGATGTTCTGGGTCGTACGACGCTTGAGCAGCATCGTGTAGACCAGCACGTAGAACGCGTTGGCACCCACCGAGAGCACCGCCGAGAGCGGGTTGACCCACAGGGCAAGCACGACCGTCGACAGGACCCCCAGGACGGTGCCGAACAGCAGCGCCGAGACCGGCGTGACGATGTGGCGCGGCAGCGCCCGGCGACGGGTACGACGCATCTGCTCGTCGATGTCGCGGTCGTAGACGCAGTTGAAGACCGAGGCGGAGCCGGCCGAGAGGGTGCCGCCGATGACGGTGGCGACGACCAGCCCGAGCGACGGCACGCCCCGCGCGGCGAAGAACATCACCGGCACGGTCGTCAGGAGCAGCAGCTCGATGACCCGGGGCTTGGTCAGCCCGACGTAGGCCATGACCACGTCACGGAGACCGGCACGCTCGTCGGCCGCGACCATCCCGTTGACGCCTCGAACGAGCCTGCGGTCGCCCAGCTCGGGGCGCGCGGGATCGACGGCAGTCACGGTCAGGGAGTGTAGCCGCGTTCATCTCCCGTTCCCGCTTCGAGGGCACGTGACGTCGACCCGGACGGCCTGTCGGCTTCGTCACGTCACTGCCGCTGCGCGGCTTGCTCCCTCGCTCGCGGCCAGCGCCCGGTCTCGTTCCTCGCCCGGCGCTGTCGCTCGCTCCGATCGCCTAGATAGGCTCGGACACATGATCCCGGAGCTGGAGTGGACCGACCTCGACAAGCGTGCGGTCGACACCGCCCGAGTGCTGGCCATGGACGCCGTGCAGAAGGTCGGGAACGGCCATCCCGGCACGGCCATGAGCCTCGCCCCGGCGGCGTACCTGCTGTTCCAGAAGGTGATGCGGCACGACCCCGCGAACCCCGACTGGATGGGGCGTGACCGCTTCGTCCTGTCCTGCGGCCACAGCTCGATCACGCTCTACACCCAGCTCTACCTCGGCGGGTTCGGCCTCGAGCTCTCCGACCTCGAGGCGCTGCGCACCTGGGGCAGCAAGACCCCCGGCCACCCGGAGTTCGGGCACACCGCCGGCGTCGAGGTCACCACCGGCCCGCTCGGCCAGGGCGTCGCGAACGCCGTCGGCATGGCGATGGCCGCCCGGCGCGAACGCGGTCTGCTCGACCCCGACGCCCCCGAGGGCGAGTCGCTCTTCGACCACCACGTCTACGCCCTCTGCTCCGACGGCGACCTGGAGGAGGGCGTCTCCGGCGAGGCGTCCTCGATCGCCGGCACCCAGGAGCTCGGCAACCTCACGATGATCTACGACCGCAACCGCATCTCGATCGAGGGCGACACCGACGTCGCCTTCAGCGAGGATGTCGCGAAGCGCTACGAGGCCTACGGCTGGCATGTCCAGACCGTCGACTGGACCGACAACGGTGCCGCGTACGACGGCGGCGGCTACGACGAGGACGTCCCGGCCCTCCACGAGGCTCTGAAGGCGGCCGAGGCCGTCACGGACAAGCCCTCGCTCATCGTGCTGCGCACGGTCATCGCCTGGCCCGCACCGAACGCACAGAACACCGAGGCCGCGCACGGCAGTGCCCTCGGCGACGACGAGATCATCGCCACGAAGAAGGTCCTCGGCTTCGACCCCGAGAAGAAGTTCGAGGTCCCCGACGAGGTCATCGCCCACACCCGCGGCCTGGTCGAGCGCGGCAAGGCGCTCGCCGCCGAGTGGGACGAGAAGCAGTCCGCGTGGGCCGCGGCCAACCCCGACGGTGCCGCCCTCCTGGCCCGGATGCGCAAGCGCGCCGTCCCCGAGGGCCTCGACGCGGCGCTGCCCGTCTTCGAGGCCGACCCGAAGGGCCTCGCCACCCGCGCGGCCTCGGGCAAGGTCATCAACGCGATCGCCGAGATCATGCCGGAGCTGTGGGGCGGCTCCGCCGACCTCGCGGGCTCGAACAACACCACGATCAAGGGCGCGGCCTCGTTCATCCCGAAGGACCGCTCCACCGGCGAGTGGGAGGGCGACCCGCTGCACGGCCGGGTGCTGCACTTCGGCATCCGCGAGCACGGCATGGGCGCGATCATGAACGGCATCGCCGTCCACGGTGGCACCCGGGTCTTCGGCGGCACCTTCCTGCAGTTCTCCGACTACATGCGCGGCGCGGTCCGTGTAGGTGCGCTGATGGGCGCACCGGTCATCCACGTCTGGACCCACGACTCCATCGGTCTCGGCGAGGACGGCCCGACCCACCAGCCGATCGAGCACCTCGCCGCCCTGCGCGCCATCCCGGGTCTCGACGTGGTCCGGCCGGCGGACGCCAACGAGACCTCGGCCGTGTGGGGCGCCGCCCTCGCGCTGGCCGACCGGCCGCACGCGCTCATCCTGTCCCGCCAGAACCTGCCGACGTTCCCTCGCGGCGCCGACGGCTTCGCGACGACCGAGCACGTCGCCAAGGGCGGCTACGTCCTCATCGACGCCGAGGGCGGCGAGCCCGACGTCGTACTAATCGCGACGGGGTCCGAGGTGCAGCTCGCCGTCGCCGCCCGCGAGCAGCTCAAGGCCGAGGGCATCAACGCGCGCGTCGTGTCGATGCCGTGCCAGGAGTGGTTCGAGGAGCAGACGCAGGCCTACCGCGACTCGGTCATCCCGCCCACCGTGAAGGCCCGCGTCTCCGTCGAGGCCGGCGTCAAGCAGGGGTGGCGCGAGTACGTCGGCGATGCCGGCCGCATCGTCAGCATCGACCACTTCGGCGCGAGCGCCGATGCCGCCACGCTGTTCCGCGAGTACGGCTTCACCCCCGAGGCCGTCGTGAGCGCGGCCAAGGAGACCCTGGCCACCGCCAAGGGTCACCACTGACAACGCCGACCGGCGACCACCACGAGCCGGTCGGCACCTATCGAGGAGGATCAATGACGGACCGTCTGAAGGCCCTGTCCGACGCCGGGGTGTCCATCTGGCTCGACGACCTGTCGCGCGAGCGCATCGAGACCGGCAACCTGGCCGAGCTCGTCGAGAAGAGCTCGGTCGTCGGCGTGACGACCAACCCGACCATCTTCGCGGGCGCGATCGCCGACGGCGAGCGCTACGACCAGCAGGTGCGCGACCTCGTCGCCGCCGGCAAGGACGTCGACGAGGTGATCTTCGAGCTGACCACCGAGGACGTCCGCAACGCCTGCGACATCCTCGCGCCGGTCGCGCGATCCACCAAGGCCGACGGCCGGGTGTCTATCGAGGTCGAGCCCACCCTGGCCAACGACACCGACGCCACCATCGCCTCGGCGAAGGCTCTCTGGGCCGCCGTCGACCGCCCGAACGCGCTGATCAAGATCCCCGCCACCAAGGAGGGGCTGCCGGCGATCACGGCGGCGATCGCCGAGGGCATCTCGGTGAACGTGACGCTGATCTTCTCCGTCGAGCGTCACCGCGAGGTGATGGACGCCTACATCGCCGGTCTCGAGCAGGCCAAGGACAAGGGCATCGACCTCGCCACCATCCAGTCGGTGGCCTCCTTCTTCGTGTCGCGCGTCGACACCGAGATCGACGCGCGGCTGGAGAAGATCGGCTCCGACGAGGCGCTGGCCGCCCGCGGCAAGGCCGCGCTCGCCAACGCCCGCCTCGCGTACGCCGCGTTCGAGGAGGTGCTCGCGTCCGACCGCTGGAAGGCCCTTGCCGACGCCGGGGCCAACCCGCAGCGCCCGCTCTGGGCCTCGACCGGTGTGAAGAACCCGGACTACCCCGACACGCTGTACGTCGCGGACCTCGTCGTCGCCGACACGGTCAACACGATGCCGGAGAAGACGCTGCGGGCCTTTGCCGACCACGGCGAGCTGTCAGCCGAGAACGGCGGCGACCAGGTGAGCGGCAGGGGCGCCGAGGCGCAGGGCGTCTTCGACGACCTGTCCGCGCTGGGCGTCGACCTGACCGACGTCTTCCTCGTGCTCGAGACCGAGGGCGTCGAGAAGTTCAAGGTCTCCTGGACCGAGCTGGTCGAGACCGTCAAGGGCCAGATGGAGCGGGCGGTCTGATCCGGTGAGCGCGAGCGCCACCGACCCGACCACGACGGATGCCTGGGCCCGGCTGACCGAGCTGGCGGCCGGCTACCGGCCCGACCTGCGCGGCGCCCTCGCCGACGCCGACTGGGTGCGCAAGTCGACGCTCCAGGCGGCCGACCTCCACGTCGACCTGTCGAAGAACCTCCTCACCCCCGACGTCTGGCGGGCGCTGCGCGCCCTGGCCGCCGAGATCGGCGTCGAGGCCCGCCGCGACGCCATGTTCGCGGGCGCCCACATCAACAGCACCGAGGGCCGCGCGGTACTGCACACCGCGCTCCGGCAGCCGGAGGGCGCCGTCGTGATGGCCGACGGGGATGACGTCGTACCTGCCGTCCACGAGGTTCTGGCGCGGGTCTACGCGTTCGCCGACAAGGTGCGCTCGGGCGAGTGGACGGGTGCCACCGGGCGGCCCATCGCGACGGTCGTCAACATCGGCATCGGCGGCTCGGACCTCGGGCCGGTGATGGCCTACGAGGCGCTCAAGCCCTACCGGCAGGACGGCCTGGAGTGCCGGTTCATCAGCAACATCGACCCGACCGACGCGGCCGAGAAGCTGAGCGGTCTCGACCCGGAGACGACGCTGTTCGTGGTGTCCAGCAAGACCTTCGGCACCCTCGAGACGCTGACCAACGCCCGGCTGTGCCGGTCGTGGCTGCTCGACGGGCTCGGCGCGGGCGTCGACCGCAAGGACGCCGTGGCGAAGCACTTCGTCGCCGTCTCCACCGCGCTCGACAAGGTCGCCGACTTCGGCATCGACCCCGACAACGCCTTCGGCTTCTGGGACTGGGTCGGCGGCCGCTACTCGGTCGACTCCGCCATCGGTACGACGCTCGCGGTCGCGATCGGGCCCGAGCGGTTCGCCGAGCTCCTGGCCGGCTTCCACGCCATGGACGAGCACTTCCGCACCGCCCCTCTCGAGCAGAACGTGCCGGCGCAGATGGGCCTGCTGAACATCTGGTACACCAACTTCCTCGGCGCGCACACGCACGCCGTGCTGCCCTACTCCCAGTACCTCCACCGCTTCCCGGCGTACCTCCAGCAGCTCACGATGGAGTCCAACGGCAAGGGCGTGCGGTGGGACGGCTCGCCGGTCACCACGGAGACCGGCGAGGTGTTCTGGGGCGAGCCCGGCACCAACGGCCAGCACGCCTTCTACCAGCTCATCCACCAGGGCACCCGGCTCATCCCCGCGGACTTCATCGGCTTCGCCAACCCCGCGCACGCCCTGAAGGACGGCGACGTCGACGTCCACGAGCTGTTCCTCGCGAACTTCTTCGCCCAGACCAAGGCGCTGGCCTTCGGCAAGACGCCCGACGAGGTCCGCGCGGAGGGCACCGCCGAGCGGCTCGTGCCGGCGCGCACCTTCACCGGCAACCGGCCGACGACCTCGATCATGGCGCCTGCCCTCACGCCGTCGGTGCTGGGCCAGCTGATCGCGCTCTACGAGCACATCACGTTCACCCAGGGTGCCGTCTGGGGCATCGACAGCTTCGACCAGTGGGGTGTCGAGCTCGGCAAGCAGCTCGCGCTCCAGGTCGCCCCGGCCATCGCCGGCGACCGGTCGGCCCTCGACGCGCAGGACGCGTCGACCCAGGGGCTCATCGACTACTACCACCAGCATCGGAAGGCCTGATGGACACCATCCCGTCCCCCCGCGTCGACGTCCAGCCCGACCCGGCGACCCTCTCGACCGCGGTGGCCGGCGAGCTGCTGAGCCGGATCGCCGACGCGCAGGCCGCCGGCGGCGTACCCGCCGTCTGCCTGACCGGGGGGACCATCGCCGAGGAGGTCCACCGCGAGATCGGTCGCCTGGGCGCGGCCTCCGCCGTCGACTGGAGCGCGGTCGACTTCTGGTGGGGCGACGAGCGGTACGTCGACCTCGACTCGTCCGACCGCAACTCGCGCGGCGCCCGCGAGGCGTTCCTCGAGCCGCTCGGGGTGCCGGCCAGCCGGATCCACGAGATGCCGACGCCGTCGTCCGCCTGCTCGGTGGACGAGGGCGCCAAGGCCTACAGCGCGGAGCTGCGCACCAAGGGCAGCGGTGAGTTCCTCGTGACCATGCTCGGCATCGGACCCGACGGCCACATCGCCTCGCTCTTCCCCGGCTTCCCGCAGCTGCACGTCGACGACCAGATCGCCGTCGGCGTGACCGGCTCGCCGAAGCCCCCGCCGGAGCGCGTCACCCTCACCTACCCCGCCCTCGGCCACTCCGCCTCGGTCTGGTTCCTGGTCAGCGGCGAGGGCAAGGCGGACGCCGTACGCCGCGCGCTCGCCGACGACGGCTCCATCGCGGAGACCCCCGCCCGCGGCGTGCAGGGCAAGAGCGAGACCATCTGGTTCGTCGACCAGGCCGCCGCCTCGCAGATCTGATCCACGCGCCAGCCGCCGCCACGGCGCAGCCGTCCAAGCGCGCGGATAGTCGGCTTGCCGGTCCCACCCGCCACGTCGGTCACATGACGGCCGCTGTGTCGGGGCGGAGCCTGTGGAGGCCGGGGTCTCTCCACAGGGCTCTGCTCGGCATGGCCTCGCCGTCGTCGGCCGACGGCACGATCCTGCGTCATGAACCGATGCCAGCTCGTCGCCCGCCTCTTCCTGCGCCTCTCCCTGCTCGCGCTTCTCGGAGCTCTGGTCGGCTTCTTGCTGCCGACCGCGCCCGCTTCCTCGGCCGATGCTCCGGTGCGGCCGACGGCGTCGCGACCACACCGGACGCTCGGGCCAGGATCGACCCACCAGCCCGGCTTCACCGGATACGTGACGGCCGGTGGTGCAGCCCTGGGTGTCGGTCGACTTCCCGACGGCCGCATCGGGATCTGCCTCGACACCGGCAGACGGGTGTGGCCGACCCGAGGCGGGCACGACGTCTACCGCCGCGACCCGCAGGCGGGCTTCCTCACCTCTCGCTACCTGCCGACGGCCCGACGAGACCCGATCACGGCGGCCGCTCTGTGGTGGGCGGTCGGCTTGGATCTGCACCTCAATTCGGGCGCGCGGCGGATGCGTCGGCACCTGCAGGATCTGCGCCACGAGTCACCTGGCACGTACCGCAGGATCCATCGTCACGAGGTGAGGATGCTGGCCGGGGCACGCCGCTACGCGGCGCCGCGTAGCGGCTACTCGGAGGCGGCGACCCTCGGTCACGACGTGGTCTCCGGGATCGGGGTCCATGCCGGCGTGGGCCGGCTCGTGCCCGGAGTCGCCGTGACCCTCGAGCTGCGGGGCGGCGTCTTCGCAGACGGGCGCCGGGTGTGGCACGGACGATCGCGCGTCAAGCCCGTCAGCGTTCGCTGGACGCGAGTCGGCGGCGGCCCGGTTCATCTCGCCATGCGCTACGCCGGCCTTCCTGCCTCCGGGTACCGGATGGTCCGGACGGGGAGGCACTACCAGCGAGTTGCGGTCGACGCCGGCATGGGGGCGGTGACGCGCCGTCGTCGCCTCGCCGCACTCCCCCGGCCCGCCCTGCACACCACGGTCAGCGACCGCACTGTCATGACCGGCTCCACCCTCGTCGACACGGTGACGGTTTCCGGTTCCGGTTCCGCGAGTCTCCGGGGCAGGTGGCGCCTGCTCGGCCCGGTCCTGCCCGGCACGACCGGATGCGCGGCGCTCGATTGGGGCTCGGCCCCCGTCGCGGGCAGCGGCACGTTCAGCCTCACCGGATCCGCCGGGGCCCAGGTCGGGCGAACGCGCGTGTCGCAGCCCGGTTGCTATACCTACGTCGAGCGCTTGGACGCCTCGGCCACCACCAGGGCGACACGGTGGTCGACGCCCGGGAACGTCGCCGAGACGAGCACCGCTCGCGCGAAGCCCGTGATCCACACCGCCGTCTCGCAACGGCGCATCGTCGCCGGCAAGACGTTGCGCGACGCAGTCGTCGTCACCGGTCTCCCGAGCGGGCTGCAAGCAACACTGCGCTGGCGTCTGCGCGGACCCGTCGCGCCGTACGGCTCGACCTGCCAGGGTGTCCGGTGGTCCGACGCCCCGACGCGGGCCCGCGGTCAAGTGACCGCCATCGGCCGGCCCACGACCACCCGCGTCACGGTCGGAAGGACGGTCGTCCGACGTGGCGGCTGCTACAGCTACGAGGAGCGTCTCGACGCCACCGGGCTCACCGTCGCCACAGGATGGACGCACCTGGGCATCGCTGGCGAGACCACCGCGGTCCGTCCACCGCACCCTGAAGTTCCCCACCACCCTGTGGTCGACACCGGCGGCTCGCGCCGTGCGGCCCAGCGAGCCGGTTCGCCCGCAGGCGTTCGAATCCCGAGTGTGCGGTTGTCGGCAGCCCTGCTACCGGTCGGCTTCCACGGCAGGCGCCTCGCCCCGCCCCACGACCTGGCCGACGGGGGCTGGTGGTCAGGCGGCACCTCACTGGACTCCCTGGTCGGCACCTCTGTGGTCGTCGGACACGTCGCCGACGACCATGGACGGCTCGGCCCCTTCGCCCGACTGCGCCGTGTACGGGCCGGCGCGATCATCACCACCGTCGCTCCGGACGGCGCGACCACACGGTGGCGGGTGACCGGCTCACGCAGCGTGGACCGAACGCGACTCCCACGCTCGCTCTTCGCACAAGGCATGCGACGGCAGCTCGTCCTGATCACCTGCACGGACAAGGTGACACACCCGAACGGCGCCTTCCACTACCGGCGCAACCTGGTCGTCACCGCGATCCCCGTGAGGCCATGACACCTACCCGACAGATGCGACCGAGTGACCGCGTACGCCGGTCAACCCCGTCCGCGGCCCGTCCGCCGCGGTCACTCGGTGTCGCATGGCAGAGCCGAGGTGACGCAGCGAGCGTCAGCGACCGGAGACGCCGAGAGTTGCAGGCCGAGCCAGGCGCCGACCATCGGCGGCGCGCTCGCTCGCGCAGGACTCAGAAGATGATCTCGCCCGACTTGCGCCGGGAGCGCAGGAGCTTGATGGCGTCGTCGAGGATGACCTCGGCCTCCTTGTCGGAGCGACGCTCCTTCACGTAGGCGAGGTGGGTCTTGTAGGGCTCGATCTTGGGCGCCGGCGGGGCGTTCTCGGAGTCGAGGCCGGCCGGCAAACCGCACTTGGGGCAGTCCCAGGACTCGGGGACGACGGCCTCGACCGCGAACGAGATCACCGTGAGGTGCTCGCGCGCGCAGAAGTACGTGACCGCCTGCCGGGGCGCGGCCTCGCCACGCTCGGCCTCGCCCATCGGGCCTGCGCCGACCCGACTGCCGCGGATCGCGTTCCCACCACCGGCCAAGGGACTCTCCTAATTGCTCGTGTCTGGGAGGCCTGTCGGGCAGGCCGTCGTCGAAACCGTCGGTCAGGGACTACTGATAGGCCAACAGCAGGCCGAGTGCGATGACGCAGGCGAACCAGATGATGCCCACGCCGATCGTGAAGCGGTCGAGGTTCCGTTCCGCGACGGACGAGCCTCCGAGCGAGCTCGAGATGCCGCCGCCGAACATGTCCGAGAGTCCGCCGCCGCGTCCCTTGTGGAGCAGGACCAGCAGGATCATCAGCACACTGCAGATCACCAGCAGGATGGTCAGGATCGTCGACAGCACGTTGGGAATCCTACGTCAGCGGGATGGGCGGGGCGGTATCCAGGGTCGGTCAGCCGAGAGTCGGCATGTCGTAGAACCGGCAGATGCCGCCGAACTCGTCTGCCTGCAGGCTCGCACCGCCGACGAGGCACCCGTCGACGTCGGCCTGGGCCATGATCCCGGCGACGTTCGCGGCCTTCACCGAACCGCCGTACAGGATGCGTACGCCGGCGGCCGCGTCGTCGCCGTACGACTCGCGGACCTGGCCGCGGATGGCAGCGCAGACCTCCTGCGCGTCGTCGGGCGTGGCGACCTCGCCGGTGCCGATCGCCCAGACCGGCTCGTAGGCGATGACCAGGCCGGCGACCTGCTTCTTGCTCAGGCCCGCGAGCGAGCCCTCGACCTGGGCCATCGTGAAGGGGACGTGCTCGCCTGCCTGACGGACCTCGAGTCCCTCGCCCACGCACACGATCGGCGTCATCGAGCCGCCGAGCGCGGCCTTCGCCTTGGCGGCGACCAGCTCGTCGGTCTCCGCGTGGTGCTGGCGGCGCTCGGAGTGGCCGACGACGACGTAGGAGCAGCCGAGGCGCGACAGCATCGCCGCCGAGATCTCCCCGGTGTAGGCGCCGTTGTCGTGCGCGGAGACGTCCTGGGCGCCGTACCGGATGGCGAGGCGGTCGCCGTCGACGACGGTCTGGACCGAGCGGATGTCGGTGAACGGCGGGATCACGACGACCTCCGCCTTGCCGAAGTCGTGGCGCTTGTCGGCCAGCGTGAACGCCAGCTTCTGGACGAGTGCCACCGCCTCGGCGTGGTTGAGGTTCATCTTCCAGTTGCCCGCCATCAGCGGGGTGCGCGTGGCCATCAGGACTCCAGCACCGTGATGCCGGGCAGCTCCTTGCCCTCGAGGTACTCCAGGCTGGCGCCGCCGCCGGTGGAGATGTGGCCGAAGGCCGCCTCGTCGAACCCGAGCGTGCGTACGGCGGCCGCGGAGTCGCCGCCGCCCACGACCGAGAGGCCGACGATGCCGGTGAGCGCCTGGGCGACCGCACGGGTGCCGTCGGCGAACGCCGGCACCTCGAAGACGCCCATCGGGCCGTTCCAGAAGACCGTGCGTGCGTCGGCCAGCGCCGCCGCGAAGGCGTCGCCCGAGTCGGGGCCGATGTCCAGGCCGAGCGCGTCTGCGGGGATCGCATCCGCGGCGACGGTGCGCGCGGAGGCCTCGTCACCGAAGGAGTCGGCCACGACCACGTCTGTCGGCAGCAGGATCTCCACGCCGGTCCGCTCGGCACGGTCGAGGTAGTCCAGGCAGGTCTGGACCTGGTCCTCCTCGAGCAGGCTCTTGCCGACCTCGTGGCCCTGGGCCTTCAGGAAGGTGAAGACCATCCCGCCGCCGATCAGCAGCCGGTCGGCCTTGCCGAGCAGGTTGTCGATCACGCCGAGCTTGTCGGAGACCTTCGACCCGCCGAGCACGACGGCGTACGGACGCTCCGGCGACTCCGTCAGCCGGCGCAGCACATCGATCTCGGCGGCCACCAGCAGGCCCATGGCGTGCGGGAGCCGCTGCGCGACGTCGTACACGCTGGCCTGCTTGCGATGGACGACGCCGAAGCCGTCGGAGACGAACACGTCGGCCAGCGCCGCCAGCTCGTCCGCGAACGCGCCGCGCTCGGCGTCGTCCTTGCTCGTCTCGCCCGCGTTGAACCGGACGTTCTCCAGCAGCGCCACCTTGCCGTCGGCCAGGCCGGCGACGACGCCCTGCGCCGACTCCCCCACCGTGTCGGACGCGAACGCGACCTCGTCACCGAGCAGGTCGCCGAGGCGAGCGGACACCGGCGCCAGGGAGTACGCCGGATCGGGCTCGCCCTTGGGCCGACCGAGGTGAGCGGTCACGACCACCCGCGCGCCCGCGTCGGCGAGCTTGCGGATGGTCGGGACGCTGGCGCGGATGCGCCCGTCATCGGTGATGGTAGTGCCGTCGAGCGGGACGTTGAGGTCCGAACGGACCAGGACCCGCTTGCCGGCGACGGTGCTCAGGAACGCGTCGTCGAGGACGTTGTAGGTAGCCATCGGGCCGAAGCCTAGAGGCAACCGACGGGTCGCGCGCTACAGCGTGCCGCCGACGTGGACGACGAGGTCCGCGAGCCGGTTGGAGTAGCCCCACTCGTTGTCGTACCAGCCGGCGACCTTCACCTGGTCGCCGATCACCTTGGTCAGCGGCGCGTCGAAGATGCACGATGCCGAGTCGGTGACGATGTCGGAGGAGACGATCGGGTCGGTGGAGTACTTCAGGATCCGGCCGTCCGCGGCAGCCCGCACGATGTCGTTGATCTCCTCGACCGACGTCTCGCGGCCGGCCTCGAAGGACAGGTCGGTGAGCGATCCGGTGGGCGTCGGAACCCGCAGGGCGTAGCCGTCGAGGCGCCCCTTGAGCTCGGGCAGCACCAGGCCGATCGCCTTGGCGGCGCCCGTGGAGGTCGGCACGATGTTGAGCGCGGCGGCACGCGCCCGGCGCAGGTCCTTGTGGATGTTGTCCTGGAGGTTCTGGTCCGCGGTGTAGGCGTGGACCGTCGTCATCAGGCCCTTGTTGATCCCGATCGCGTCGTTGAGCGCCTTGGCCATCGGGGCCAGGCAGTTGGTCGTGCACGACGCGTTCGAGATGACGGTGTGCGCGGCCGGGTCGTAGCGGTCGTCGTTGACGCCCATCACGATGGTGATGTCCTCGTTGCTGGCCGGCGCGGAGATGACGACCTTCTTGGCGCCGCCGCCGTCGACGTGGGCGCGGGCCTTGGTCGCGTCGGTGAAGAATCCGGTCGACTCCACGACGACGTCCACACCGAGGTCGCCCCACTTCAGCGCGGCGGGGTCCCGCTCGGCGGAGACCGCGATCTGTTGGCCGCCGACGACGATCGCGTCGCCGGTCGCCTTCACGTCCGCGTCCAGGCGACCGAGGATGGTGTCGAACCTCAGCAGGTGGGCAAGGGTCGCGTTGTCCGTGAGGTCGTTGACCCCGACGATCTCGATGTCCAGACCGCTCGCGCGGACCGCGCGGAAGAAGTTGCGGCCGATCCGGCCGAACCCGTTGATGCCTACTCGTACCGTCACAGATGCTCCTTGGTGTGGGCTTGTTGTGGGGTAGATCACTATTTCGGTGATGCCGACCCTACAAGCACGAAGGAGAGCGACGCAGCCCGGGTTCGAAATCGTTTCACCTGCCGGGCGGCACGAGCTGTCAGCCGTCTCCTGCGAGCATGTCCGGGGTCAGCGACGCCTCGGTGTCGGGGATGCCGAGCTCCTCGGCGCGCTTGTCCGCCATGGCCAGCAGACGGCGGATCCGGCCGGCGATGGCGTCCTTGGTGAGAGCCGGCTCGTGCAGCTGGCCGAGCTCCTCCAGCGAGGCGTTCTTGTGCTCGAGCCGCAGCTCCCCGGCCATCTTGAGGTGGTCGGGGACCTCCTCGCCCAGGATCTCCATGGCCCGCCCGACGCGGGCGCCGGCGGTCACCGCTGCGCGTGCGGAGCGGCGCAGGTTGGCGTCGTCGAAGTTGGCGAGCCGGTTGGCGGTGGCACGGACCTCGCGGCGCATGCGCCGCTCCTCCCAGGCCATCAGCGTCTCGTGCGCGCCGAGCCGCGTGAGCAGCTGGCCGATCGCGTCGCCGTCGCGGATCACGACCCGGTCGACACCACGGACCTCGCGGGCCTTCGCCTGGATGCCGACCCGCCGCGAGACGCCGACCAGCGCCAGGGCGGCCTCGGAGCCGGGGCAGGTCACCTCCAGCGAGGACGACCGGCCGGGCTCGGTCAATGAGCCGTGCGCGAGGAACGCACCACGCCACGCCGCCACTGCATCGCACGCACCGCCGGAGACGACGGCCGGCGGCAGCCCGCGGACGGGACGGCCGCGCTGGTCGAGCAGCCCGGTCTGGCGGGCGAGCGCCTCACCGTCGCGCACGACGCGCACGATGTAGCGGCTGCCCTTGCGCAGACCGTTGCCCTGAACCATCACGACGTCGGAGGTCTGGCCGTAGATCTCGGCGATGTCCTTGCGGAGCCGGCGCGCGGCCGCCCCGGTGTCGAGCTCGGCCTCCACCACGATGCGACCGCCGACGATGTGCAGTCCCCCTGCGAACCTCAGCGTCGAGGCGACCTCCGCCTTGCGGCAGCACGCCTTCGTCACCGGGATCGCCGCTAGCTCTGCTTTCACCTGAGCGGTCATGGCCATGTGGCCGATCCTCCCACGCGAGTCAACGACCCTCGCGGCCTACTCCGCGAAGATCCGCTGGTACGTCGCGGCGAGACGCGCCGGGTCGTGGCGCGGCGATCCGTCGCCGACCGAGACGTCGTCGACGACGAGGGTCGCGCCCAGCGCCTCGACCATCTCCTCGAGGTCCGTGCGCTGCTCGGCATCCGCGTCGAGACCGGCGCGATCGGCCACGACCACGTCGACGGTGAGGTCCGGCGCATGCTCGAGGAGCACGCCGAGGTGGTCGGCTGGCCCGAAGCCACCGGTCTCCCCCGGCTGCTCGGCGAGGTTGAGCACGACGATCAGGCGGGCCGGTGTACGGACGAGGGCATCGCGCAGCCTCGGGACGAGGAGGTGCGGGATGACCGAGCTGAACCAGGAGCCGGGGCCCAGCACCACCCAGTCGGCGGCCTCGATGGCGCCGACGACGGCCGGGCTGACCTCGGGCTCGGTCGGCACCAGGGCGACGGAGTCGATGACGCCGTCGGTGGTCGCCACCTCGACCTGGCCGCGCACGGCGACGAGCGCCTCGGGGTCCTCAGGCACGAGGCCACGCACGGTGGCGGTGATGTCCATCGGCGTCAGCGCCATCGGCAGCACCCTGCCCTTGGCGCCGAGCAGCCGGCCGACGCGGTCGAGCGCCTCGACGTGGTCGCCGAGCAGCTCCCACAGGCCCACGATCAGCAGGTTGCCGACGACGTGACCGCGCATGTCGCCGTCGCCGGCGAAGCGGTGCTGGAGCACGCGCGCCCAGGTCGACTCGCTGTCGTCGTCGCCGACGAGCGCGGCCAGCGCCATCCGCAGGTCACCTGGCGGCAGCACGTCGAACTGCTGGCGCAGCCGGCCCGACGAGCCGCCGTTGTCGGCGACGGTGACGACGGCGGTGAGCTCGTCGACGGTCAGGTCGTCGACCAGCAGCCGCAGCGCGCTCAGCGAGGCGAACAGGCCGTGGCCGCCGCCCAGGGCAACGACCGCCTGGGCGCGGTCGCCCGGAGACAGATCGGTCACTCTCACTCCCGCCCGAGATCGCGGTGTACGGCGCGAGCGAGGTAGCCGAGGTCGCGCAGCCGGTGGGCGAGCTCCTCACTCATCGCGACACTGCGGTGCTTGCCGCCGGTGCAGCCGATCGCGACGCGGAAGAACCTCTTGCCCTCGCGCAGGTAGCCCTCGGCGACACCGGTCAGCACCGGGACGTAGCCCTGCAGGAACTCCTCCGCGCCCGGCTGCGACCGGACGTACTCGGCGACGTCGTCGTCCTGGCCGGTGTGGTTGCGCAGCTCGGGCACCCAGAACGGGTTGGGCAGGAAGCGCATGTCGGCGAGATAGTCGGCATCGACCGGGATGCCGTACTTGAACCCGAAGCTGACCACGGCGATCCGCAGCCGGGTGGCGTCCTCGGTGCCGAAGGACTCGGCGATGCGTGCGGTGAGCTGGTGCACGTTGAGGTTGCTGGTGTCGATGACCAGGTCCGCGCCGCTGCGGAGGTCGCTCAACGCGATCCGCTCGCGCTCGAGACCGTCGAGCAGACGGCCGCTGCCCTGGAGGGGGTGCGGCCGGCGGGCGGCCTCCTGGCGGCGTACGAGCACCTCGTCGGTCGCGTCGAGGAAGAGCAGGGTGGTGGCCCGGCCGCGGACGTCGCGCGCCAGCGTGTTGGCGAGCCCGAGGAAGAACGCACCGGACCGTACGTCGACGACGACCGCGATCGGCTGCCTCGGCCCCCGGCTCTCGTCGACCAGCCGTACGACGTCGGGCAGCAGGCTGGGCGGCAGGTTGTCGACCACGAAGAACCCGAGGTCCTCGAGCTCCTTCGCGGCGGTGCTGCGGCCCGCGCCGGTCATGCCGGTCACCACGACCAGCGGACCAGGGATCTCCTCAGTCATGGTGGGCATTCTTGCGCCTCGCCGAGCGCTTGGCATCGTCGAGCGCCACGGCGTCCTTGATCGCCGACGCGGTCCGCGGCCCGATGCCCGGTACGACGGCCAGCTCCTCGGCACTCGCGTCACGGAGCTTCTTCAGGGAGCCGAAGTGGCGCAGCAGGGTCTTGCGGCGTACCTCGCCCAGGCCGGGGATGTCGTCCAGGACGCTCTCGACCATCGACTGCGAGCGGCGGTTGCGGTGGTGGGTGATGGCGAACCGGTGGGCCTCGTCGCGCACGCGCTGGAGGAGGTAGAGCCCCTCGGAGGTGCGCGGCAGGATCACGGGGTCCTCCTCGCCCGGCACCCAGACCTCCTCGAGCCGCTTGGCCAGCCCGCAGACCGGGATGTCGTCGATGCCGAGCTCGTCCAGCGCCCGCTGCGCCGCGGCGACCTGCGGCGCGCCGCCGTCGACCACGACCAGCCCGGGCGCGTAGGCGAACTTGCGCGGCCGGCCGGTGTCGGGATCGACCAGCATCGGGCCGTGCTCGTCCGAGCCCGGACGCATCTCGCTCGTCGCCTGCTCGTCCAGGAGACGCTTGAAACGGCGGGTGATGACCTCGTGCATCGCCTTGACGTCGTCGGAGCCGTCCTGGTCCTTGATCACGAACCGGCGGTACTCGCCCTTGCGGGACAGGCCGTCCTCGAAGACCACCATCGAGGCCACGATCTCGGTGCCCTGCAGGTGGGAGACGTCGTAGCACTCGATCCGCAGCGGCGCCTCGTCGAGCTCGAGGGCCTCCGCGATCTCGGCGAGCGCCAGGTTGCGGGTGGTCAGGTCGCTCGCGCGCTTGGTCTTGTGCAGCGCGAGCGCCTCCTTCGCGTTGCGCTCGACGGTCTCCTGCAGGGTCCGCTTGTCGCCGCGCTGCGGCACCCGGATGTCGACGCGGCTGCCCCGCAGCCCGCCGAGCAGCTCCTCGAAGGTGCCGAGATCCGGCGGCAGGGCGGGCACGAGCACCTCGCGCGGAACGGCGTCGCGGGCCTCGTCGGCCGTCACGCCGGCGTACATCTGGAGCAGGAACTGCTCTACCAGCTCGGCGGGACCACCCTCGTCGGTGCGGTCGGCGACCCAGCCGCGCTGACCGCGGATGCGGCCGCCCCGCACGTGGAAGATCTGGACGGCGACCTCGAGCGGGTCCTCCGCGAGCGCGATGACGTCCGCGTCGGCGCCGTCGCCGAGCACCACAGCCTGCTTCTCCAGCGCCTTGTGCAGCGCGCCGAGGTCGTCGCGCAGGCGGGCGGCCTTCTCGAAGTCGAGCGCCTCGGAGGCGGCGTACATCTCCTTCTCGATGCGGCGGGTGAACGCGGTGGTGCGCCCGGCCATGAACTCGCAGAAGTCGTCGACGATCGCGCGGTGCTCCTCGGCGCTGACCTTGCCGACGCAGGGGGCGGAGCACTTGTCGATGTAGCCGAGCAGGCAGGGCCGTCCGATCTGGCCCGAGCGCTTGAAGACGCCGTTGCTGCAGGAGCGCATCGGGAAGACGCGCAGCAGGATGTCGACGGTCTCGCGGATCGCCCAGGCGTGGCTGTAGGGCCCGAAGTAGCGGGTGCCGCGGCGCTTGGCTCCGCGCCCGACCATCACCCGGGGGAACTCTTCGCCCACGGTGACCGCGAGCCACGGGTAGGACTTGTCGTCGCGATACTTCACGTTGAAGCGCGGGTCGTACTCCTTGATCCAGGAGTACTCCAGCTGGAGCGCCTCGACCTCGGTCTTGACCACCGTCCACTCGACGGTCGCGGCGGTCGTGACCATCGTGGCGGTGCGCGGGTGCAGGTTGCCGACGTCCTGGAAGTACGACGTCAGCCGCGCGCGGAGGTTCTTGGCCTTGCCGACGTAGATCACGCGGCCGGTCTTGTCGCGCCACTTGTAGACGCCCGGCTCGGTCGGGATCTCCCCCGTCCTCGGGCGGTTGATCAGCGGCACCCCACCAGCCTACGGAGCGGTGCCGACATCCGAGCGCGGGCGTCGGCGAGCCGGCGATCCCGACACACCCGCCTCATCTCTTGACTGGAAAGTACAGTCCCCTACTCTACTTTCATGACGGGCGTCGACACCCACGGCTACGCGCTCAGCACGAGCGCGCCGGCCGCCGAGGCCTACACGCGGGGCGTCCTCGACATCCTGCGACTGCGGGCCGGTGCGCTCGAGCACGTCGCGGAGTCGATCGTGCACGACCCGACGTTCGCGCTCGGGCACGCCGCGCTGGCGCTGCTCGGCCACGAGATGTGCGCGAACGTCGACGTCGCCGCCCGGCTCCGGCAGGCCGAGCTCCACGCCCCGCGGTCGACCGAGCGCGAGCGCAGCCACGTGCACGCGATCGCCGCGCACGTGCGCGACGACTCCGCTCCGATGATCGAGCACCTGGCGTCGTACCCGCGGGACGCGCTGCTGCTCTCGGTCGCCGTGCCGACGATCGCGTTCGCGGGCGTGACCGAGGTGCCCGAGGCGGCGTGGGCGATCGTGGAGCGGTGCGCGCCGGCGTACGGCGAGGACTGGTGGTTCCAGGGGCTGCTGGCGTTCATCCGCCAGGAGCAGCACCGGTACGACGAGGCGATGGAGCTGTCCTGCCGCTCGCTGACCGTCGAGCCGGGTGCCGGCCACTCGGCCCATGCCCGCGCGCACGCCCACTACGAGACGGGTGACCACGAGGCGGGCCTGGCCTGGATGGACGGCTGGATCCTCGGCGACGGCGCGACCATCGACTCACGCTCCCACTTCTCCTGGCACGCCGCGCTGCACGAGCTGTCGCTGGGCGACCTCGACGCCGTACGACGCCGCTACGAGTCGCAGCTGCAGCCGGGCAACGCGCTCGGCTGCCGGGCGCTCGTCGACTCCGGGTCGCTGCTCTTCCGGTGGGCACTGACACCGGGCGCCGCCGCCGTACCCGACATCGCCGAGGTCGCCGCGGTCACCGGCCGCGGCACGCTCGAGCGCCCGGCGACGCCGTTCCTCGCGCTGCACACCGCCATCACGCTGCTCGCGCTCGGCGAGGTCGACGCGCTGCACAGCGTCCGGACCTGGGCCTCCACCCACCGGCACCCCGCCTTCCGCGAGGTCGTCGCGCCTCTCGCCGACGCGCTGCTCCTGATGGCGACCGACCGGCCGGGGCCGGCAGCGGACTCGCTCGCCGCCCTCGCCCCGTCGGTACGACGCCTCGGCGGCTCCGACGCCCAGCGCGAGATCGTCGAGGAGGCCCGCATCGCCGCGCTCCTGCGCGCGGGCCGCTGGGACGACGCCCGCGTCGTGCTCGACGAACGGCTGGACCGCCGTCGCTCACCGCGCGACGAGGCGTGGCGCACCTCGACGGCCGGCCGCTAGGGCATGGCTCCTTATCCGGCGGCGTAGCGAGCGGGCTTTCGCGCCGATCTGGCGAGGCGGGGACGCGAAGGCATGCTGGATCGCACGTCGAGCGGCCCCAACGCAGCGAGATCGGATGCGAAAGTCCGCG
>WQZX01000004.1 GCA_009780515.1 Nocardioidaceae bacterium | reverse complement strand
GCCCGCTGAGTAGGCTCGAGGCATGGCCTACGACGTCGACAAGTCCGACGAGGAGTGGCAGGCGCAGCTCAGCCCCGAGGAGTACGCCGTCCTGCGCCGAGCCGGCACCGAGCGCGCCTTCACCGGGGAGTACACCGACACCGAGACGACCGGCGTCTACCGCTGCAAGGCGTGCGGTGTGAAGCTGTTCGAGTCGGACACGAAGTTCCACTCCGGCTGCGGCTGGCCCAGCTTCTACCAGCCGATCAGCGACACCATCGAGTACCTCGAGGACGACAGCCACGGGATGAAGCGGGTCGAGGTGCGCTGCGCGAGCTGCGGCTCGCACCTCGGCCACGTCTTCCCCGACGGCTACGGCACCCCCACCGGCGATCGCTACTGCATCAACTCCATCAGCCTCACCCTCGAGCCGATCGACACGACCGCGTCCGGCGAGCGCTGAGCCTCACAGGTCGATCCACCACCGCAGGTCGCCCTCGTGGTTCAGACCGTCGGGTACGCCGCCGTTGCGGCGTACGACCTTCAGCGACGCCTCGTTGTCAGGGGCGACGGTCAGGAGCACGCGCGGGAGCCCGAGGCCCGCGCAGCGCTCAAGGGCCTGACCGAGCATCCGGGTCGCGTGGCCCTGCCGCTGCCAGGGGTAGACGACGTGGTAGCCGATGTGACCGCCGCCCTCGTCGTCGGACAGCCGGTGCCGGATGACCAGCGAGCCGATGTAGTAGTCGCCGGCCGTGAACCAGAGCAGCTCCGAGGGAACACCCCACCGCTGCCGTACACCGGCGCGCTCGGCCACGAAGCGGGCGAAGTCCCGGCTCGCCTCGCGGAGCCAGGCAGCGTCGACGCCGCGGTGCCGGATGTCGGCCTGCTCGCCGACCAGGTAGGACGTCTGGACGCGGACCGACGGCTCGGTGAGCGTCGGCGGCTCGGGCAGCTCGATCACGGGGTCACCCCTCGACGCGGTTGCCCTGCTCGTCCCAGTGCTCGGCACGCTTCTTCGACGGCTGCACACGCGGCGGCTCGCCGGGCATCTTCGGGTAGTCGGGCGGGAAGCTCAGCTCGACGGGGTGCGCGTCCCAGAGGTCGAGCAGCGGCTGGAGGGAGTGGGAGACGTCGTCGATGTCGGCCCATGGGTCGCCGTCGTCGAGCAGGTCGGGGACGGTCAGCAGGTTGAGCTCGCGGGGGTCGGCGGTGTCGGCGAGCTGCTCCCACGTGAGCGGGGTCGAGACCGGCGCCCCGGGCCGGGCCCGCAGCGACCAGGCCGAGGCGATGGTGCGGTCGCGGTTGTTCTGGTTGAAGTCGACGAAGATCCGCTCGCCGCGCTGCTCCTTCCACCAGGCGGTGGTGACGCCGTCGTCGCGCTTCTCCAGCTCACGGCCGAAGGCGATCGCGGCGTGGCGCACCTCCTCGAAGGTCCACTCGGGCCGGATCCGGACGTAGACGTGGACGCCGCGGTTGCCGCTGGTCTTGGGGTAGCCGCGGATGCCGAGCTCCTCGAGCAGCTCGCGCGCCACGTCGGCGACCCGCACCGCGTCGCCGAAGGACGTGCCGGGCTGCGGGTCGAGGTCGATGCGCAGCTCGTCGGGGTGGTCGACGTCGGGGCGGCGTACGGGCCAGGGGTGGAAGGTCAGCGCGCCCATCTGCGCGCACCACACCGGCACCGCGATCTCGGTCGGGCAGATCTCCTCGGCGGTGCGGCCGCTCGGGAAGGTGATCGTCACCGGCTCGAGGTAGTCGGGAGCGCCCTTCGGGACGCGCTTCTGGTAGAAGCCGTCGCCGTCGGGGTCGCGTGGTCCGACCGCGAGGCGCATGCCCTCGCGCCAGCCGTCCGGCCACCGCTCGATCGCGGTCGGCCGCTCGCCGAGCTGACGCATGAGCACGTCGCCGAGGCCGGCGACGTACTCGGCGACCATCAGCTTGGTGACCTCGGGCGTGCGCGACGTCGCCTCGTAGATCACCCGGTCGGGGCTGGAGATCCGGACCTCGCGCTCGCCGGCCCGGACCATCGCGACGCCACCACTGTTGGCCATGGACGCAACCTACCCGCGGATCCCGACAGCGGCCGCTGGTACGCCGACCTGCTCCGCACCAGGACCCTCGCCCGAGCGTGCCGCGTCAGCCCAGCTGCAGGCCGAACGCCTTCAGCACGCTGGCCGACGAGCGGGCACCGCGCAGCGGGGAGAAGTGGCCGACCTGCGCGAGCGACCGGCTGAGCCCGAAGTGGTTCAGCGGGGTGCCGACCACCTTGCCGTGCAACGACCTCTGGGCGACGACGGTGAGGACCTTGTTGCCCGAGTGGTCGTCGTCCTCGTCGGCGGTGATGACCACGGCCAGTCGGCCGCTGGTGAAGTCGGGACCCGCGAGCACCGCGCCGACCTTGGCCTTGAGCCAGCGGTTGGCGACGGCGAGCGAGCAGTCGTGGGCGTCGTCGCACAGGTTGGGGATGACCATGCCGACGTTCGGCAGCCGGCCGTTGCTGATGTCGCCGGCGAGGTGCGAGAGCGGCACGTCGTGCTTCGAGCACTGGCTCCGCTCGCTCGGGAAGTAGGCCCACGGGTTGTGCTTCACGGCGTAGCGGCCGGCCGGGTCGAGGGTGCAGTTGTGCGGCATCGACTCGGCGTACAGCCCGGCGGTGCGGCCGGCGGTGATCGCACGCCCGAAGACCGAGGCGCCGCCGAGGCGGTGTGCGGAGGGGGAGTTGTCGTCGCGCACGCCGAAGCTGGAGCCGCCCGCGATCGAGAGGTAGTTGGGCAGCGAGGGGTGGGTGATCGCGTGGTAGCGGGTCGTGCGGCCGTAGCGCTTGGCGAGCCGGTAGACCCAGGGCATGCCCGACTGCATCTGCGCCATGGAGTGGTTCTCGACCATGAAGACGAGGACCTTCGTCACCCGGTTGGTGGCCTTCGCCGGGCCCGCGGAGGGACGCGCGGCGGTCCTGACCGGGGCCGAGACGGTGCGCGCCTGCGCTTCGCCGCTGCTCCCGCAGCCGGCGACGAGCAGGCTCAGCAGGGTCAGGCAGGCCAGGACCATCAGGGCGGGGCGGTTGCGACGCGTCATGCCCCCACGTTAGGCCGAGGGTCCATGCGCGCCGACGATTCCGGCGGCGCGCCCCACGGCGGCATACGTCTCGGCCAGGGTCGCCACCGTCTCGTGGGCGTTGAGGCCGCTCGGGTTCGGGACGACCCACAGTTCGCTGTCGGCCCAGTCGTCGGGCTGTCGGCCCATGGTGGCCTTGGGCAGCCCGAACGCCGTGCGGTACGCCGTGATCCCGGCGACCGCGACGACGGTCGGTCGGCGGGTGGCGACCAGCTCCCGGAGCACGGCGCCGCCGCTGCGCAGCTCCTCGCGGGTGAGCTCCGAGGCCTTGGCCGTCGCGCGGTGGACGAGGTTGGTGATGCCGATGCCGCGTGCGCGCAGGCGGTCGCGGTCGGCCTCGGACATCCCGTCGGCGGGGTCGATCGGCTCGGTGATCACCCCCGCCCTCAGCAGCGCGGGGTAGAACCGGTTGCCCGGGTGCGCGAAGTGGGTCTGCGTAGCCGCGGTCCACAGCCCGGGGTTGATCCCGACGAACAGCAGCCGCAGCGGCTGTCCGTCGTACGGCAGGAGGTCGGGGACCTCCGCGTCGCGGAAGGACTCGAGCTCCGCTCGGGAGAAGGTACGCCGGGCCATGCGCCCAGCCTCCCTCACCGCCGCCGCTTCCCCTTCTTGTGGGGCCGCTGGTACGTCACGGTCAGCGCGTTGCCGACCTTGCGCTGCTGCCCGTCGGACGGCGAGTTGAGCACCCGCAGGTCGCCGTCGCGGAGCGCTGCCAGCGTCGTCGACCCGCCACCGTCGAAGTTGAGCGCGCTCTTGCACCCGAGCTGCTTGAGCTTGCGGGCCTCCTCGACCTCGGTGTAGCCGTCGCTGAACTCCTGGCGCCCCTCGACCACCAGCAGGAACACCCAGTGGTGGTAGGGGTCGATGCCGATGGCGGTTCGGGGGTGGAGCTCCTTGTTGTCGGTCGCGACCACCTTGCCGCTCCTGAGCAGGATGGTGCTGCCGGTGACGGCCAGCCGCGGGTTGTGCGCGGCGGACGCCGCGAACCAGATGTTCTCGCCCTTCCTGAGGCGGTGGAGCCGGTCGACCGCGCTCTGCCCGCGCGCGACCAGGTAGCGGCCGGTGATCTTCTGGCCGGCCTTGTAGACCTTCTGGAAGCCGACCACCTTGTGGTCGACGACGTGCGCCATCGCGATGTGCTTGCGCTGGCGCTGCGTCCAGAGATAGCCGCCGGTGGTGCCCCAGCGGCCGTCGTACACGCCGATGCCGCCGGGCCGGACCTGGGGCGAGTTGAGGTTGGTGAGGCCGAGCTTCGGGCGCTGCGGGTCCGTGATCGTCATCGGGACGGTGCCGATGTGCGGGTTGCCCGCCTCGTCGATCCAGAAGGCGCTGTTCCAGCCCCAGTCGATGCCGTGCTCCACCTGGCCGTTGCGCACGCCCAGGCCGAGCGGAGCGCCGGTCTCGCCGATGTCGAAGAAGTCGCCGTTGACGCCCGCGATCGCGTGCGGGGTGTTGTGGGTCATCCACCGCACGGTCTGCACCCGGTCGATCTTCGGCGGCTGGGCGAGCTGGAAGCCGACGCCCTTGTCCTTCCAGTTCGCCCTGACCACGTAGTAGCGCAGGCTACGGCTGCCGATGGTCTCCTGGTACGACGAGACCCGGACGCCCGGGCGCACGTCGTACTGGAAGCGCCGCTTGGTGCGCCCGGCCGCCCGCGCGTACGACGGCGCGCTCGGCAGGTCGGGACCGATGATCCGGTCGGAGGTCTGCCAGGTGTGCGGGTTCGAGTCGCGCGGGTGGCGGCGTACCGGCTGTCCGGAGCCGTCGCTCCCGGCGCCCTGCGTCGACGCGTGGTCTGCCACCGCGACGCCCGCCGGCGCCAGGACGGACGCGAGGGTCAGGGCCAGCAGGGTGGGGAGGCGACGCATGAATTCCAGGCTAAGCCTGGCGCAAGTCCCTTTCAGGGACTTGACACCGCGTGTGGCGGATCCATCGGCAGGGGCGCCCCGGGTGAAGATGGTCGCGTGCAGCGGCCCTGGAACACCTTCGCCGAGGGGGACAACCTCGAGGTGCTCGCCGGGCTGGGCGAGGGCTCGTTCGATCTGCTCTACCTGGATCCGCCCTACAACACCGGCAACGAGTTCGCCTACCGCGACGCCTTCCGCGGCCGCCGCGGCGAGGGTGCGGCCGGCCGCCACGCCGCTTGGCGCGACTTCGTCCTGCCCCGGCTCGAGGCCGGCCGGCGGGTGCTCGCCGACACCGGCGCGATCTTCGTCAGCATCGACGACCACGAGGTCGCGCACCTGCGGCTGCTCCTCGACGAGGTGTACGGCGAGGCCAACTTCCTCGCCCAGGTCGTGGTCAACCTCAACCCCAAGGGGCGCCAGCTGGGCCGCGGGTTCGCGACCTCGCACGAGTACGTCCTGGTCTACGCCCGCGATGCCCGCCGGTGCGTCCTCGACGCGTCGTCGGAGGCGACGGTTGTCGACAGCGACTTCCCGCTCGAGTCGCCCGACGGCCGCCGCTACCGGCGGCTGCCGCTGCGCAACACCAACAAGAGGTTCAACCCGCTCAGCGCGCCGACGCTGCACTACCCGCTCTGGGGCGACCCGAGGACCGGCGAGGTCCGCATCGAGCCGTTCGGGGACGCGGTGGAGATCAAGCCGGTCTTCGGCGACGGCACCCCGGCGGTCTGGCGGTGGTCGCCGCCGCGGGTCGCCGGGCGGCCCGACGACCTCGAGTGCCGGCCGGTGCGCGGGTCGCGCGGGGAGCGGACCGACGTCTTCCAGCGCGACTGGCGCCACCCGGTCGGAGGGCGTCGCAAGAAGCTGCGCACGATCTGGCTGGCCGAGGAGATCGGGTCGACCGACGTCGCGGTCCAGGAGGTGAAGGACCTGATCGGGCCGGTGTTCGCGTCGCCGAAGCCGACCGGGCTGCTGCGCCGGATCGTGGAGACGATGCCGCCGGACGCGCGGGTCCTGGACTGCTTCGCGGGCAGCGGCACGACCGGGCACGCGGTGGCGCTGGCGAACGCTGCCGACGGGGGCCGTCGTACCTGCCTGTCGATCAACTCCGCCGAGCCCACGGTGGCCGGCTCGAGCGCGGCCCGCGCCGGCTACGCCACCGTCTCCGAGATCACCCGCGCACGCCTGCGTGCCGTGGCCGAGAGGGTGGGCGGGGGCTTCGAGACGGTGTGAGCGCCGCCCTTCACGACACCCCGGCCGCGACCTCCAGCGCGCCGAGCTCGTCGTCGAGGTGGGTCAGCAGCCGCTGGAGGTGCGGGACGGTACGCCGGCAGCCGGTGAGCCCGAAGCCCATGTTCCCGTCGTACGACGTGCAGGTGATGTTGAGCCCCATCCCGTTGATCGGGATGGAGACCGGGTAGTTGCCGACCAGCTTCGCGCCGTTCCAGTAGTGGGTGGTCCGCGGGCCGGGGACGTTGCTGATGATCAGGTTGAACGGCGGCCGAACGATGCCCTGCATGCGCAGCACCGGCTGCACGATCGCGGGGGCCATCCCGATCGCGCTCATCGCCACGATCTGCGCGGGCGTCATCGTGGACAGCGCCTCCTTGCCGTCGCGCATCGAGCGGCTGATCGCCTGGAGCCGCTCGGCCGGGTCGTCCAGGTCGGTGGCGAGCCGGACCATCACCGCGCCGATCGCGTTGCCGCCGCTGGCGGAGGCGACCTGCGACTCCTTGGCCTTCAGTCCCACCGGGACCATCGACACCAGCGGCTGGTCGGGGAGCGCGTCGAGCTCGGTCAGGTAGGTCCGCATCGCGCCGCTGCACATCGCCAGCACGACGTCGTTGATCGTGGTGTCGGTGGCCTTGCCGATCGCCCGGATCCGCTCCACCGGCCAGTCGTCGGCGGCGAAGCGGCGCGACCCCGTGATCTTCTGGTTGAAGATCGTGCGGGGCGCCGCGAGCGACACCGCGGAGGTCTCGTTGCGCAGCCCCTTGCGCAGCGTGCGGACGAGGGCCAGCGGCATGCCGGCTGCCTCGGCGCTGATGCCGAGAGCCGTGCGGACGACGTCCGAGGGCAGGTCGCCGAGCGTGCGCACGGCGGCCCCGGCCGCATCCGTGGCCACGACCGCCGCGGCTCCCGCCGCCTCGAGGGCGGCACCGGCGGCGGCCCCGGCGACGTCGGCCGCCGCACCCGCGGCGGCGCCGGCCACCTCGGCCGCCGCCTCGGCGAGGGTGTTGCCGGTGGTGTCGTCGCCGCCCCTGTCGCCCGAGCTGCGTCGTGGCGCCGCGCCCTCCGCGAAGGGCGCGGGCATCCTTCGACGGGCGGGGTCCGTGGACAGCACGCTGGCGAGCAGTCGCATCGCCGAGATGCCGTCGACCAGGCCGTGGTGGACCTTGGTGTACATCGCGACGCGCCCGTCGGCCAGGCCCTCGATGACGTGCAGCTCCCACAGCGGCCGCTCCCAGGGGAGACGGGTCGAGTGCAGCCGGCTGGTCAGCTCGAGCAGCTCGCGCACGCGGCCGGGCTGGGGGAGCGCGCTGTGCCGCACGTGGTGCTCGATGTCGAAGTCGAGGTCGTCGCGCCACACCAGCTGGCCGCCGGTCTTGACCGACCGGTAGGGCCGCTTGCGGAACAACGGCGCGATCTCCTCGGTGTCGCGCATGGACTCGAACATCTCCCGTGCGAACTCCGGGCCCGCGCCCTCCGGCTTCTCGAAGAGCTGCAGCGCCCCGACGTGCATGGGCTGGCTGCGGGTCTCGGTGAGGAGGAACGCGGCGGACGTCGGGTCGATCGGACGCAGGGAGGGCAACGAGACCACGGGGAGCACCTTTCGACGGTCACGGGGTGTCGATCCTCCCGCGTGGTGGCTGCGGTCACAAGGGAACCGGCGACCGGACGGGCCATCCGGGTTTCGCGACCGCCCCCGGCTGGGCAAGAGGGTCCAGATCGGTGGGCCGACGGGGTGGACTCACCCGCAGGACCGCCGAGACTGTTGCAAGGATGTGGCCGTGCCGGTCCGGGCGTCTGGCTCGGCGAGAGAAAGGACCGCGGCGTGAGTGACTTCTCTACCCCTCCGGGGTGGTATCCCGACGGGAGCGGCTGGGAGCGGCGGTGGGACGGCTCTGCGTGGACCGACGAGCGTCGCCGCACCGGCCCGGCAGCCCCGCCGTACGCACCGCCGGCGCCCAGCGGGCCGCCGCCGACCGCCGCGCCGACCATGGTCCATCCGGGCGGCGCCCAGCCGTCCGGGACGCCGCAGGGTCCGCCGCCCGCCACGCCCCCGCAGGGCGCGCCGTACGGACCGCCGCAGGGGTACGCCGCACCGCGGCCTCCGCAGCAGCCGGCCGGCTACCCGCAGGGCGGCTTCCCGCCGCCCCAGGGCCCGCAGGGACCGGGCGCCCAGGCTCCCGGCTTCGGGTACGGCGGCGGCTACGGCCAGCAGCCCGCGCGCAAGAAGAGGCCGGTCGCGCTGCTGGTCGCGCTCGCGGTCGTGCTGCTGCTCATCATCGGCGTCGGTGGCACGCTCGCGGCCATCCACCCGTGGTCGAAGGACAAGAAGAGCGGCACCGACGCGACGACGAAGAGCAAGCTGGTCACCGGCGACCTCGACGGCGACGGGCTGGGCGACGTGCAGGTGGTCCTCAACGACGACTACAACTCCTACCGGCAGCTGACCGGCACGAGCGACGGCAAGCAGTTCACGATCAAGTCGCTGACCGTCAACGACCCCGGCCAGGCGACGCCGGTGTACATGGACTTCAACAACGACGGCAAGCCCGACCCGGTCACCTACGCCTACAGCGTCGACGACCAGGACATCTCCTTCCAGTCCTCGTCGCCGGGCCTCCAGCTGACCTCGTCGATCCCGATGAGGTTCCACACCCTCGAGACCGACGGCCAGCCCGACGTGGGCGTCCAGTCGGGCGACTTCAACGGCGACGGAAACGCCGACCTGCTGATCTACGGCCAGGACGGCCGCCAGATCGACGTCTACACGATGCTCGGCAAGGGCGACGGCGCCTTCGGCCAGCCGAAGAAGTGGCTGACGATCCCCAACGCGCTCATCGCGTCCGCCCACCTGACCGTCGGCGACTTCGACGGCGACGGCAAGTCCGACCTGTGGGGCGTGTTCCCGACGCAGCCGCTGACCTCGAAGGACTACAAGGAGGCGGAGTACTTCGGCAACTGGGGCACCTCGCTGTTCAAGTCGACCGGGTCGGGCTTCCCCGCGCAGCACGTCATCCCGCTCGAGGGCTACGACTTCGACGTCAGCAACGTGCTCTCCGGCGACGTGACCGGCACCGGTCGCGACTCGCTCGTGACGCTGTCGCCGGACAGCCTCGGGGGTGGCATGAAGGTCGTCGCGTACAACCTGTCGACCGGCTCGCCGGTCGCGGAGCCGGGGATGACCCTGGACGAGACCGCGCTCGGCAACCGCGACGACGTGCACGCCGTCCTCAGCGACGTCGACGGCGACGGCAAGGCCGACATCGTCTACCTCGCGAGGAACTTCGGGCAGACGCGCTTCTTCGGGTTCCGGGTCATCAAGTCGACCGGCAAGCGCTTCGAGAAGTCGACCGCGTGGGGCGACGTACCGCCCTGCAAGACCGACTTCTGCGAGCTCGGCCAGATGGAGTAGCCGCACCGCGGACATGACAGTGGCCCCCGTCGTACGGCGGGGGCCACTGTCGTTCGTGCGTCGGGATCCGGGCGGCCTCAGACGGGCTTGGTGGGCAGGACCCGCTTGGAGATCTTCGCGACGATGTCCTCGTAGCGCGATCCGGTGAACTTCTGGAAGTTGTGCAGGGCGTGGGCGTCCATGCCGACCAGCACGCGCGCCTGGTTCTTCAGCACCGCCTTGACGATGATCTCCGCCGCCCGCTCGGGCGTCATCTTGGCCAGCTTCTCGTCGAAGAACCTGGCGGTCTCCGCCTTGTCCTCCTTGTCGGAGACGCGGGCGTTGCGGGCGATCGCGGTCTTGATGCCGCCGGGGTGGACCACGGTCACGCCCACCTTGTGGCCGGCGATCAGCATCTCCTCGCGCACGGCCTCGGAGAAGCCGCGCACGGCGAACTTGGTGGCGTTGTAGGCGCTCTGCCCGGGCATCGCCAACAGGCCGAACAGCGAGGACATGTTGACGATGTGCCCGTCCCCGGAGGCCACCAGGTGGGGCAGGAACTCCTTGGTGCCGTGCACGACGCCCCAGAAGTTGATGCCGACGATCCAGTCCATGTCCTCGTAGCTGAGGTCGATCGCGTCGCCGGAGAGCGCGACGCCGGCGTTGTTCACGACGACGTTGACCTGGCCGAAGTCGGCCGCCACCTCGGCGGCGTACGACGCGAAGGCGGCCCGGTCGGCCACGTCGAGCCGGTCGGTGCGGACCTTGCGGGCGCCGGCCTTCCTCGCGAGCTCGGCGGTCTCGGCGAGCCCCGCCTCGTTGACGTCGGAGAGCGCCAGCCGGGCGCCCTTGCCGGCCACGTTGAGCGCGAGCGCGCGGCCGATGCCGGAGCCGGCGCCGGTGATGACGACGCCCTTGTCGTTCAGGGACTTCATGCGGAGACTGCCTCTCGTTCGGTGGTGGGCGTGACGTCGTACCTGTCGACGTCGAAGCGTGCCAGGTGCTGGCGGAAGGTGAAGGTCTGGCCGGGCCAGAGCGTGGTGTTGTGGCCGAACCTGTCGAGGTACCACGACGCGCAGCCGCCGGTCTGCCACACGGTCGGCTTCATCCGCTCGCGGATGCGGGCCGTCCAGCTCGCCTGGGCCTGTGCGCTCGGCTCGATGGTGGCGTGGCCGTCGCGGCGCATCGCCTTGAGCGCCTCGACGACGTAGCGCACCTGGGACTCGATGATGAAGATCATCGAGCTGTGCCCCAGCGCCGTGTTCGGGCCGACGAGCTGGAAGAGGTTGGGGAAGCCGTTGATCGTCGTCCCCTTGTACGCCGCCATGCCGGCCACGTCCCAGATGTCGGCCAGGGTGCGGCCGTCGCGCCCGGTGACGTGCTGGGCGATCGGCGGCTCGGTGACGTAGAAGCCGGTCGCGACGACGATCGCGTCGACCTCGCGATGGTTGCCCTCCTTGTCCACGATGCCGGTCTCGGTGATGGACGCGATGCCGCCGGTCAGCAGGTCGACGTGGTCGGCGGCGAGCGCGGGGTACCAGCGGTTCGAGATCAGGATGCGCTTGCAGCCGGCGCGGTAGTCCGGCGTCACCTTGGCGACCAGCTCCGGGTCGTCCTCGATGCCCTTGGCGATGTTGCCGCGGACCATCCGCTCGGTCGCGACCTGCAGCGCCGGGAAGCGCGTGAACGCGGGCGCGCGGGCCTCGAGGCTGGCGTAGATGAAGGCGCGGTAGGCACGCTGCGCGAGCGGGACCTTGCGGAAGAGCGCCTTCTGGCCCTCGGTGTACCTGTGCTCGTTGCGCGGGATGATCCAGTTCGGCGTGCGCTGGTAGACGTCGAGGTGGGCGACGATCTTCTGCAGCTCGGGCACGATCTGGATCGCGGAGGCGCCGGTGCCGATCACGGCGACGCGCTTGCCGGTCAGGTCCACGTCGTGGTTCCAGCGGGCGGAGTGGAAGATCTCGCCCCGGAAGCCGTCGATGCCGTCGATGTCGGGCATCCGCGGCTCGGAGAGCCCGCCGCTGCCGGAGACGACCGTGCGCGCGGCGTAGGTCGTGGTCTCGCCGGAGGTGGACACTGTCGTGACGATCCAGCGCTGCTGGTCCTCGTCCCACGTCGCGTCCTGCACGGCGGTGTCCAGCACCACGCGGTCGAGGACGCCGGACTCGGCGGCCACCTTGTCGACGTACGCCTTGATCTCGGGCTGGGGGGAGTAGTGCGAGGTCCAGTCCGGGTTCAGCGCGAACGAGAACGAGTAGAGGTGGCTCGGGACGTCGCAGGCGGCGCCCGGGTAGGTGTTGGCGTGCCAGGTGCCGCCGACCTCGGTGTCCTTCTCGATCACGACGAAGTCGCCCTCGCCCGCCTCGTCCAGCTTGATCGCCGTGCAGAGCCCGGCGAAGCCGGCGCCGATGATCAGGTGGTCGACCTTGGTCGTTGTGGTCATGGGAAGGACGGTATTGCGCTTATTGAACGAGTGTCAATAGAGTGGGGCGCGTGACCACGGACACCCCGCGCACCCGGCTCAGCCCGGACGAGCGGCGCGCGCAGCTGCTCGAGCTCGGCATGCGCCTGTTCGGGTCGCGCCCGATCGAGGAGATCTCGATCGACCTGGTGATGGAGGAGGCCGGCGTCTCCCGCGGGCTGATCTACCACTACTTCGATGGCAAGCAGGGCTACCGCGAGGCGGTCGTGCGGTACGCCGCCGAGGACCTCTTCGCGCAGACCGCGCCCCCCGCCGAGGGCGGCCCGATGGAGCGGCTGGCGGCGTCGACGGCGGCGTACGTCGACTACGTCGTCGCGAACGAGGCCGGCTACCGCTCCCTGGTTGCAGCTGCCGCAGGTGGCAACGAGGCGATGCGGTCCATCTACGACGCGACGTTCGAGGCGATGGGGGAGCGTTTCTACGACGAGGGCGCGGCCGACGTCCTCGGCGACAGCCCCGCCGTCCGGCTGGTCATCCGCGGCTGGCAGGCCATGGTCGAGAAGCTGGTGCTGACCTGGTGCTCGGACCGCACGGCGATGCCCCGCGCCGACCTCCTCGCCCTCGTCACCAACTCCCTCCCCGCCCTCGTCCACCTGACCTGAGGGCTCCTCGTCACCACGGTTGCAGCGACATGTTTGAGCACAACCGCGGTGGGATAGATCCCCAACAGCTCGTCGTTGCGACGCGCTCGGGGCACCGCAATTCGACACAGGGGCAGCGATGAGAAACGTGAACTCACGCGCTCGAACGAACAGGGTTGCCGTACGCGAGCCAGGTCATGGAGAAGGTCCGCAGGTGAGCCCGCGTCCCCTTCTCATCAAGCTGACCGGCGCGGCCGTGATGGTGGCCGCGCTGGCCGGGTGCGGATCGCACGGCTCGCAAGTGGCGGCGGCGCGCACCTACCTGGACGGCCCGCACACGAACAGCCCGCTGTCGGCGTACAGCGGGCTCGGCGGGTTCGCGGCGGATCCGACAGGACCTCATGCCGAACACGGGGTCTGGGAGGTCTCGGCCGGGCAGTTCTTCCTGTGTGTCCCCAAGCCGGGGACTCAGGTCACGATCACGAAGGTGGTGCCGCACATCCTGCGGGCGGCGCCACCGCTCGCGGAGACGACGTGGATGCGCGCGATCACCCGCGACCAGGTGCGACGCACGGCGCCGAAGGACCGCACGGACTTCGAGGGCGTCAACTCCAAGGGCTCCCCTCCGGACTGGAAGGACCCGCGCCGCACCTTCTATGCCCGCGGGACGTGGTCGAAGGCGGTGTCCGGAACGCGCATCACCACCACGTGCAAGCAGCGGATGAACGCGGATGCGGCAGTCACAGAGCGACGGGTGCCGAAGGCCCCAATCGTGCACGAACTGGTCATCACCTTGAGGGTCGGGCCCGCGGGTGGGTCCGTCCATGGCTTCGACATCCACTTCACCAGTGACGGCCGACCCGGGATCCTCAAGGTCACCTGGGACATCAGCGCCTGCGGCACCGCATGGGCACTGCGCGCTCTGGGTTGCACGCGGTCGGAGCACTCCTGATCGTCGGCTCACCAGTTGGTGGCGTTGCCCTGGGGGAGGGGGTGGGCGGCGTCGTGGATGATGTAGGCCATCCCGCCGGAGGCGTCGAGCCAGACGCGCTCGAACTGCGCGCGGTCGTAGGTACGACGAACCCCGGCCGTCGTGCTGGACGCCGGGTCGTTGACGACGACGTCCCCCTTCTTGGTGAAGCCGACGATGACGATGAGGTGTCCGTTCGAGGCACTGATCGGCGCGCCGCTGAGCTGGCCGGGGCCGAACGCGACGCTGACCACCACCGGGATGCCGGCGGCGATGAACCGGCCGGCCTCGCGCAGCGAGCGGAGCCGGGTCACGAACGCCTTGCCGGCCCGTGGGGCGGCGTACGCGGTGTTGAAGGGCCAGTTGCCGGTGCCGTCGTACCGGTGGTCGTACGTCGAGCGTGCGGCGAAGTCGACCCAGGGATCGGTGACCTTCTTGGGCACCCAGGAGTAGGAGCTCGGGTGCGGCAGCTTCTTGTAGTAGCCGAGGACCATGCTGGTCGAGGTCGGCGAGCACCAGGCCTCGCCGCCGCCGCCCCACTGGGGGAACTCGCCGCGGTGGACCATCTGGGAGTAGCGCGGGACCGGGAGCACCTTGCCGTCGCCCGGGCCGGGCTTCGACGTGGCGCCGGCCGTGGCGGGGATCCGCGAGGTCATGGCCGCGACGAGGTCGACGCTCGGGCGCGTCGAGCTGCCGTGCCGCCGCATGAGGTGGACGCGCAGCTGGTAGGAGCGCAGGCCCGCGGTCTTCCAGGTGTCGACGTCGACGCTGGTGCCGTCGTCGCCCTGTGGGCCCAGGGACGTGCGGCTGATGTGCTTGTCGCCGCCCGCCCAGCGGGCGAGCGTGTCCCAGCTGGTGGTGTGCATGCTCTCGGTACGGCCGCGGACCTGTACGTCGAGCCACGAGTCGGCCGGCGTGTGCGCGGACCACGACGCGATCAGCTGGGTGAAGTCGAAGCCTGGCTTGCGCCAGGGCGAGGTCCAGCCGGCGACGTCGTAGGTGCGGCCGCCGAGGCTGCGCGTCCCTGTGGACGCGGAGAAGACGAGCCGCCCGTTCGAGACGCGGGTGCCGGACAGGGTGCCGTGGCGCAGCGCGGCGGAGGAGTCCCAGTCGTGGAGGTCGATCTGCCGCGGCGTGCCGGCGGTGAGGACGAGCGTGTCCTCGTGCGGGGCCGTGGCGCAGGCGGTCGTGGTCGCGAGGACGAGTGCGGCGGCAGCGACGTAGCCGGGGAAGCGGCGCATTGCACCACGGTACGTCACTCCAGTCACACCCGTCACAGCTCGGGATTGTCGGTGCGTCGCCGGTGGTCAATAGACTCGCCCGCGTGACCTTCCGGCTCTACGACACCGCGTCCCGCGGCGTGCGCGACTTCGTGCCCTTGCAGCCCGGCAAGGCGTCGCTCTACGTCTGTGGGCTGACGGTCCAGAGCGAGCCGCACGTCGGTCACGTGCGGTCCGGCGTCAACTTCGACGTGCTGCAGCGGTGGCTGCGCCACTGCGGGTACGACGTCACGTTCATCCGCAACACGACGGACATCGACGACAAGATCCTCGCCAAGAGCGCCGAGCAGGGCCGCCCCTGGTACAACCTCGCCTACGCGATGCACCGTGAGCTGACCGCCGCGTACGCCGCGCTCAACGTCGCGCCGCCGACCTACGAGCCCGCCGCGACGGGCCACGTCCCGGAGATGGTCGAGCTGATCGGTGAGCTGATCGAGCGCGGTCACGCCTATCCGGCCCCCGACGGCTCCGGCGACGTCTACTTCGACGTCCGCTCCTGGAAGCAGTACGGCGAGCTCACCCACCAGGGTCTCGACGACATGGAGGCCGCCGAGGACGCCGACCCGCGCGGCAAGCGCGACCCGCGCGACTTCGCTCTCTGGAAGGGCCGCAAGGACTCCGAGCCCGAGACGGCGAGCTGGCCGAGCCCGTGGGGCCGCGGCCGGCCCGGCTGGCACATCGAGTGCTCGGCGATGGCCGGCAAGTACCTCGGCCCGGCCTTCGACATCCACGGCGGCGGGCTCGACCTGCGCTTCCCGCACCACGAGAACGAGCAGGCCCAGTCGCGCGCGGCCGGCCGGCCGTTCGCGTCGTACTGGATGCACAACGCGTGGATCACCACCGCCGGCGAGAAGATGAGCAAGTCGCTCGGCAACAGCCTGACCATCCCGGCCGTGCTGGAGCGCTACCGCGGCATCGAGCTGCGCTACTACCTCGTCTCCGCCCACTACCGCTCCCACGTCGAGTTCAGCTTCGAGGCGCTCGACGAGGCCGCCGTCGGCTTCCGCCGCATCGAGAGCTTCCTCGAGCGGGTCTCTAGCCACGAGGTGGTCGAGCCTGTCGAGGCCCCGCCCGCCTTCGTCGACGCGATGGACGACGACCTCGGCACGCCCGCGGCGATGGCCGTCCTGCACGACACCGTGCGCGAGGGCAACCGCAAGCTGCAGTCCGGCGAGGACGTCGGCGCGGAGCACGGCGCGGTCGTCGCGATGCTCGACGTGCTCGGCCTCGACCCGGCCGACCCCGCCTGGGGCCCGGCGAAGGGATCCGACGAGGGCCTGAGCAACGCCGTGGACGCCCTGGTCCGCGGCCTCCTCGAGGAGCGGGCCGAGGCCCGTGCCGGCAAGGACTGGGCGCGCGCCGACGCGATCCGTGACCGGATCAAGTCTGCCGGCGTCGAGATCGAGGACACCCCCGAAGGACCGAAGTGGAGCCTGACTGATGGCCGGTAATTCCTCTCGCCGCGGCGCCGTGCGCAAGAGCAACAAGAAGGAGGCCGGCGGGTCCGGCGGCCAGGTCCGTCGCGGTCTGGAGGGCAAGGGCCCGACGCCGAAGGCGGTCGACCGGCCCTACCACAAGGCCCACAAGGCGGCGAGCGCGAAGAGCGCCGGCGGTCCGGCGAAGAGGCCGCGCCGGCGCAACACCGGTGACGCCGAGTGGATCGTCGGCCGCAACCCGGTCGTCGAGGCGCTGCGCGAGGGCGTCCCCGTGACCGCCGTGTACGTCGCCGAGGGCATCGAGCGGGACGGTCGTACCCGGGAGGCCTTCCGGCTGTGCGCCGAGAAGGGCATCGGCCTGCTCGAGACCAGCCGTCGCGAGCTCGACCGGATCACCTCCGAGGCGGTCCACCAGGGCCTCGCGGCCAAGGTGCCGGCGTACGAGTACGCCCACCCGGACGACCTCCTCGAGCGTGCCGCCGCCGCGGGCGAGCAGGCGCTGGTCGTGGTGCTCGACCAGGTCACCGACCCGCGCAACCTCGGCGCGATCGTCCGCTCCGCCGCCGGCTTCGGCGCGCACGGCGTGGTCATCCCCGAGCGCCGGGCGGCATCGATGACGGCGTCCGCCTGGAAGACCTCGGCCGGCGCGGCCGCCCGGGTGCCGGTGGCCCAGACGGTGAACCTGACCCGGCAGCTGAAGGCCTACCAGGACGCCGGCTGCTTCGTGGTCGGCCTGGCCGCCGACGGCGACCTGACCCTGCCCGAGATGATCGCCGACGCCGAGCTGGTCACCGGCCCGCTGGTGATCGTGGTCGGCTCCGAGGGCGACGGCCTGTCCCGGCTGGTCGCCGAGACCTGCGACCGGCTGGTCTCGATCCCGATGGCGGGCGTGCTGGAGTCGCTCAACGCCGGCGTGGCCGCCTCGGTGGTCCTCTACGCCGTCGCCGACACCCGCTCCTGACCGAGTCGTCATGCTGAGAGCCCCGCGGGCGGTGCGCTCAGCATGACGACCCGATGTCGCCAGGCTCAGTGGGCGACGTCCTCCAGCACGGCCAGGCCGATGGGGTCGTCGTCATGGGCGACGGCGACGTCCCAGAAGCCGTAGCCGCGCTCTTCGATGGTGAGGTCGAGGACGACACTGCGGTCGGCGAGTTCGTCGGTCTTCGCCTGGAACAGGAAGTTCCCGACGTTGTCCCACACGACCGCCGCCCGGTAGCCGCTCTCGAAGAGCCGTGCCCACAGCTCGCGCGGGTCGTACTCGGGCGTGGTCACCCGGGTCGGCCGCGGGTCGTACTCGAAGAAGATCACCGGCTTCGACGCGCGGAAGCTGTCCAGGTAGGCGTGGACCAGCATCACGTCGTAGCCGTCGGTGTCGGACTTGATCAGCCGCACCTGCCGCAGGGACGGGCACCGCTCGAGCAACTCGTCGGTGGTGACCGACGGCAGCGACTCGACGTCGGCGCCCTCCTCGCGCACCACGATGCTGCTGCCGACGTCCGCGGTGCGCACCCCGAGCGGCACCGAGGTGTCGGTGCCGGGCCGCACCAGGACGGCCGGCACGATGGTGACGTCCGGGTTGTCGCCGAGGTTGGTGTCGAGGTAGGTCTGCCAGCGAGGATTGGCCTCCAGGCAGACCGCGGTGCCGGGCACCTGGTCGAGCACCATCATGGTGGAGTCGCCGACGTTGGCGCCGACGTCCAGCAGGTTGACCGAGTCCTCCCGGCGGGCCAGCGATCTCGCGAGATCGACCAGGTTCTCGGCGTACGGCGTGCCGGCCCTGGCGAAGTACGGGAGGCCGTGCCGACGGGGCAGGGTCATGGTGATGCCGCGTACCTTGCGCTGCACCGGGCGGTCGGGCAACCGGCCGTTGACCAGCAAAAGGGCGCGACCAGCTACATCGCGGGGGTTGTGCTTCATGGGGGGAGCTCCTCAAGGGCCGGTAGCGTCTGGAGACGCTACCGGCCCCGAGGCATTCGCAGACCCCTTTGTCTGATTTCTTTGCCTTTGAGCCTCCTGTGCCAACCCCTAGGGTTCGGGACATGGGAACCACGGTTGACCGGCTGCTGCCCACCGACGAGGCCGTCGAGCTGCTGGCGCTCGCGCGCGAGATCGCGACCAAGGAGCTGGCGCCGAGGGTCGCCGAGGCCGAGGAGCGTGCGGAGTTCCCCGCGGACGCCTACCGGCTGCTCGGCCGTGCAGGTCTCCTGTCGCTGCCGTTCCGCGAGGAGCACGGCGGGGGCGGTCAGCCCTACGAGGTCTACCTCCAGGTCGTCGAGGAGATCGCGACCGCCTGGCCGAGCGTCGGCGTCGGGACCTCCGTCCACGCGCTGACGGCGACCGTCGTCGACGCCAACGCCACCGACGAGATGCGCGGGGAGTGGCTGCCGCGCATGCTGTCGGGGGAGTGGCTGGGCGCCTACTGCCTGTCCGAGCCGCAGGCCGGCTCCGACGTGTCCGGGATCCGCACGGCCGCACGCGCGGACGGCGACGACTACGTCGTCAAGGGCGTCAAGCAGTGGATCTCCAACGGCTCCTGCGCCGACTACTACATCCTCTTCGCGCGCACCGGCGAGGACCGCACCCGCGGCCTGTCCGCGTTCCTCGTGCCCGACGGCACGTCCGGCATGAGCTTCGGTGCGCCCGAGAAGAAGATGGGCCTCGCGTGCGACGTCACCACGCAGGTCCTCCTCGACGACGCGCGCATCCCCGCCGCGCAGCTGATCGGTGAGGAGGGCCGCGGCATGCAGGTCGCGCTGTCGGCGCTCGACGCCGGCCGGCTCGGCATCGCCGCGGTCGCCACCGGCATCGCCCAGGCCGCCCTCGCGTACGCCGTCGGGTACGCCGCCGAGCGCGAGCAGTTCGGCCGCCCGATCGGTGCCAACCAGGGCATGCAGTTCCTGCTGGCCGACATGGCGGCGGAGGTCGAGCGGGCGCGGGCGTCGTACCTCCACGCGGCGCGGCTCAAGGACGCCGGCCGGCCGTTCTCGCGGCAGGCCTCGATCGCCAAGCTGACCGCCACCGACGCCGCGATGCGGGTGACCACCGACGCGATCCAGGTGCTGGGCGGCAACGGCTACACGCGCGAGTACCCGGTCGAGCGGCTCTTCCGCGATGCCAAGGTCACCCAGATCTTCGAGGGCACCAACCAGGTTCAGCGGATGGTCATCGGCCGCGACCTGCTGCGCTGAGTCACCGGGGCTGCAGCACGGCGAGCGCGATCTCGGTCGCGGCGTCGACCATGGTCGCGGGGTCGCGCCCCTCCTCGAGGGTGAGCGCGATCAGCTCGCGCAGGCCGCCGACCAGCACGATCGACGCCTCCCGCGTCGGCGCGGGGATGCCGGCGGCGCGCAGCTCGGGGGTGTCGCTGAGGGTGTGCATCAGCGTCACGAACGCGGTCAGGTCCTCGCGGACCAGCGCGTGACCGTCCTCGCCGAGCGAGCGCAGCGCCCGCAGCGAGTGCAGGAAGACGGTGGGGTGCTCGTGCACGGAGGCGAACAGCGCGTGGATCGCCTGGCGTACCTGCACCGGCCACTCGGCCGACGGGTCGACGGCCTCGGCCATCTCGGCCCGCCGGCGCTCGTTGGTCTCCTCGACCAGGGCGAGGAAGCACTCCTGCTTGCTCGCGAAGTGCTCGTAGAAGGTCCGCTTGGAGGTGCGCGCCTGCGCGACGATGTCGGAGATGGTGACCTCGTGGTACTCCTGCGCGTCGAGCGCCGCGGTCATCCCGAGGAGCAGCCGCTCCCGGAACCCTGTCGGCGCGGGCGTCAGCAGATCGGTCACGGCCCCGACCCTAGGCCATGTCGGCCGCGCCTTGTGGCTCCACGCCCATGTTGGTACGGTCGGGTACCACAACATTGGTACGACGTCGTACCGGAGAGGTGGCCGAGGTGCTGGGACTGACGAGCGACGTACCGGGCAGGACCCGGCATACCGCCGGTGTCGTGGCGGGGAGGATCGAGCGGCGCGTGAAGCTGCCGGTCCGGTGGGCCGTCAACCACGGACTCATGCGCACCGTCCTGGCTCGTGCGGGTGCCCGCGGCGAGCTGCAGGGTCGGCTCGTCGGCGAGGCGCAGGGCGGTGGCGACCCGCAGGCCGTCTACGAGCTGCTCGAGGAGATCCGCGGCCACGGCACGATCTACCACGGCCAGTTCAGCATGATGACCGTCGACCACGCCGCGGTGAAGGAGGTCCTGGGGAGCGCCGACTTCCGCACGGGGATGCCCAGCGCGGCCGCGGGCGTGCTCGCACGGGTGGCCGAGTGGTCGCAGGTCGAGGTGGTCAGCCCGGTCACGCCGCCGTCGCTGCTGGTCACCGACCCGCCCGACCACACGCGCTACCGCAAGCTGGTGACCCGGGTGTTCTCGGTGAAGGCGGTTGCCGCCCTGCGTGAGCGCACCGAGGAGATCGCCGCCGAGCTCCTCGACGACCTCGCCGCCGCGGGCACCGAGCCCGTCGACCTCGTCGCTCGCTACTGCGCGCTGCTGCCCGTGACCGTCATCAGCGAGATCCTGGGCGTCCCCCGCTCCGAGCGGGCCCGGGTCCTCGCCTTCGGCGAGGCCGCAGCGCCGAGCCTCGACCTGGGCCTGACCTGGAGCCGGTTCCGCAAGGTCGAGGCGGCGCTCGAGGAGTTCGACGACTGGCTCGGCGACCACCTCGAGGGTCTGCGCCGCAACCCGGGCGACGACCTGATGAGCAAGCTTGTCGCCGCCCGCGACGAGGGCGAGGGCCTGAGCGAGATCGAGCTGAAGTCGATCGCCGGCCTGGTGCTCGCGGCCGGCTTCGAGACCACGGTGAACCTCCTCGGCAACGGCATCGCGCTGCTCGCCGAGCACCCCGACCAGCTGGCGCTCCTGCGTGAGCGCCCCGAGCTCTGGCCCAACGCCGTGGACGAGGTGCTCCGCTTCGACCCGCCGGTCCTGCTCACGGGCCGCTTCGCCGCCCGCGCCACCGAGATCGCCGGCACGACCGTGCCCGCCGGGATGCTGATCACCACGGTGCTCGCCGGCGCCAACCGCGACCCGCAGGTCTTCGAGGAGCCCGACCGCTTCGACGTCGCCCGCTCGAACGCGGGCGAGCACCTGTCCTTCTCCTCGGGCCGCCACTACTGCCTCGGGGCCTCGCTGGCGCGGATGGAGGGCGAGGTGGGGCTGCGCGCGCTGCTCGACCGCTTCCCCGACCTCCGCCTGCTGCCCGGCGCCCACCGCCGCCCCACCCGCATCCTGCGCGGCTGGGAGAGCCTTCCCGCCGTGCTCGCCTGATCCGGCGGGGTCGCACCGCCCCGATGGCCCTACTCTTGGGGTGCGTCCCGGCCGAGCCGGGAGGCGTTCCCCGGTTGGTCTGCCGGCAGGGCCCGCCTGACTTTGAATCAGGACTAGCGACGTAGGTTCGACTCCTACCCGGGGAGCTCACTCGTGGTGCGGGGTGTCGGGGCCGGCCCAGGTGGCTGGTGGGTCGCTCCCAGGGAACGACTCGTCGCCGAACTCGTCGGCGAGGGCGTCCTCGGCCGCGTGGCCGTCGGAGGTTCCGACGGTGGGCTTGCTGTTCATCGACCCGCCCCCTTCGCTCGGGATTTCCCAGTAGTCACCAGGATGCCCCCGAACGGGCGCCGGCTCAATGCTCGAGCAGCACCGTGAACGGGCCGTCGTTGACCGAGGCGACCTGCATCTCGGCGCCGAAGACGCCTCGCTCGACGTGGGTGCCGAGCCGCTCGAGCTCAGCGCAGACGGCGTCGTACAGGGGCTCGCTGACGGGGCCGGGAGCGGCGGCGGTCCAGGTGGGCCGGCGGCCCTTGCGGGCGTCGCCGTACAGGGTGAACTGGCTGACGACCAGGACGGGGGCGCCGACGTCGGAGGCGGAGCGCTCGTCGCGCAGCATGCGTACGTCGCGGATCTTGCGCGCCATCCACGCGACCTCGTCGGGGCCGTCGTGATGGGTGATGCCGAGGTAGACCAGCAGGCCGGTGGTGTCGATCCTGCCGGTGACCTCGCCTGCCACGGTCACCGAGGCCGAGGAGACCCGCTGCACCACTGCTCGCATGCGGCGATTATCGCTGCGTGGCTCCACCTCGTGCAGTGCAGGTTTCTGAACGTAGACGCCGGCTCCGCGTGGTTGTAGGCCTGGACTCCTGTCGAGCTGTTCGGCAGGTTCTCGAGCTCGGAGGAACCCACGATGAGAAGAGTCCTGGCTGCGCTCGGTGTGAGCGCCCTCGTGGCTAGTGGGATGGCCACCACAGCGGCCGCGGCGCACGCCAAGCCTGATGCACAGAAGCTGCACGCCCACCGGGCGTGCGCGTCCCCGTCCGCGGGCCGGGTCGCCTGCCAGGCGCAGGTGCTGGTCGACTCGGCCGGCGTCGTCCCGAAGTCGTCGGTGCCGCCCTCGTCGGGCCGTACGCCGACCGACATCCGCAGCGCCTACAACCTCGCCAGCGCCAGCTCGGGCGGCCGGACGGTCGCGATCGTCGACGCCTACGGCTACCCCAACCTCGAGCGCGACCTGGCGACGTACCGGTCCTACTTCGGGCTCCCGGCCTGCACGAGCGCGAGCGGGTGCCTGCGCGTGATCGACGAGAGCGGCGGCAGCAGCCTGCCCCGGTTCAACACCGGCTGGGCCGGCGAGCAGGCGCTCGACGTCGACGCCGTCTCCGCGGCCTGCCCGGACTGCAAGATCGTCGTCGTCCAGGCGAGGTCGACCAGCTTCGCCGACCTCGGCACCGCGGTCCAGACCGCGGCGAAGCAGGCCGGTGTCGTCGCCATCTCGAACAGCTACGGCGGCAGCGACGCGGCCGACTCGACGTACGGCGCCTACTACGACCACCCGGGCATCGCGGTGACCGCGTCGACCGGCGACAACGGCTACACCGGCGCCTCCTACCCGGCGTCCTCGTCGTACGTGACGGCGGTCGGCGGCACGTCGCTGGTCCAGGCGAGCAACGCACGCGGCTGGAGCGAGGCGGCGTGGAGCGGCGCGGGGTCGGGCTGCTCGTCGTACAACGCGGCGCTGAGCGCGGCGTCGTCCTTCGGAACCGGCTGCGCGAAGCGCGCGATGGCCGACGTCTCGGCGGCGGCGGACCCGAACAACGGCGGGCTGGCGGTCTACTGGCCGACCAACCCCAACACCTCGACCTGGGCCCAGGTCGGTGGCACCAGCGAGTCCTCGCCGCTGATCGCGTCCGTCTACGCCCTCTCGGGCAACACCGCGGGGGCCGCGAACGCGATCCCCTACGCCAACGCCTCCAGCCTGAACGACGTCACCTCCGGCTCCAACGGCTCCTGCCCCACGACCCAGTGGTGCAACGCCCGCAGCGGCTGGGACGGTCCGACCGGCCTCGGCACCCCCAACGGCACCGGCGGCTTCTGACGTCGGTCCCACCTACCCGGAAGCAGATCGCCCGCTCCGGCATCGCCGGGGCGGGCGATCTATGGCGCGACACTAGGGTTGAGGCGTGACCGACCAGCTGACCGTGATCGTCCTCGCCGCGGGGGGCGGCACCCGCATGAAGTCCAAGACCCCCAAGGTGCTGCACCGCGTCGCGGGCCGCTCGATGGTCGGCCACGTCCTCGGCGCGGTCTCGGCACTCGAGCCGCGCGGTGTCGTCGTGGTCGTGGGTCACCAGCGCGAGCTGGTCGGCCCGCACGTCTCCGAGACCATGCCCGCCGCGGTGCTGGCGGTCCAGGAGGAGCAGCTCGGCACCGGTCACGCCGTACGGGTGGCTCTGGAGGCGCTCGGCTCCGGGCCGCAGGGCACCGTCCTCATCGCGTACGGCGACACCCCGCTGCTCGAGGGCGAGACGCTGCGCGGCTTCGTGGACTTCCACACCGGCGCGGGAGCCGCCGTCAGCATCCTGAGCGGGCTCGTCGACGACCCGCACGGCTACGGCCGGGTCGTGCGCGACCCCGCCGGTGCGGTGCGTGCGATCGTCGAGGAGAAGGACGCCACCGACGAGCAGCGCGCGATCACCGAGATCAACTCCGGGATCCTGGCCTTCGACGCCGGCTTCCTGGTCGACGCGGTGGCGCGGATCGACAACGCCAACGCCAAGGGCGAGTACTACCTGACCGACGCCATCGGCCTCGCCCGCGAGGCCGGGCTGTCCGTCGCCGCGCAGCCGATCGACGACGTCTGGCAGACCGAGGGCGCCAACGACCGCGCGCAGCTCGCCGCGCTCGGCGCGGAGATGAACCGCCGCATCGTCACTCGCTGGATGCGCGACGGCGTGACCGTGATGGACCCGGCCACGACGTGGATCGAGGCCGACGTCGAGCTCGCCCCCGACGTCACGATCCTGCCCGGCGTCCAGCTGCTCGGCGCGACCAAGGTCGACGAGGACGCCGTCATCGGGCCGGACAGCACCCTGCAGGACTGCGAGATCGGCGCGGGGGCGCGCGTCGTACGCACGCACGGGCAGCTCGCCGTCATCGGCGCCGACGCCAACGTCGGACCATTCTCCTACCTCCGCCCCGGCACGCAGCTGGCCGCGAGCGGCAAGATCGGCGCGTTCGTCGAGACCAAGAACGCCGTCATCGGCGAGGGCGCGAAGGTCCCGCACCTGTCGTACGTCGGAGACGCGGAGATCGGCGAGGGAACCAACATCGGCGCCGGCACGATCTTCGCCAACTACGACGGCGTCGACAAGCACCGGACCAAGGTCGGGCGGCACGCCCGGACCGGCTCCAACAACACCTTCGTCGCGCCCGTCGAGATCGGCGACGGCGCGAGCACGGCCGGCGGGACCGTCGTACGCCACGACGTGCCGGCGGGCGCGCTCGCGGTCAGCGCGGGCCAGCAGCGCAACCTGCCCGGCTGGGCGCAGGCACGGCGCTCGGGCACCGCCCAGGCCAGGGCGGCCGCCGAGGCGGGTGGCGCCGATCACGGTGAACTCTCCGAAAACGGTCCGGGGCTTGGGAGTGACCCCGGCGACCGTGCAGAATCCTGATCAGCACTCATCCACACGGCGATCCTGGGGAGCCACGCGTGAGCGGATTGAAGAAGACCACCGAGAAGAACCTGATGGTCTTCTCCGGACGGGCGCACCCGGGCCTCGCCGACGAGGTCGCCGAGCTGCTCGAGACCGAGCTGGTGCCGACCGAGGCCCGTGACTTCGCCAACGGCGAGATCTACATCCGGTACGCCGAGTCGGTGCGCGGCTGCGACGCCTTCGTCCTGCAGAGCCACACCACGCCGATCAACCAGTGGATCATGGAGCACCTGATCATGGTCGACGCGCTCAAGCGCGCCTCGGCCAAGCGCATCACGGTGGTCATGCCGTTCTGGGGCTACAGCCGCCAGGACAAGAAGCACCGCGGCCGCGAGCCGATCTCCGCGCGCCTCGTCGCCGACATGTTCAAGGTCGCCGGCGCCGACCGGATCATCTCCGTCGACCTCCACGCCGACCAGCTCCAGGGCTACTTCGACGGCCCCGTCGACCACCTGATGGCCCTTCCGGTGCTCACCGACTACATCAAGGAGAAGTACGGCGACGGCCAGATGGGCGAGCTCGCGGTCGTCTCCCCGGACGCCGGCCGGATCAAGGTCGCGGAGAAGTGGGCGGCCAAGCTCGGCGGCGTACCGCTCGCCTTCATCCACAAGACCCGCCGCACCGACATGGCGAACGAGGTCGTCGCCAACCGCGTCGTCGGCGAGGTCGCCGGCAAGATGTGCGTCCTGACCGACGACATGATCGACACCGGCGGCACCATCGTGAAGGCCGCCGAGGCGCTGATGAAGGACGGCGCGGCCGGCGTGATCATCGCGGCGACCCACGCGATCCTGTCCGACCCCGCCGTCGACCGGCTGAAGAACAGCACGGCCACCGAGATCGTCATCACGAACACGCTCCCGGTCCCGCCGGAGAAGCAGTTCGACAAGCTCACCACGCTGTCCATCGCCCCGCTGGTCGCTCGTGCCATCCGCGAGGTCTTCGAGGACGGGTCGGTCACGAGCATGTTCGACGGGCAGGCCTGATATCTGCGCGAGCGTGTCGCCGCGGTCGCTTCCCTCGCCGGACTTGCGGATCTCGGCTCCTACGGTCGCTGGCGCTCCCTCCGTCGCCTCGCTCCGCGTGCCCGGCCTCGGTCGCTGCGGCGACACGCTGCCGCGCCCACGGTCGTCATCCGTAGGTCCACACCTCGTCTGGCGGCAAGACGTGCGTCCGTGACGCGAGCGCGCTGCGGTACGTCGATGCCCGCGGCTACTGCTCGTCCAAGCTGCGGACGAACTCCCCGAACCCGGGCAGCGTGAAGCGGACCAGCCCGTGCCCGACCGGCTCGATGACCCCCTTCGCGATCAGCCGCTCGCGCGGCACGCTGATGGCGCGCGAGTCGCGGCCCATGCCGGCGGCGATGGCCGCGCGAGGCACGTTGTCCAGCCCCGTCGCTGACATCGCGGCGAGGAACGACCGCTCGGCCGGAGTGGCGGCGCCCCAACGGGCTCGGTGCATCGCGGTGAGCTGGGCGCGGGCGGCGGGCAGGCCGCGGCGTACGTGGGGGAGCGTCAGGCGGTCGCCGCGGGTGGGCGAAGCGGCGTCCCAGGTGGTGCTGCCGAGCAGCTGCAGCAGGTAGGGGTAGCCGTGCGCCTCGGCGACCAGTGCGTCGAGGGCCCCGTCGGTCCAGGTCACGTCCTCGGTCGCCGCCGGCGCGACGAGCGCGGCGCGGGCGTCCTCGCCGGACAGCACGTCGAGCGGCACGAACGCGCTGCGCTCGCCGAACGTCGCCGCCCGTGTCAGCGCCTCCGGAGTCACCGGCAGCCCGGCGGTGACCACCGCAAGCGGCGTCGGCTCGCGCTCGCCGTCGAGGTTCTGCACCGCGTTGAGCAGGACCGCCATGTCGTCGGCGGACGCGGCGTGCAGCTCGTCGACGAGCAGCAGCAGCCCGGCCCCGCCGCGCTCGCGGACCAGGACCGCGGTGTCGTGGAGCAGTGCGCCGAGCGCACCGATCGGCGCGGGCGGCAGTGGGTCCGAGGCGGCGCGCCCGACCTGGGCCGCCACCTTCACCCCGGGTACGCCGACCTCGACCGTCACCTTCTCCAGCCGGGCCCGCCACCGGCCGCCGGCTGCCCCGGTCGGCGCCGCGTCGGACCGCTCGAGGGCCCGGCCCAGGCTGTGCACGAGCTCGGGCAGCACCGGTCGCTCGCGCGAGCACGCCACCCACGCGGTGACGAACCCGAGCCCGTCGGCCCGCTGCTGCCCCTCGCGCAGCAGCGAGGTCTTGCCGATCCCGCGCGGTGAGTGGAAGACGAGGAGCGGTCCGCCGAGCTCGCCGTACGTCGTGACGCGGGCCAGCCGGTCCTCGATCCGGCGCATCTCGACCTTGCGACCGGCCAGGACCCGCGGCACCTGCCCGGGTGTGTAGGGGTTGGCGGTCATCGTCGACGCTCCGATACGGCTGGATACTTTGCAGAAGTATAGGAAGGTATCGGGATGCTCCGACACAACCACGCAACGTCGCCGGGCGTCGCCGACAGAGCCCCGTGCGGTCGTGGTTTTGTGCCGTCGTACCGGTGCCGTCTACGCTTCTGCGGTTGCCCCGGCGAGGGAGCAGTTGCTCTGACTCCGTGATCGACTGGGCCGAACGAACACGCCGCGCGTGTCCTTCGGTGCCGCCGATCACCGGATGACCAGCGCGGCGTCCGTCGTCTCCGGGGCCTCACCCAGACTCGATTCCCCAGGAGACATCGCATGAGCACCGAGAAGATCAAGGCCGAGCTGCGCACCGAGTTCGGCAAGGGCGCCGCCCGCCGCATCCGCCGCGAGGACAAGATCCCCGGCGTCATCTACGGCCACGGCAACGACCCGATCCACGTGACCCTCCCGGGCCACGAGACCATGATGGCGCTGCGCCACGGTGGCGCGAACGCCCTGCTCGACCTCGAGATCGACGGCGAGGCGCAGCTGGCGCTGACCAAGGCCGTCCAGATCGACCCGGTCCGCCGCCTTCTCGAGCACGTCGACTTCGTCGCGGTCAAGCGCGGCGAGAAGGTCACCGTCGAGATCCCGGTCGTCGTCGTCGGCGAGGCCGCCAAGGAGACCCTGGTCGTCACGGACCTGGCGACCGTCCAGGTCGAGGCCGAGGCCACCCACATCCCCGAGTCGGTCGAGGTGGACGTCGAGGGCGCCGAGGCCGGCACCCAGTTCCACGCCGGCGACCTCACCCTGCCGAGCGGCTCGCAGCTGCTCACCGACCCCGAGGCGCTGGTCGTCAACGTGATCGAGCAGCAGGCCATCGACCTGGGCGAGGAGCCCGAGACCGAGGACGCCGACGCCGAGGGCGAGGGTGACGCCGAGGGTGACGAGGCCTCCGACGAGGCCGGCGACACGGAGTGATCTCCTTCGGCCGGCTCAGGTGGTTCCTGGGCCGGCTGATCTCCCCGGTGCGCGCGGTCGCGCCGGGGAGCACCTCCGCCTCCCAGGCCGAGCCCGGTCCGGAGGATCGTGAGGACGGCGACGACGAGGAGGACGCGGTGGCGGCTGGGACCGAGGTGTGGCTCGTCGTCGGTCTGGGCAACCCCGGTCCGTCGTACGCCGGGACCCGGCACAACATCGGCTACATGGTGGTCGACGAGCTCGCGAGGCGGATGGGCTCGCCGTTCCGGGCCCACAAGTCCGGCCGGGCCGACGTCGTCGAGGGACGACTCGGCGCGCCCGGCACCGACGCGCCCCGGGTCGTGCTGGCCAAGTCGCGTGGCTACATGAACGAGTCCGGCGGACCGGTCAAGGCGCTGGCGACGTTCTACAAGGTCGCCCCCGACCGGATCATCGCGATCCACGACGAGCTCGACATCGACTTCGGCACGCTGCGGGTCAAGCGCGGCGGCGGCGACAACGGCCACAACGGCCTGAAGTCGATGCGCTCCTCGCTCGGCTCGGGCGACTTCTTCCGCGTGCGCTCGGGCATCGGCCGCCCCCCGGGCCGCCAGGACGTCGCGGACTTCGTGCTCTCCAGCTACTCCTCGACCGAGCGCAAGACGCTCGACCTCGAGATCGACACCGCAGCCGACGCCGTCGAGGCGCTCATCGCCGACGGCCTGGAGCGCACCCAGTCCAGGTTCAACTCGTAGCGAGGTGGCCAACCTGCGGCAGGTTTCACATGGGATGTAGCGAAGCCGCCGCTTCCCAAGCGCTGCAACGCGTGGGAAGCGGCAACTTCGCTACATCCCATGTGAAAGCAGCGCCAACGCGTGGGAAGCGGCATCCCATGTGAAACCAGCGCCACCGGCGATCGCCACACCGCCGTTCCGCCCCACTAGGCTGGCGTGGTGACTTTCGATGCTGGTACGCCGTCCCCCGATGTCGTCTCCGACGACCACCGCCTCGCGACGTGGCTGGCCGAGACCGCCGGCCGCCGGCTGCTCGAGGTCCGCGAGGAGGGGCTGACCGGCAAGGAGCTCAAGGACGCCGGCGACCAGGCGGCCCACACGCTCCTGATGGAGCTGCTGGCGACGTACCGTCCCGACGACTCGGTGCTCTCCGAGGAGGGCAAGGACGACAAGGCGCGCCTGCTGGCCGAGCGGGTGTGGATCGTCGACCCGCTCGACGGCACCCGGGAGTTCTCCGAGCCTCCGCGCGACGACTGGGCGGTCCACGTCGCGCTGTGGCAGTCCGGCGAGCTGGTCGCGGGCGCCGTCGCCCAGCCGGTGCTGGGGGAGACCTTCAACACCGGGAACCCGCCGGTCGTGCCCGCCGGCACCGCGCCGCGCCCACGCATCGCTGTCTCCCGGAGCCGCCCGCCGGCCTTCGTGGAGGCGCTCGCCGCCGAGATCGGTGCCGAGCTGGTCCCGATGGGCTCCGCCGGCGTGAAGATGATGTCGGTCGTCCGCGACGTCGCCGACGCCTACGTCCACGCGGGCGGGCAGTACGAGTGGGACTCCGCCGCGCCGGTGGCCGTCGCCCGGACCGCGGGGCTGTTCACCTCGCGCATCGACGGGAGCGAGCTGGTCTACAACCAGGACGACGTCTACCTGCCCGACCTGATCGTCTGCCGGCCCGAGCTGTCCGAGCGCATCCTCGCCTTCATCGAGCAGAACGGCGCCGAGGTCTGACCCTGCTCGTGCGGCGATGCCGGGATCCGCGAGGAGCCCTCGCCGACGGGCACCGCGGGCTCCACCGCGACGCCGTGACCGGGCGCCCGCGCGACCCGGTCAGAACACGTTGAGGGGCCGGAACTGCACCGAGATGCGCGGCCCGGCGGAGGCGACCTTCGGCACCGAGTGCTCCCAGGTCCGCTGGCAGGTGCCGCCCATGACGACGAGGTCGCCGTGGCCCATCGTGACCGCGACCGTGTCGCCACCCGACCGCGGCCGCAGGCAGAGCCGGCGCGGATCGCCGATCGAGACGATCGCGACCACCGTGTCGTGGGTGGCACCGCGGCCGATGGTGTCGCCGTGCCAGGCCACGCTGTCGCGGCCGTCGCGGTAGTAGCAGCAGCCGGCCGTGCGGAACGGCTCGCCCAGCTCGGCGGCGTAGTGATCGCTCAGCGCCTCGCGGGCGGCGGCCAGCGCGGGGTGGGGGAGCTCCTCGCCGATCATGTAGGTGTGGACCAGGCGCGGCACGTCCACCACCCGCTCGTACATCTGACGGCGCTCGGCCCGCCACGGCACGTCGGCGACGAGCCGGGCGAAGACCTCGTCGGCGTCCGGCAGCCAGCCCCGCGCCACGTCGACCCAGGCGCCGTCGCTCAGCGCGCGGCGCTCGAGCCCGCCGCAGTCGGGGGCGGCCGCCGGGGTGAAGAGCGTGGCCTGGAAGTCCATCCTCCGACGCTAGCACCGAGGTCGAACAGATGTTCGCACGCTCGCCGTTGGAAAAGAATCGGGCGTTCGGCGTACGTGCCCGGTGGTGCCTCCCTAATCTGCGGATGTCGACTGACAGGGGGGCCGATCAGAATGGCTGCGGCGCTGAAGCACATCGCCATCCGGGAGTACGTACGTGACCTGGTGGCGACGAGCGTGCCCGGGTCGCCCGCTCCGTCGGAGCGGGACCTCGTGCAACGGTTCGGCGTGGCCCGGATGACCGTCCGGCACGCCCTGGACACGCTGGTCAACGAGGGCGTCCTGGAGCGGTTCGCGGGCCGGGGCACGTTCGTGGCGCGACCGCGGCGGGGACGTTCGCGGCTCACCGGCATCAGCGAGGACCTCGAGCGCCGTGGACAGGTCGCCGAGTCGCGCAGCCTCTCGGCCGACCTGTGTGCAGCGCCGGTCCGGGTGGCGGAGTGCCTCGAGGTCGTGCCCGGCAGCCCGGTGATCCGGTGGCGAAGACTGCGCCTCGCCGACGGACGGCCGCTCTGCGTGACGGAGACCTACCTCGACGCGGACCTCCTGCCGGGCTTCCTCGAGGCCGAGCTCCCGATCAGCCTCTACCGCGAGCTCCTGACCAGGGACCGGCGGCCGACGTGGGCCGAGGACGCGGTCACGGCGGCGCCGGCCTCGACCGACCAGGCCAGGCTGCTCGAGATCGGAGCCGGCGAGGCGGTCCTGCGGCACACCCGCCGCGCGTTCTGGAACGACCGCGCGATCGAGCTGTCCCGCACGGTCTACCGCGGCGACGCCCACGTCCTGTCGCTGCAGCTCGAGGCCTGAGCGCTGGCCTAGGAGGCGGTCGCGCGGAGCCGGTCGAGCTCCTCGACCATGTTGCTGCGCGCCGCCGCCTCCCACAGCCGACTGCCGGCGTCGGTGTGGAAGAGCACGGGCCGGGCGAGCAGGTCGTCCAGCTTGGCCGCCCGCCCCTCGCGGAAGATGTCGTCGGGCAGGTGGTCGTACTCCTCGCGGATGGCCGCCGCATACGAGTCGTACGTCGACCCGGGCAGCGCCAGCACGCCGAGGTCGGCGTCGCACAGGGCGGCCCCGTTGCGGTCGTCGGGCTCGGGGAGGTGCGACTCGGTCAGCCGCACCAGCCGGGCCACCTCGGCGACCACGGCGCTCTCGACGTACGGCGGCAGCGCGAGCTCGGCCCACGTGGCCGACCGCTCCTCGGCGTCGCGCTCTCCGTCGTACACCGCGTCGTGGAACCAGGCGGCCAGCTGCGTCGGGAGCCGGTCGAACACCGCGCCGGCCCGGTCGAGCTCCTCGAGCCGGGACGTGACGCCGCTGAGGTGACGTCGGTCGTGGTAGCTGCGGCCCGCCTCGCCGTACGCCGCGAGCAGGTCGTCACGCAGGGTCTCGGCACCGGTCAGGGGCCAGTGGGCGTCGGGACGGTCGTCCTCCATCCCGCTATTCAAACCCAGCCGCTCCCCGCTTGGGGAGGGTTGGGGCAGGATTGCGTCCATGACGACTGTTGAGGAAGCACGGGCCGAGCTGCTGCGACTCCGGTCGAGCATCGACAACCTCGACGCCGCGCTGGTCCACCTGCTGGCCGAGAGGTTCAAGTGCACCGAGCAGGTCGGGCGCCTCAAGGCGCGCTCCGGCATGCCGGCGGCCGACCCGGCGCGCGAGGCCGTGCAGATCGCCAGGCTGCGCGCGATGGCCGAGACGTCCGGCCTCGACCCGCACTTCGCCGAGCAGATCCTCGGCGTGATCATCGCCGAGGTCATCCGCAACCACGAGCAGTTCGCCGAAGCCGCGGAGTGACCTCGGTGCCGGTCAGGAGCCGGCGACGGCGGAGATCGCCGTGACGAGCACGATCAGGACCAGGACCGCCGCGAGCACCCAGTAGAACCAGGCACCTGGCTTCCTCTGCTTCGTGTGGCCGATGTTGCCGGCCTGGAAGACGTTCGTCGGCTGGCAGTAGAAGACCGGCACGGTCTGTCCCTCCTGCACCTGGAAGGTCAGGCTGGCGCGGCCGTAGGTCTTGGTCCACTGGGCCTCCATGTCGACCTGCCACGTGCCCGGTGGCACCGGGTAGACGTTTCGGCCGTACCGCGTCGGCATGAAGTGGCCGTTGAGCCGCGCGGTGGGCGTCACCCACCCGCTGAGGAACCGCGTGCCCTGGATGGTGAGGTCGATCCATCCGGTCGGTCCGGTCTGCGGCGGCGGTGGCGGGTAGCTGCTCATGGACGCATCGTGCCCCACGTCGCCGTCGTCCACAGGCGATAGGTACGCACCCCCCTGATTGTCGGCGCCGCGGCGCAGCCTGGGCCACGTGACGACAGTGGGCACCCACCAGGAAGTGAGGCACGATGGAGACCATGACGGCACCAGCTGCGCCGAAGACGCGGGCCGACCTCGATGCGATGCCCGACGACGGCAACCGCTACGAGCTGATCGAGGGTGAGATCGTGATGGCGCCCGCGCCGAGGTTCGGGCACCAGGTCGCGGTGACGCGTCTGAGCATCCTGCTCGGGAACGTCTGTCCACCGGAGTGGGAGGTTCTGGTCGCACCGTTCGACGTCGAGCTGGAGCCGGATCGCTCGGTGGTGGAGCCCGACATCGTGGTGGTCGATCCGGAGAAGTGTGACGATCGCGGGCTCTACGGCTCGCCGCTGCTGGCGGTCGAGGTGCTCTCGCCGAGCACCCGCAGCCGGGACCTGCTGCGCAAGAAGGCGCTCTACGAGCGCACGGGCGTGCCGTCGTACTGGGTGGTCGACACCGCCGACGACCAGGTCTCGCTGACAGCCTGGGAGCTGCGCGACGGCCGCTACGAGGCAGTGGCGGCTGTGGCCGGCGACGAGGAGTGGAGCGCCGCGCTGCCGTTCGAGGTGACGGTCGTCCCGGCACGGCTGGCCCGCTGAGCCGACGGCTCAGGAGTGGATGTCCTCCGCGTCGACGATCCGGTAGGCATAGCCCTGCTCGGCCAGGAAACGCTGGCGGTTCTGGGCGAAGTCGGCGTCGACGGTGTCGCGCGAGACGACGGTGTAGAAGTGCGCCACCTTGCGCTCGCCGTCGGGCCCGGGTGCGCCGGGACGCAGCAGCCGTCCGAGTCGCTGGGCCTCCTCCTGGCGTGACCCGAACGACCCGGAGACCTGGATGGCGACCTCCGCGGACGGCAGGTCGATGGAGAAGTTCGCGACCTTCGAGACGACCAGCAGGCCGATCTCGCCGGACCGGAACCCGTCGAAGAGACGCTGCCGCTCCTTCACGGTCGTCTCGCCGGTGATGACCGGAGCGTCCAGCCGGTCGGCCAGCTCGTGCAGCTGCTCGATGTACTGGCCGATCACCAGCGTCGGCTGGCCCGCGTGGCGGTCGATGATCCGGCGTACGACGCCGAGTTTCTCCGGCGTGCACGCGGCCAGCCGGTAGCGCTCCTCGGCCTCGGCGGTCGCGTAGACCAGGCGGGCGCTCTCCGGCAGCGTCACACGGACCTCGACGCAGTCGGCGGGGGCGATCCAGCCCTGTGCCTCGATGTCCTTCCACGGGGCGTCGTACCGCTTGGGGCCGATGAGGGAGAAGACGTCGCCCTCGCGGCCGTCCTCGCGCACCAGCGTGGCGGTGAGGCCGATCCGGCGGCGGGCCTGGAGGTCGGCGGTCATCCGGAAGATCGGCGCCGGCAGCAGGTGCACCTCGTCGTACACGATGAGGCCCCAGTCGCGGGCGTCGAAGAGCTCGAGGTGCGGGTAGACGCCCTTCCGCTTGGTCGTGACGACCTGGTACGTCGCGATGGTGACCGGCCGGATCTCCTTGACCGAGCCGGAGTACTCGCCGATCTCGTCGGCCGTCAGCGAGGTGCGCTTGACCAGCTCGTCCTTCCACTGCCGCGCGCTGACGGTGTTGGTGACCAGGATCAGCGTGGTGGCCTGCGCGTGCGCCATCGCCGCCGCGCCGACCAGCGTCTTGCCGGCGCCGCAGGGGAGCACGACCACCCCGGAGCCGCCGTGCCAGAACGACTCGGCGGCCTCGGCCTGGTAGCCGCGCAGCTCCCAGTCGTCCTGGACCAGGTCGATCGCGTGGGCCTCGCCGTCGACGTACCCGGCGAAGTCCTCGGCGGGCCACCCGAGCTTGAGCAGCGCCTGCTTGAGGTTGCCGCGCTCGGAGGGGTGCACCGCGACGGTGTCGTCGTCGAGCCGCGCCCCGAGCATGCCCTGGACCCGCTTGGCCCGCAGCACCTCCTCGAGCACCGGCCGGTCGGTGCTCGCGAGCACCAGCCCGTGGTTCGGGTGCTTCTCCAGGCGCAGCCGGCCGTAGCGCGCCATCGTCTCGGCGACGTCCACGAGCAGGGCGTGCGGCACGGGATAGCGGCTGAAGGTCAGCAGCGTGTCGACGACCTGCTCGGCGTCGTGCCCCGCGGCCCGGGCGTTCCACAGGCCCAGCGGCGTCAGCCGGTAGGTGTGGATGTGCTCGGGGCTGCGCTCCAGCTCGGCGAACGGCGCGATGGCCTTGCGGCAGTCCGCGGCCTGCGGGTGGTCCACCTCGAGGAGCAGGGACTTGTCGCTCTGCACGATCAGTGGGCCGTCGGTCACCCCGAGAGTTTACGGGCAGCGAGATGACGGCGCCGGCTCGCCTGGGCCATGCTTCTGCCGTGAAGCGCATCGGCCCGTTCTTCGGCTGGCTGGCCGCCGTGGTCGTCGTCGCACTGCCTCTGACGATGCTCGGCCTGTCGGTCCAGAGCTATCTCCAGCGCGGCGACGCGACCGCGACCGTGAGTGGCACCGTGGTCAGGTACGTGACGAGCGGATATCGGAGCTCGACCACGACGTACGACCTGAAGACGGCGAGCGGGTCGCAGTACGAGATCGACATGCCGGCCTGGGGCGGCGGCAGCGGCGGCGATGTCCGCGACCTCGACGCCCGCGTCGGACAGAGCTCGGTGGCGACGGTCCGCGACGGTCAGGTGGTGCGGCTGAGGTTCGCCGACGGCCGGGTCCTGCGTACGACGGTCGGTACGGCGCGCAGCATCGTCGGCAGCGCGGCGCTGTCGGTGTTCGTGGTCGCCCTCGTCGCGCTGTTCGTCTCGTCGGGACCGACGCTGCGCACCAAGCGCAAGGACGCCCGCAAGCTCCGGCCGAGCGAGGTCCGGGCGGCGAAGGCGTCCGGGATCGCCATGGGCGCGGCAGCCCTCTTCGGCATCCCGTACTACTTGGGCGCGAGCTGGTGGGTGGCCGCGATCTTCGTGCCGGTCGGGTTCGCCGTCGGCTACGGGCTCTGGCGCCTGCTCCGCTCGGATCGGTGGGCCGCCCGACGCCGCGCGCGCCGATCGCAGGCACCCGGTGGCCACGTCAAGGTCGACTGACCGGTCAGGCGGGGGAGACCCGGCTGATCCGGTGGATGGGGTAGCGCCGGTCGACGTCCGGGTCGTCGGCGTCGTACGCCGAGAGCTGGCCGCCCTCGACCGACGCCGGCCGCACGTCGCGCTCGGTGATCACGCCGTGGTTGTCGGTGAAGGCGATCCGTACGACGACCCCGAGCTCGATCGCCTCGCGCAGCGCCGACAGCGCGGACGCGGGCGAGGAGGCCGATGCCGGCCGCGAGGTCGCGACGGCGTCGCCCTCGCGCAGCGCCCGCACCGCGACCGAGACCTGGGCGGCCCGGCGGGCGTCGCCGGCGCCGCGGGTGGAGCCGTGCGGGCGTGGGGTGCGGGCGCGCAGCTCCTCGGTCGCGCCGACCCGGACGACCCCGTCGACGCCCTCGATCACCGGCGCCAGACCGAGCTCGCGGAGCCGGGGGAGCAGCACGTCGACAGGGGTGCTCGCCACCACCACCGTCGGCGCGATCCGCTGCAGCCCGAGCGACTCGGACTTGGGGTGACGCAGGAGCTCCACCAGCGCCGCCTCGTCCTCGGAGCGGATGAACGCGGCCGCGAAGCCGACCCTCAGCCGCCCGAAGGACCGCACCGTGTCGTCGACGAGGTAGCTCAGCGGCTGTGGCACCTCGGTGCGCGAGGCCGAGGCCAGGAACGCGTGGATCTCCGCACCGCTCCAGCCGATGTCGAGCGCACCTCGGAGGGAGTCGCGGGTGAACCGGTAGACCGTCGCGGAGCCGTGCGACTCGAGGTCGGCGAGCTGCTGGAGCCGCCGCTCGAGCGCGGACTCCAGCGGTCCGGGCGCGACGGCGGTCAGGTCGGCCTGGATCAGGACGTGGTCGACCGGTGGCGGCAGCAGCTCGTCGAGCGCGGGCGTCGGGTCGCCGCCGGCCACCAGCAGCCGTGCGTACGACGGCAGCGCGCCTCCGCCGCTCACCCCGAGCGCGGCCGCCTCGGTGAGCGCCCACGCGACGAGATCGGGGCGCGTGCGCGGTCGCCGGGGTCGCATCCAGGTCACTCGGCCGACCAGCGACGGCAGGCCGGTCCCGCTCGCCAGCGCCTGCCCGTCGGGCAGGTCGGCGAGCTCGGCCAGCGCCATCGCCTTGGCCTCGGGCATGCCGCTCGCGGCCAGCTCGGGCGTCAGCGCGTTCCAGGCCTTGCCGTCGGGCCCGCGCTCGCCGACCAGCGACGGCAGCCGCGGGCTGGCGAGCCAGGCACGCGCCAGGGCCGTCCAGCGCTGGGCGAGGCTGCCGACCCGCCACTCGTCGTACGCGTCGGTGGGGACCCAGACCGAGCTCCCACCCGCGTCGGCACGGGTCGCCAGCAGGCCCGCGGCGGCGGCGACCTCGATCAGCAGCGACGCCGCGGCCTCGCCGACGCCGAGGTGCCCGGCCGCCGCCTTGAGCTCGCGCGCGGGCAGGCCGGTCGAGCGCAGCGCGCCGGCGGGCTGGTGGCCCCACCGGTCGAGCAGCAGCTCCACGCGTCGTACGGCGTCGGTGGCGCTGCCGAGCGCGGCGTTGGTGACCAGCCGGGGCATGGCGGGCTCGGTCGCGAGCTCGGGCGGCCGGTCGACGGGTGCGGCGGTCGTGCGCCCACCGCGCACGACGAGACCGACCTCTCCGGGCACGACGAGCAGGCCGGGCTGGGTCGAGCCCGCCGGCACCAGCAGGCGCCGCGCGACGAGCTCCTCGGCTGGGGTCTCGGCCGCGTCGGGGTCGATGCCGATGCGGGTCGAGCCGGCCTTCGCCTGGCCGCCCTCGTCGACGACGTGGTCCAGCAGCCGGCGGGCGCCGGGGCCGAGCGCGTCGAGCCGCTCGCGCACCTCGTCGGCGTCGAGCGGCCGCGAGGACCGGGATCGCAGCCCGCTGACGTACCCGGGCGGACCGGCCGCCAGCACGTCGGCGATGCCGCTCAGCGGGCGCAGTCCCTCCGGCGAGTCCCAGGCCAGCGCGAGCCCGCGCAGCCGCGCGACCGTCGCGTCGACGTACGCCGGATCTGCGGTGACGAGGGACCGGAGCTCCTCGTCGGTGGTTTGTCCAGCGACGACGAGGGCATCTAGCACGAAGAGCTCGCCACAGGTCAGGATGTCGAGAGCTCGCGCGATCGAGCTCTGGGCGGTCGCCCTCGAAGCCAGGTGGCCGAAGTCGGAAGGAGCTGGTGTGGCCAGATCGGGACGGTCCGTCAGCAGGCGGACGAGGTCCTCCTCGGACCACGACCTCAGCTGGTCGGCCAGCGATCGATGCCGTTCGGGCTCCGTCCCCACCCGGTCGAATCTACCGACCTCCGGATGGCGCCGCCGATGAGCCGGGTCGAGCTCCACCACGGCGCCGCCACCGACGTGGGCCTCGTGCGCTCCGCGAACGAGGACTCCTACCTCGCCGCGCCGCCCGTCTTCGTCGTCGCCGACGGCATGGGCGGCCACGACCACGGCGACGTCGCCAGCCGGTTCGTGGTCGAGGAGTTCGCCCGGCTCGCCGAGGACGGCATCGACGGTCTCGACGACGAGGCCTGCGTGACCGCGGTCGCCGCGACGTTCCGCAGGGTCCAGGCCCGGATCGCGTCGTACGACGCCCAGGAGCGGGCCGCCGGCAACGCGAGCTCCGCCGCCGGAACCACGGCGGTGGTCGCGATGATGCTCGAGCACGCGCCCGTGGCGCGGTGGCTGCTCGCGAACGTCGGCGACTCGCGCATCTACAAGTTCAACGAAGGCCGGCTGGAGCAGGTCAGCGTGGACCACTCGGTGGTCCAGGAGCTGATCGACTCGGGGCGGATCACCCGCCAGCAGGCCGACGGTCATCCCAGCCGCAACGTCATCACGCGGGCGCTGGGCGTCACGACCAACGGGGAGGCCGACTACTTCTCCATCCCGCTGTCCAGCGCCGAGCGGGTGCTGCTCTGCTCCGACGGCGTCTCGGGCATGGTCGACGACGCCCTGATCGAGCAGATCCTCGGCCGCACGGGCGACCCGCGAGATGCCGCTGAGCAGCTCGTCGCGGCCGCGGTGACGGCCGGTGGACGTGACAACGCGACGGCAGTGGTCGTCGATGTGGTGGGATTGGCCCACGAGACGACGTACGACTCGGACGCGCAGCGCCTGAGTCTGGAGGAGAAGCTGGGAGCACTCCCATGAGTGAGATGAGCACGACCGACGCAGTCGACCAGCAGGCCCAGGGGTCCGGCCCGCAGCTGTGGTCCTACCGAAGCGGCTCCTGGTACGCCGTCTTCGGCCCCGAGGTCGCGGTGCTCCTCCCGGCCGCCCAGAAGGAGCACGTCGGTGCGCTCTGGTCGCTGGTCGACGGTGGCGGCGCGTTCGACGAGGTGCTGGACGCGCTGCTGGCCTCCGGCCTGAGCCGCCTGCCCGGCTTCGTGCTGGTCAGCACCGGCAGCGGCCCGACCCGGCTGCTGCTCCGCGGCTCCGGTGTGTCCGCGACGGCGACCGCGACGGAGGGCGAGGTCAGCCTCGACGGCGCCACCGGCGGCACCATCTGGTCCGACCAGACGATCGAGGGCGTCACCGCCCTCACCGTCCACGTCGAGGACGAGACGGGCGGCGACGACTTCGCCATCCCGACGGGCCTGGTCCGCGTCGCCCGCATCGACCGCCCCGCCGTGACCGCGGCACCGGCGGCCCCCGCCGCCGAGCCGGTGGCCCAGCACGCGGCGGAGCCGGCCGCCGAGCCCGCCGACGTCGCGGGAGGCGCCGCCGACGTGCCCCTCGTCGCGCCGGTCGCCGTGGGTGCGGCCGGGATCGGCGCCGCCGGGATCGGTGCGGCCGCCGTCGCGGCGGACGAACCGGCCGAGGACGACGTACCGGCCGAGGGGAGCGAGGAGCCGGCGGACGCCGAGGAGGTGCCCGCGGACCAGCAGACCGAGCTGATCGACCTGCCCGGTGCCCAGGGCCCGGCTGACGCGCCCGACAGCGTCGACCAGCCGCCCCAGGAGGACTCGCCGCTGGACAACGACGGCTGGACCGAGCCGACGTTCGCGAACGACCCGCTGACCGACCCGCTGCCGGCCCAGTCGGCCCCGCAGCCGCCCGAGCAGCCCGCCGGCGGCGATCAGACCGGCGACCAGACCGGCGATCAGACCGGCGACCAGACCGGCGACCAGCCGGATCCGGCGCCGGCCGACCCGGCCCCGGCGGGCTGGGTGACGCCGTGGGACCAGTCGCCCGTCGTACCCTCCGCTGTCGACGGCGACACCCAGCCGCCGGCCCCGTCCGCGGGCTTCGCGCCCGGCTTCCCGCCGCCGAGCGGTGGCTCGGTCGCAGACCCGCCCCCGCCTCCGCTGCCCGTCGGCTCGTGGGACCAGGGCGACGCGGCCGCCGTCGCGCCGCCGGTCCCGTCCGGTGCCGGCCCGGTCGCCAAGCTGCTGGTCTCCGACGGCCAGACCGTCCTCGTGGACAAGGTCGTCCTGGTCGGCCGCGCGCCCGAGGCGCGCCGGTTCACCTCGACCGAGCAGCCCGTGCTCGTGACGGTGCCGAGCCGGCTGCACGAGATCTCCTCGACCCACGTGGAGGTGCGCCCCGGCACCGGCGCCGACCAGGGCACGGCCGTCGTGACCGACATGGGCTCGACCAACGGCACCGTGCTTGTCCAGCCCGGCATCGGCCCGGAGGACCTCAAGCCCGGCATCGCCGTGCCGCTCGTCCCCGGGGCGATCATCAACCTCGGTGACGGGATCACCATCCAGGTCACCCGGCCGTAGCCGGCGACGTCTCGGGAAGTCGTCCCATGTCCCACGCGGCCGAGTCGTCCGCTCCGGCCGACCTGGCCGTGGCGGAGATGGAGCCACGGTTCCTGGCCTACCTCCTCGACCGAGCCATCTGCTGGGGGACCGCGGCCGCCGTCGCGGCGCTGGTGTGGTGGCTGCTCGTGCCGCACCTCTGGGCGGCGATCGCCACCTTCGTCGCGGTCGTGCTGGTTCTCGGGGTGGCGACCGCGATCGCCGTCGGCACCGCCGGGATCACGCCCGGCAAGGCGGTCTTCGGCCTGCGCGTCGTACGCCGGTCCGACGCGCGACCCATCGGCGTCGGCCCCGCGCTGCTGCGCACCGCAGCCCTCGGCGTCGGCGGCCTGCCCACGCTGGGCCTCGGCGGCGCGACGCTCGCGTGGACCGCCCTCGCCGATCCCGAGGGTCGGCGCCGGTCGGTCCACGACCGGATCGGCGACGCGATGGTCGTCGACGTCCGTCCTCGTCCGGTGGCGGCCGACGTCGCGCAGGAGGCCGGACCCCGTCCGGTCGTCAACCTGACCGCGCTGCGCCTGCTGCCGGACCCCGACCCCGTTCCTCCGGCCGCGCTCGTCACCCCGACCCCGATCCCCGCGTCCGCCCCGGCCGTCCCGGTGGCTCCGGTGCCTCCTGCGCCGCAGCCACCCGCCCCGGCTCCACCGGCTCCTCCGGCTCCTGTCCCGACGCCGCCGACACCGCCGGCACCCTCCGCTCCTCCCGCACGGCACGCGGCGCCTCCGGCCCAGACCTGGCGGGTCACCTTCGACACCGGCGAGACGTTCCCGGTGGAGGGCCTGGCCATCGTGGGCCGGCGACCCGAGCCGCGGCCGGGCGAGCCGGTCCGCCACGTCGTCGCCCTCCGCTCCTCCGACATGTCCCTGTCCAAGACGCACGCCCAGTTCCAGGTCGCGCCCGACGGTGCCCTGGTGGTGATGGACCGTGGCTCGACCAACGGCTCCTTCGTCGTACGCCGCGGCCACTCGCGTCCGCTCAACCCGGGCCGGCCGAGCACGCTGATCGACGGCGACCTCGTGCGCTTCGGCGACCGCACCATGCAGGTGACCAGGGAGTCCTGAGCCTGCTCGCGGCGATGTCCTAGGCTTTGCGGGCGCGGTGGTCCTCGCCGCCGCCCGCTCCGAGCAGGAAGGTCGAGCCGTGCCGACTGGCAAGGTGAAGTGGTACGACGCCGAGAAGGGCTTCGGCTTCCTGTCCCAGCCCGACGGACCGGACGTCTACGTCCACTCCGACGCGCTGCCCGAGGGCGTCTCGACCCTCAAGGCCGGCACCCGCGTCGAGTTCGGCATCGCCCAGGGGCGCCGCGGCGACCAGGCGCTGCAGGTGAAGGTGCTCGACGCGCCCGCCTCGGTCAGTCGCAACCGTGCCCAGGCCAAGCGCAAGAAGCCCGAGGAGATGGTCCCGATCGTCGAGGACCTGATCCGCCTGCTCGACGGCGTGGGCGAGGCCTATCGCCACGGCCGCCAGCCCGACCGTCGTACGGCGGCGCCGGTGGCCAAGCTCCTGCGCGCGCTCGCCGACGAGCTCGAGAGCTGACGCGGGGCCGACGGCCCTTCGTCAGACCGGCACCCCGGGCGTCGCCTCGCGCCCCCGGGTGACCCGCGGCAGCACGACCGTGAACACCGCCCACGCGAGGAGCACGGCCGCCGCCGCGCCGAGGCCGAACCGTGGCCACCACGGCATCGCGATGCCGACGAAGCCGCCGAGCACCCAGGCGAACTGCAGCGTCGTGTCCGCACGCGCGAACGCGCTGGCGTGGGCGTGGGCGGGTACGTCGGTCTGGATCGTCGAGTCCAGCGAGACCCGCGCGAGGTACTGCGTCAGGCCGGCGGCCACGCCGAGCAGGACGAGCGCCGGCAGGCTGTAGAAGAGCGCGGCCACCACCGCGACCGCGACGTCGGCGGCCAGTGCGCCGACGACCGTCACCGCGGGCTTGATCTTGCGCGCGAGCGAGGCGAGCACGATGCCGAGCGCGTTGCCCAGGCCGGCGGCGCCGATGACGACACCGATCAGCATCGTGGTCCGGTGCTCCCAGCCCGGGATCGGCTCGGCGCGCAGCAGGAAAGCGAGGTACATCGTCAAGAAGCCCGAGAGCCAGCGCGGCCCGCAGTTGACCCGCAGCGCGAACGCCACCGCCTGCGGCACCCCGCGGCGCCGCTTGGTCCCCTTGCCCTGCTTGGTGTGGGTCACCTTCGTCTCGCCGGCGTTGGAGTCGACACGCGCCGGCAGGCGGATCGCCAGCACGGTGCCCACGACGAAGACCAGGAACGCGTAGCGGAGGTCCCACTCCGGCCCGGCCAGCGACGCCAGACCCGCGAGCGGCGCCGAGATCGCGACGCCGACGAGACCCGCGAGCGCGACCCGGCTGTTCGCCTTGACGAGGGTGATCTCGGTCGGCAGCAGGCGGGGCACGGCGGCGGCCTTCGCTGCGCCGTACGCCTTCGAGGAGACGAGCACGCCGAGGGCGGCCGGGTAGAGCCAGGCGGAGTTGTTCGCGATCGCGCCGGCGAGCACCCAGCACAGGAATGCGCGGAGCGCGAAGGTCGTGCCGATGGCCCAGCGGCGGCCGTTGCTGAAGCGGTCGAGGAACGGCCCGATCAGCGGCGCGACGATCGCGAACGGCAGCATCGTCAGGAAGAGGAAGAGTGCGACCGGGCCGCGTGCGCCGCTGGTCGCGCCGCTGAAGAAGACGGTGCCGGCCAGCGCGATCGCCACGGCCGCGTCGCCGGCGGCGTTCGCCGCGGCGACCTCGATCAGCCGGTTGAGGCCGGACTGGTCGGCGCCCTGGGCGTCGGCCGCCTTGCGCGCCTGGTGCGCGGTGTAGCGACCGAAGCGACCGGTCGCGGAGGCCGCGCGCCGGATCCCGCGTCCGGTGGCGCGGGCGCCGGTGCCGATGCTGTGCCCGACGGCCGCGCCGTGCCGTCCGTGCTCGGCCCCGCCGGCGGCGTCCGCCGCGCGCTGCGAGCCCGCCCCGTCCTGCGCTCCTGGCGCGGGGGGCAGGTTCGGGTCGGCGGGTTGCACGCTCCTATCTTGCCCGCAGACCCCGACGTGACGCGGGCCGGTCCGATGGGGGATGCTGTGCGCGTGTCGATCCTCGAGCGCAAGGCAGAGAAGCCGGACGCGGCCACGGTCGCCGCGGTCGACGTCGCGCGCGACGCCCTGCTGGCGGACGTCCCGGCGAGCGACGTGGGCGAGCACCTCGGCCACTCGGTCGACGGCCCGCGGATGACGACCCACCAGTTCGCCTGCACCCGCAAGGGGTACGTCGGCTGGCACTGGGCCGTCACGCTCACCCGCGCCAGCCGGCAGCGCAAGGTCACCGTCGTCGAGACGGTGCTGCTGCCCGGCGACAACGCGATCACCGCGCCCGCCTGGGTGCCCTACCGCGAGCGCATCCGCTCCGGCGACCTCTCGCCGGGCGACCTCCTGCCGGTCTCCGACGAGGACCCGCGGCTCGTCCCGACGTACTCCTTCGGCGACGACCCGCTCGACGCCGACGACAAGGCCCAGATCCGCGAGGTCGCCAAGGACCTCGGCCTCGGCCGCTCCCGCACGCTGTCCGTCGAGGGCCGCGACGCCGCCGCCGAGCGCTGGTACGACGGCGAGGCCGGTCCCGACTCGGCGCTGGCCAAGTCGGCGCCCGAGCAGTGCTTCACCTGCGGCTTCCTGGTCCGCCTCGCCGGCCCGCTGTCACGTGAGTTCGGTGTCTGCGCCAACGGCGACGCCAACGACGACGGCCGTGTCGTCGCCTTCGGTCACGGCTGCGGCGCCCACTCCGAGGTCCGTCTCAGCAAGCGTCAGCAGCCCGTCCCGCCGGCGCCGCCGGTGCTCGACACCATCGCGACCGACGAGCTCGACCTCTTCTGAGGGTCGGTAATTCACTGGGAACCCAGTGAATTACCGACCTGTGGACGAAAACTTCCCGGCAAAAGTCGGTATTTCACTGGGAACCCAGTGAATCTCACCCGGGGCGTTGCTCGCCCAGCACCCAGACGGCGTACTCGTCGTTCGCCGGCTCCAGCGCATACCCGCCGAACCGGTGCTGGACGGCGAGACCGGCTGTCTCGACCTCCTCGACGAACTCCTCGGGCGTGTAGACCCGCGCGGTCGAGGGGCCCTGGCGGAGGTGGAAGCCGACCAGGATCCGGCCGGCGGGGGCGAGCAGCGACCGCAGCCTGGCGAGGCAGGCGACCTCGGTCCCGGCGGCGACGTAGGGCATCACGTTGCCGACGCACACCACCAGGTCGACGGGAGCGCCCACGAGCTCGGGCGTCAGCTCCAGGATCTGGTGGGGGAGGACCTCCAGCTCCGGGTACGTCGCCTGCGACTGCTCCACGAGTGCCGGGTCCGGCTCGGCCGCGACGACGTCGTGCCCGCAGCCTCGGAGGTAGGCCGCGATCCGGCCCATGCCCGACCCGACGTCGAGGATTCGCGCGCCGCGGCCGACCAGCACGTCGGCCAGCCGCCCCTCGCCGTACACGTCGTCGCCGTCGGCGACGAGCTGGGCGAAGCGCGTCGCGTAGCCGCTGTCGGCGCCACCGCCGGCGGCGGCCCAACGGGTGGCCGGCAGGGGCGTCTCAGGCATCCCGGCCGTCGCGCCGGGCGCGGGTGATCCGCCGCCGCTTGCAGTACTCCAGGCCGAGCAGGCCGAGGCCCACGCCGGCGAGGCACGTCCACAGCAGCCACGTGTCGCCGCCGGACTGGAGCCGTCCGTAGAACGGCAGCAGCGCGAGGAACGCCAGCGCGAAGACGGCCGTCCCGACCTGGACGGTCCGTACGCCGTCGACGTCGAGCGGCTCGACCGGCGCGATCACGTAGGTCCGGCTCCCGATCTCGTGCTGCGTCGCCTGGTCGTCACGGAGGTCCACGACCAGAACGTTACCAGCCCGCAACCCGAACGGGTCGCCGTCGTACGTCGGGGCTGACATGCTGCTGCCTCGTGAGCTCCACCAACACCGCAGTGCCGCACGACGCAGGGCGGCTCGAGCGCTTCTTCCACATCCACCAGCGCGGCTCGACCGTGGGCCGGGAGATCCGTGGCGGCATCGTCACGTTCTTCACGATGTCCTACATCATCGCGCTGAACCCGTTCATCATCGGCGGGGTCGAGGACGCGACCGGCCACTACCTCGGCGGCGGGTCGGGCCCGCACGGCGCCAACCTCGCGGCGGTCGCTGCCGGCACCGCCCTGGTCGCGGGCGTGATGTCGATCGTGATGGGCCTGGTCGCGAACTTCCCGCTCGCCATCGCCACCGGCCTGGGCCTGAACGCCTTCATCGCGTTCTCGGTCGCCAGCCAGATGACCTGGGCCGACGCGATGGGCCTGGTGGTCATCGAGGGCCTGATCATCCTGGTGCTGGTCCTCACCGGCTTCCGGAAGGCCGTGTTCCGCGCGGTCCCGCCGGAGATCAAGGTCGCGATCTCGGTCGGCATCGGCCTGTTCATCGCGCTCATCGGCTTCGTCGACGCCGGCTTCGTCGGGGGCGGGGTCGGCCAGCCGGTCCAGCTCGGCGCGACCGGCACGCTGACCGGCTGGCCGGTCTTCACCTTCCTGATCGGCCTCGCGCTCGTCGTCGTGCTGTGGGTGCGGCGGGTCAAGGGCGCGATCCTGATCTCGATCGTCGCCACGACGGTCCTCGCGATCATCGTCGAGTCGATCGGCCACCTCGGCACGAAGTCGGAGAACAACCCTGGCGGCTGGGGCCAGAACGTCCCGAAGGTGCCGCACAAGATCGCCGGCACCCCCGATCTCTCCACGTTCGGCCACTTCAACCTGCTCGGCTCCTTCCAGCACGCCGGCGTCGTCACCGCGATCCTGCTGCTGTTCACCCTCGTGCTGGCCGACTTCTTCGACCTGCTCGGCACCATGACCGCGATCGGCGCCGAGGCCGGCCTGCTCGACGAGAGCGGGATGCCGCCGCGCGGCGGCCGGATCCTGGTCGTCGACGCGCTGGCCGCGTCGGCCGGCGGTGTCGGCGGCGTCTCCTCGAACACCGCGTTCATCGAGTCCGCCTCGGGCGTGGGCGAGGGTGCCCGCACGGGCCTGGCCTCGATCGTCACCGGCCTGCTGTTCCTGCTCGCCATGCCGCTGACCGCCCTGGTCGACGTCATCCCGAGCGAGGCGGCCGTGCCCGCGCTCGTCCTGGTCGGCTTCTTGATGATGCAGCAGGTCAAGGGCATCGCCTGGGACGACCTGGAGATCGCGATCCCGGCGTTCCTGACCATCGTGCTGATGCCGTTCACCTACTCGATCACCGTCGGCATCGGCGCCGGGTTCGTGTCCTACGCGCTGATCAAGCTGGTCAAGGGCAAGACCCGCGAGGTGCACCCGCTGCTCTGGGTGGTGGCCGCGCTGTTCGTCGTCTACTTCGCGATCCACCCGATCACCGGCTGGCTCACCTGATCCGTCGTACGCACCGCTGAGGCCACCCCGCCCCGATCCGGGCAGGTGGTCTCCTTCGTCAGGAATAGTTAGCAGAACTAATGAGTTATGCTAAGGACATGTCTTCAGGAAGCACCCGTGCGTCGGCCGGTCTCGCCGGCGAGCTGCGCCTCGGCGTCATGCGGCTCCGTCGCCGCCTGATCGCCGAGCGCGATCCGCGCAACGACCTGAGCATCGGCGCGATGGCCGTGATGGGCGGGCTGTTCCGCGAGGGGGAGATGACCCTCGGTGCGCTGGCCGCCCGCGAGCGGGTCCAGCCGCCGAGCATGACCCGCACGGTCAACTGCCTCGTCACCGACGGGTACGTCGAGCGCACCCCTCATCCCACCGACGGCCGGCAGGTCGTCGTACGGCTCACCGAGCAGGGGCGCGCCGCCGTGCTCGCCGACCGGGCCCGCCGCGACGAGTGGCTGGCCGTGCGGCTGGCGGCCCTGAGCGCCGACGACCGCGAGGCCCTGCGCCGCGCGGCGCCGATCCTGCAGCGCCTCGCCCAGTCCGACTGACCGCCGGTCCCACCGACCCCGACGCATCCCGAAGGAGCACACCACGAGCCCGACCTTCCGCTCCCTGGCCCACCCCAACTACCGCCTCTACCTCGCCGGCAGCGTCGTCTCCAACACCGGCACCTGGATGCAGCGCGTCGCCCAGGACTGGCTGGTCCTGTCCATCCCCGGCAACGGCGGCACCGAGCTCGGCATCACCACCGGCCTCCAGTTCCTGCCCATCCTGCTGTTCTCACCGTACGCCGGCGTGGTCGCCGACCGCTTCCCGAAGCGCCGCCTCCTCCAGCTGACCCAGGCGACGATGGGCCTCGCGGCCCTGGTCCTCGGCACGACCGCGGTCTGCGGGGTGGCGCAGACCTGGCTCGTCTACCTGCTCGCGTTCGCGCTCGGCCTGGGCGCGGCGTTCGACTCGCCCGCGCGTCAGTCGTTCGTCTCGGAGATGGTCGGCCCCGAGGACGTCACCAACGCCGTGGGCCTCAACTCGGCCTCGTTCAACACCGCCCGCATCATCGGCCCGGCCCTCGCCGGCCTGCTGATCGGCGCCTTCGGAGGCGGTGGGCGTGCGACCGGCTGGGTGATCCTGATGAACGCGGTCTCGTTCCTCGCCGTCATCGTGCAGCTCCAGCGCATGGACCAGTCCGCGCTGCACACGCCGAAGCCGGCCCGCCGCGCGAAGGGGATGCTCCGCGAGGGCATCACCTACCTCCGCGGGCAGCCCAAGCTGCTGATGGTGCTCGTCATCGTCTTCTTCGCCGGCACCTTCGGGATGAACTTCCAGATGACCTCCGCCCTGATGGCGACGCGGGTCTTCGGCAAGGGCGCGGGGGAGTACGGCCTGCTCGGCTCGGTCATGGCCGTCGGCTCGCTGTCCGGCGCGCTGCTGGCCGCCGGCCGCAAGCGCATCCGCCTGCGGCTGATCATCGGCGCCGCCGTCGCGTTCGGCGTCGCGGAGATGGTCGCCGGCACGCTCCCGAGCTACGTGGTGTTCGCGATCTGGTGCCCGCTGATCGGCCTGAGCACCATCACCATGCTCAACTCGGCGAACGCCACGATGCAGCTCGAGGCCGCCCCCGCCGTACGCGGCCGGGTGATGGCTCTCTACTTCACCGTCCTGGCCGGCGGCACCCCCATCGGATCGCCCGTGATCGGCTGGATCGGCGCCCACTTCGGACCCCGCTGGACCCTGCTCGTCGGGGGCGCGATGACCATCCTGGGAGTCGGCCTCGCCCTGCTCGTCCGGAGGTACGCCGAGGCCCGGGTCGTCCGCGCCGAACGACTCCGGATCGAGGCCTCGGCGCCCCCCTCCGAGCCCGCCACGGACGATTTGGTACTTGATCTGGCCGCCGACTAACCTCGTACTTCGTGTCTGGCCACCCGGACACGTTGCGCCTGCCCTCCTTCGGGCCCCTCTGGGATGCGGAGCGAGGCGCGTGCGGCACGAGCTCGAACGCATCACCTCCGAGCCGGACAGAGCGCCCGGCCGTGAAGAGAAGACCAGAAAGGGAACCACCAGGTGCCCACCATTCAGCAGTTGGTCCGCAAGGGCCGCCAGGACAAGGTGTCCAAGAACAAGACGCCTGCCCTGAAGGGGTCTCCGCAGCGCCGTGGCGTCTGCACCCGCGTCTACACCACCACCCCGAAGAAGCCGAACTCCGCCCTCCGGAAGGTCGCCCGTGTGCGCCTCTCCTCCGGCGTCGAGGTCACTGCTTACATCCCGGGTGAGGGTCACAACCTCCAGGAGCACTCGATCGTGCTCGTGCGCGGCGGTCGTGTGAAGGACCTGCCCGGTGTCCGCTACAAGGTCATCCGTGGCGCCCTCGACACCCAGGCCGTCAAGAACCGCAAGCAGGCTCGCAGCCGCTACGGCGCCAAGAAGGAGAAGTAAGCATGCCTCGTAAGGGCCCCGCTCCTAAGCGCCCCCTCGACGTCGACCCGGTCTACGGCTCGCAGCTGGTCACCCAGCTCGTGTCGAAGGTCCTGAAGGACGGCAAGAAGCAGACCGCCCAGCGCATCGTCTACTCCGCCCTCGAGGGCACCCGCGACAAGACCGGCACCGACCCGGTCATCACCCTCAAGCGTGCGCTGGACAACGTCCGCCCGGCGATCGAGGTCAAGTCCCGTCGCGTCGGTGGCGCGACCTACCAGGTCCCGATCGAGGTCAAGGGCACGCGCGGCACCACGCTCGCGCTGCGCTGGCTGGTCGGCTACGCCGCGGACCGTCGTGAGAAGACGATGTCCGAGCGCCTGATGAACGAGATCCTCGACGCGAGCAACGGCCTCGGTGCCGCTGTGAAGAAGCGCGAGGACACCCACAAGATGGCCGAGTCCAACAAGGCCTTCGCGCACTACCGCTGGTGACGTCGTACGGCGGGGTCCACCGAGGCTCCGCCGTACGCCCCCAACCTGCTCATCCCAATACCTAAGGAACGCTGACTCACGTGGCAGTCGACATCACGACGGACCTGAACGCCGTCCGCAACATCGGCATCATGGCGCACATCGACGCCGGCAAGACCACCACCACCGAGCGCATCCTGTTCTACACCGGCATCACCTACAAGATCGGTGAGGTCCACGAGGGCGCAGCCACGATGGACTGGATGGAGCAGGAGCAGGAGCGCGGCATCACGATCACGTCCGCCGCGACGACCTGCTGGTGGAAGAAGCACCAGATCAACATCATCGACACCCCCGGGCACGTCGACTTCACCGTCGAGGTGGAGCGCGCGCTGCGCGTCCTCGACGGCGCCGTCGCGGTGTTCGACGGTGTCGCCGGTGTGGAGCCCCAGTCGCAGACGGTCTGGCGCCAGGCCAACAAGTACGCCGTCCCGCGGATGTGCTTCGTCAACAAGCTCGACCGCACCGGTGCGGACTTCTTCCGCGTCGTCGACTCCATCGTCGAGCGCCTCAACTCCACCCCGCTGGTCCTGCAGATCCCGATCGGTGCCGAGTCCGACTTCATCGGTGTCGTCGACCTGGTCGAGATGAAGGCCAAGGTCTGGCGCGGCGAGACCGCGATCGGCGAGGACTACACGGTCGAGGACATCCCGGCCGACCTGGCCGACCAGGCCGCCGAGTACCGCGAGAAGCTCGTCGAGACCCTCGCGGACGCCGACGACGAGGTCATGGAGGCCTACCTCGAGGACGGCGACTCGTTCGACGTGCCGACCCTCAAGGCCGCCATCCGTCGCGCGACCCTCGCCGACAAGCTCAACCCGATCCTGTGCGGCACCGCGTTCAAGAACAAGGGCGTGCAGCCCCTGCTCGACGCGGTCATCGACTACCTGCCGTCCCCGATGGACGTCGAGGCGATCGTCGGCCACAAGCCGGGCGACGAGTCGGAGGAGGCCGTGATCGAGCGCAAGCCGTCCGACTCCGAGCCGTTCTCCGGCCTGGCCTTCAAGATCGCCTCCGACCCGCACCTCGGCAAGCTGATCTACGTCCGCGTCTACTCGGGCAAGCTCGAGGCCGGCGCGACCGTCCTGAACGCCTCCAACGGGCGCAAGGAGCGGATCGGCAAGGTCTACCAGATGCACGCCAACAAGCGTGAGGAGATCGCGTCGGTCGGCGCCGGCCAGATCGTGGCCGTCATGGGCCTCAAGGACACCAAGACCGGTCACACCCTGTGCGACCAGCAGAACCCGGTCGTCCTCGAGTCGATGACCTTCCCGGCTCCGGTGATCGAGGTCGCCATCGAGCCGAAGACCAAGTCCGACCAGGAGAAGCTCGGCGTCGCGATCCAGCGTCTCGCCGAGGAGGACCCCACCTTCGTCGTCAAGACCGACGAGGAGACCGGCCAGACCATCATCGCGGGCATGGGCGAGCTCCACCTGGAGATCCTCGTCGACCGCATGAAGCGCGAGTTCAAGGTCGAGGCGACCGTCGGCAAGCCGCAGGTCGCCTACCGCGAGACCATCCGCGGCTCGGTCTCGAACCACAGCTACACGCACAAGAAGCAGACCGGTGGCTCGGGTCAGTTCGCGAAGGTCGTCGTCTCCCTGGAGCCGAACATCGACCCGGAGACCGGCACCGGCGCGGGCTACGAGTTCGCCAACAACGTCACCGGCGGTCGTGTGCCGAAGGAGTACATCCCCTCGGTCGACCAGGGTGGCCAGGAGGCCATGGAGTTCGGCATCCTCGCCGGCTACCCCATGACCGACGTGAAGTTCTCGCTCGAGGACGGCGCCTACCACGACGTCGACTCCTCCGAGCTCGCGTTCAAGATCGCTGGTCTGCAGGCGTTCAAGGAGGCCGCTCGCCAGGCGAAGCCGGTCCTCCTCGAGCCGATGTTCGCCGTGGAGGTGACCACGCCGGAGAGCTTCCTCGGCACGGTCATCGGCGACATCAACAGCCGTCGCGGCCAGATCCGCGCGCAGGAGGAGCGTCACGGCGACATCGTCGTCGACGCCCTTGTGCCGCTGTCCGAGATGTTCGGGTACGTTGGCGACTTGAGGTCGAAGACCTCTGGTCAGGCGTCGTACTCGATGGAGTTCGACTCGTACGCCGAGGTTCCCACGAACATCGCCGACGAGATCATCAAGAAGGCGCGCGGCGAGTGACCTCCGGGTCGCTCATCAGGTGCCCTCGGCGCAACACCCTTTAAGTACGAGTCAAGTAACAACCACAGGAGGAGCCCACAGTGGCTAAGGCGAAGTTCGAGCGGACCAAGCCGCACGTCAACATCGGCACGATCGGTCACATCGACCACGGCAAGACCACGCTGACCGCGGCGATCTCGAAGGTCCTGCACGACAAGTACCCGGACCTCAACGAGGCCTCGCCGTTCGACCAGATCGACAAGGCTCCCGAGGAGCGTCAGCGCGGCATCACCATCTCGATCGCGCACATCGAGTACCAGACCGAGGCGCGCCACTACGCGCACGTCGACTGCCCCGGTCACGCCGACTACATCAAGAACATGATCACCGGTGCCGCCCAGATGGACGGCGCGATCCTGGTGGTCGCCGCGACCGACGGCCCGATGCCGCAGACCCGTGAGCACGTCCTGCTCGCGCGTCAGGTGGGCGTGCCGGCGATCGTCGTCGCCCTGAACAAGTGCGACATGGTCGACGACGAGGAGCTCATCGAGCTCGTCGAGATGGAGGTGCGCGAGCTCCTCTCCGAGTACGAGTTCCCGGGTGACGACATCCCGGTCGTGCGCGTTGCCGCCTTCCCGGCGCTGCAGGGTGACGAGAAGTGGGGCGACTCGATCGCGGAGCTCATGACCGCGGTCGACGAGTACATCCCGCAGCCCGAGCGCGACACCGACAAGCCGTTCCTCATGCCCGTCGAGGACGTCTTCACGATCACCGGTCGTGGAACCGTCATCACCGGTCGTATCGAGCGCGGCATCGTCAAGGTCAACGAGGAGGTCGAGATCGTCGGCATCCGCGAGACCTCGCAGAAGACCACCGTCACCGGTGTCGAGATGTTCCGCAAGCTGCTCGACGAGGGCCAGGCGGGCGAGAACGTCGGTCTGCTCCTCCGCGGCACCAAGCGCGAGGACGTCGAGCGCGGCATGGTCGTGATCAAGCCGGGCACGACCACCCCGCACACCAACTTCGACGCCTCGGTCTACATCCTCTCGAAGGAGGAGGGCGGCCGTCACACGCCGTTCTTCAACAACTACCGTCCGCAGTTCTACTTCCGTACGACTGACGTGACCGGTGTCGTGACCCTTCCCGAGGGCACCGAGATGGTCATGCCGGGTGACAACACCGAGATGTCGGTCGAGCTCATCCAGCCCATCGCGATGGACGAGGGCCTGCGGTTCGCCATCCGTGAGGGTGGCCGCACCGTCGGCGCCGGCCGGGTCACCAAGATCAGCAAGTGACCTGACCGGCCACTGGCCAACCGAGAAGCCCCGCTCAGCCTCAGGCTGGGCGGGGCTTCTCGCCGTCTCGGCGCGCGCTGGGACGAGGCGTGCTGCCGTCCTCCGGCCGAAGACCGTGGCGACGTTTGCGCAGCGGCCCGGTGTTGGGAGGATGCAGCCATGTCGCAGCAGCCGTACCCGATCCCGGGCATGCCCCCGCCACCCCCGCCGGACCATCCCAAGGCCACCACGATCCTGGTCCTCGGGATCGTCGGACACTTCGTCTGCGGCCTGACCTCGCCGTTCGCGCTGGTCATGGGCGCCCGTGCCCGCCGGGAGATCGCCGCGTCGCAGGGCAGGCTCGGCGGCAGCACGATGGTCACCGTCGGCTGGGTCCTCGGGATCGTCGGCACCGTCGAGCTCGGTCTGGCCCTGCTGTACGCCGTCGTGCTGGTGGTGCTGGCCGTCACGAGCGGCTCCTCGTGACGCCGGAGCGACGCGAGGGCGTGACACCGGCCCGGCCGCACCACAAGCTCACCGACGACGGCCGGCCCGTGCGGGAGGTCCTGACCTACTCGCGCCGGGGCAGCCGGTTCACCCCGAAGCAGCAGACGGCATGGGATGCGTACGCCGACAGGTGGGTCGTGCCCGACGAGGCCGTGGACGCCTCGGACTTCGCGTGGTCGGACTGGTTCGGCCGCGAGGCTCCGATGGTGGTCGAGATCGGCGGGGGCGTCGGCGAGGCCACCGCTGCACTCGCGGCCCGGCGGCCGTCGTCCAACTTCTTGGCGCTGGAGGTGTGGCTGCCGGGGGTGGCCGACGGGCTGGCGCGGGTCGGCGAGGCCGGCCTGGACAACGTGCGGTTCTGCAGCGTCGACGCGGTCTGGCTCTTCGAGAACCGGATCGCCGAGGCGTCGGTGCGCGAGCTGTGGACGTTCTTCCCCGACCCGTGGCACAAGAAGCGCCATCACAAGCGCCGGCTCGTGACGCCCCCGCACGCACACCTGCTGGCCTCCCGCCTCGTCGAGGGCGGCACCTGGCGGCTCGCCACCGACTGGGCGGAGTACGCCGAGCAGATGGCGGAGGTGCTCGACGCCGAGCCGCTGCTCGAGGGCGGCCGCACCGAGCGGTGGGACGAGCGGCCGCTGACCAAGTTCGAGCGCAAGGGCATCGCGGTCGGACGGGACATCGCGGACCTGGCCTACCGGCGCGTGTGACTCCTTGCCGCACACCGGATGACCAGCAGATGACGTCCACCCTCCGCTCGGGCGTGTCGCGTTCGGCGCCATCGCCCCCGGCGTACCTTCGGGATCAATGGCGGGTGGGGAAGCCCGCCTCATCTGGAGGCCCGAACGTGTTGCACGACTCGATCGCTCACAGGGCGATGGGGCGCCGGCACCCCGGCGTACGGGCTGGTCTGCTCGATCGGGGCCACCGCCCCGGCCATGAGGCCGTCTCCCGGTCCATCTGCGAGGAATAGGGCCGGGCGCGGGTGCGCGTGCGGCCGGTGAGGTGAAGTCGTGGCAACCACGAAGGCGCAGTCCGCAACCACCGCAGCACGCAAGCCCCGCAGCACCGCCGCCCCCAAGCGGACCACCCGCAGCCGCAAGCCGAAGCAGCGCACCTACGTCCTCGACACCAGCGTGCTGCTCGCCGACCCCGGCGCCGTACGACGGTTCGCCGAGCACGAGGTCGTGCTGCCGGTGGTGGTGATCACCGAGCTCGAGGGCAAGCGGCACCACCCCGAGCTGGGCTACTTCGCGCGCAGCGCGCTGCGGATGCTCGACGAGCTGCGGATCCAGCACGGTCGCCTCGACGCGCCGGTGCCGGTGGGCGAGGACGGTGGCACGGTCCGCGTCGAGCTCAACCACACCGACCCCACCACGCTGCCGTCCGGCTTCCGCCTGGGCGACAACGACACCCGCATCCTCGCGGTGGCGCGCAACCTCGCCGACGAGGGCCACGACGTGACCCTGGTCTCCAAGGACCTCCCGCTGCGGATCAAGGCCTCAGCGGTCGGCCTGGCCGCCGAGGAGTACCGCGCCGAGGCCGTCTCCGACTCCGACACCGGCTACAGCGGCATGGTCGAGCTCGAGGTCTCCGGGATGGAGGTCGACGAGCTGTACGCCGACGGCACCCTCGACAACGACACGGCCCGCGACCTGCCGTGCCACACGGGCCTGGTGCTGCTCTCCGAGCGCGGCACCGCGCTCGGCCGGGTCGGACCCGACAAGCAGGTCCACCTGGTGCGCGGCGACCGCGAGGCGTTCGGCATCCACGGCCGCTCCTCGGAGCAGAAGATCGCTCTCGAGATGCTGCTCGATCCCGAGGTCGGCATCGTCTCGCTCGGCGGCCGCGCCGGCACCGGCAAGTCCGCGATGGCGCTGTGCGCCGGCCTGGAGGCGGTGATGGAGCGACGGCAGCACAAGAAGGTCGTGGTGTTCCGGCCCCTGTTCGCGGTCGGTGGCCAGGAGCTCGGCTACCTGCCCGGCTCGGAGTCGGAGAAGATGTCGCCGTGGGGCCAGGCGGTGTTCGACACCCTGGGCGCCCTGACGTCGCCCGACGTCGTCGACGAGATCATGGATCGCGGCATGCTCGAGGTCCTGCCGCTGACCCACATCCGCGGCCGTTCGCTGCACGACGCGTTCGTGATCGTCGACGAGGCGCAGTCGCTGGAGCGCAACGTGCTGCTGACCGTGCTGTCGCGCATCGGGGCCAACTCCAAGGTGGTCCTGACCCACGACGTGGCCCAGCGCGACAACCTGCGTGTCGGACGGCACGACGGCATCGTCGCGGTCGTCGAGAAGCTCAAGGGCCACCCGCTGTTCGCGCACGTCACGCTGACTCGGTCCGAGCGGTCCCCGATTGCGGCGTTGGTCACCGAGATGCTCGAGAACGTGGTCGTCTGAGGGCGTCGTACGGCCCCTGAGGGGGTGCATGTGACAGCCGTGGCCAATGTGGCGAAGGACTCGGTGGCAACCCGTCGCGTCAACTTGCCTCACCCCTGACCGTCAGGCAGGGTGGAGCGATCGCCAACGGCCCGGCCTTCCGGCCGACGCCTCTCGGACCGGCGACATCCCCCTGTTGTCCACCCAGGATCTCTGCATTGTCGAACGAACACCGCCCTGCGCCCAAGCACCGCGGAGCCTCTCGGCATGCCCATTTGGCCGAGGCCCCGAAGCGTGCGGCCCGCAACACCATCGTCCTGTCCTCCGTCGCCCTGGCCGTCACCGGCATCTCCGTCGGTGCCGGCATGCTCGGCAAGGACGCGGGCTCCATCACCGGAGCGCCCGCGGCCGCCGACATCGGTGGCGCCATCTCCGGCGGCACCGCCGGCAGCAGCACCAGCAGCAGCACCCAGCCCAGCGCCGCGGCGTCGGCGTCGGTCGACACCCACCGCACGCCGGAACTGACCCGGGGCTACCAGCGCCCCGCGGCCGACCCGGCCAAGGTCGCCGGCTTCTCCGACGACCGGCCCGCGGCCATCACCCAGACGCGCAGCCTCGCGCAGTCCGACCCGAAGAGCATCGCCCAGGCGCTGCTCGGGCAGTTCGGCTGGAGCAGCGACCAGTTCGGCTGCCTGGACTCCCTCTGGACGCGTGAGAGCGGTTGGAACCTCCACGCGTACAACCCCTCGGGCGCCTACGGCATCCCGCAGTCGCTGCCCGGCTCGAAGATGGCCTCCGCCGGCCCCGACTGGCAGAACAACGCCGAGACCCAGATCAAGTGGGGCCTCGGCTACATCCAGGAGCGCTACGGCAGCCCCTGCGGCGCGTGGGCCCACTCCGAGAGCAACGGCTGGTACTGAGTCGATCGGCGCGAGCGCGTCGCCGCGGTCGCGCCCTCGCCGGACTTGCGGGTCTCGGCTCCTCCGGTCGCTCGTTCCTCGCTCCCTGCGTCGCCTCGCCCGCGCGTCCGGCCTCGGTCGCTGCGGCGACGCGCTGCCGCGCTCGCGGTCGAGGTGGTGGCGGCTCGTTCGCCGCTGGCGGCTCACCCTTCGCCGGTGGCTGGCCCCGCGGGTCTCGCGCTCTGCGTCGCCTCGTCGCCCGCGCTCTGCAACCGGCGTCGGCGGCGCCGCGCTGCCGCGCTCGCGGTCGGGGTGGTGCCGGGTCGTTCGCCGCCGGCGGCTCACCGACGCCGGGTGGCTGACCTGCTCCTCCGGGTCGCTCCTTCCTTGCTCCCTGCCTCGGCTCGCCCGCGCGTCCGGCCTCGGTCGCTGCGGCGCCGCGCTGCCCCGCTCGCGGTCGAGGTGGTGCCGGGTCGTTCGCCGCTGGCGGCAAGACGTGGCGTCCGGCTCGGCGCCGCGCTGCCGCGCTCGCGGTCGGGGTGGTGGCGGGTCGTTCGCCGCCGGCGGCTCACCGACCCGGGGTGGCTGACCTGCGGCTGACGCTGTCGCTGCGTGGTCGTACGCCGCTAGGGTCGGGCCATGGAGACGCTGATCGTGACGCTCGTGGGCGGCCTGGTCATCGGGCTTCTCGGCAAGCTCCTCGCGCCCGGTCGCCGCGACAACATTCCGCTGTGGCTCACCGTCCTGTGCGGGATCGTCGGGATGCTGGTGGGCAGCTGGATCTACTACTCGATCTTCGGGGTGGCCGGCAACGTCCAGGGTCGGCCGGGCTACGGCTGGAACAACACCAGCAGGGGCTTCGACTGGTGGCGCCACGTCTGGCAGGTCGTCGTCGCGGCGCTGGTCGTGATGGCCGCGTCGTTCATCACCGGTCGCGACAAGAGGCCGTGACGCCGTCCTGATCGCAGCAGCGGTCAGCGCCCGGTCATCGAGTCGACGTCGAGCGCGGCGTCGAGGTCCTCCTGGCTGATCTCGCCGCGGTCGACGTAGCCCATCTCCAGCACGGTCTCGCGGATGGTGCGGCCGTCGGCCAGCGCCTTCTTCGCGATCTTCGCGGCCGCCTCGTAGCCGAGGAAGCGGTTGAGCGGGGTGACGACCGAGGGCGAGCTCTCGGCGTACGTCCGCATCCGGTCGGCCTCGGCCTCGATGCCGTCGATGCAGCGGGTCGCGAGGGTGCGGCTGACGGCCGCGAGCAGCCGGATCGACTCGAGCAGGTTGCGCGCCAGGACCGGCATCGCCACGTTCAGCTCGAACACGCCGCTGGCGCCGGCGGCCGTGACGGCCGCGTCGTTGCCGATCACCTGCATGCAGACCATCAGTGTCGCCTCGGGGAGCACCGGGTTGACCTTGCCGGGCATGATGCTGGATCCGGGCTGGAGGTCGGGCAGATGGATCTCGGCGAGGCCGGCGGTGGGGCCGGAGCCCATCCAGCGCAGGTCGTTGCAGATCTTGGTGAGGCCGACGGCGTACGTCTTGAGGACCCCGGACAGCTCGACCAGCGAGTCGCGGGTGCCCTGCGCCTCGAAGTGGTTCCGCGCCTCGGTGAACTCCTCGTCCGTGGCCGTGTTGAGCGCCGTGATCGCGGCCTGCGCGAAGCCGTCGGGGGTGTTGATGCCGGTGCCGACCGCGGTGCCGCCCAGCGGCAGCTCCCGCACCCGGGGGAGTACGCCGTCCAGCCGCTCCGCCGCATAGCGGACCGTCGCGGCGTGCCCGCCGAGCTCCTGGCCGAGCATCACGGGCGTCGCGTCCATCAGGTGGGTGCGCCCCGACTTCACCAGGCCCGCGAACTCCTGTGCCTTCGCCTCCAGCGATCCGGCGAGCGCGTCGATCCCGGGCAGCAGGTCGCGCACGATCGAGAGCGTCGCGGCGACGTGGATCGCGGTCGGGAACGTGTCGTTGCTGGACTGGCTGGCGTTGACGTGGTCGTTGGGATGGGCCTCGACGCCCTCCTTGCCGACGAGGGAGGCGATCACCTCGTTGGCGTTCATGTTCGAGCTCGTTCCCGAGCCGGTCTGGAAGCAGTCGATCGGGAACTGGTCGTCGTGCTCGCCTGAGGCGACGGTCCGGGCCGCCTCCTCGATCGCCGCTGCCTGCTCACCGGTCAGCACACCGAGCTCGCCGTTCGCCACGGCGGCGGCCGCCTTCACCTCGCCCAGCGCGTGGATGAGCGCCGGCTCGATCGGCGTACCGCTGATCGGGAAGTTCTCGACGGCCCGCTGCGTCTGCGCCCGCCACAGCGCGTCGGCCGGGACCTGGACCTCGCCCATGGAGTCGTGCTCGGTGCGGAACTCAGTCATGCTTCGAGCCTAGTTCGGCGGCCATGGCACCGACCCCGTGACCGTTCCTGCGGCGTACGCCTCCAACACGCCGTACGCCACGGCGTGTCGCCGTCGCAAGCCGCAGGAACGGGTCTGTGGAGAGCGCAAGCGAGCGGGCCGCGATTCCGGCATCCTGCCTCCCGTGGACCCCGTGGAAGCGCTCATCCGGCTCGGTGGCACCGCGCCCACCGCAGAGCTGCTCGCGCTGACATCCCGACGCCGTCTCCGCCGGGCGATCCTCAGCGAGGAGGATCGGCCGGTCGTGCCGCAGCTCGAGGTGCGGGCGGGTGGCCTTGTCCTCCACCCCGACCTGGTCGATCCGCTGACCGGCGTGGTGTTCGAGGCGGACTCCTGGGAGTTCCACGCCAAGGATCGCGGTGCCTTCGAGCGTGACTGCGAGCGCTACACGGCGCTGGTCGTGGAGGGCTGGCGGGTGCTGCGCTTCACCTGGAGGAACGTCGTCCACCGTCCCGATCAGGTCCGCCGGTGCCTGCGGTCGATGCGCTCAGAGCTCGCTGCGTGACGGTCCCTGCGTCGCGCGTGACCGACACGCCGTACGGCGCGGCGTGTCGGCGACTGGTGCCGCAGGAACGGGACCGCTACTCGGCCGAGCGGACGCGGATGCCGGACAGCGGGATGGTGGTGGTGCCGCTCGGGTCGGTGAAGAAGTCGTCGCCCTTGTCGTCGACGACGATGAAGGCGGGGAAGTCCTCGACCTCGATCTTCCACACGGCCTCCATGCCGAGCTCGGGGTACTCGAGCACCTCCTGGCTCTTGATGCAGTCCTGGGCGAGGCGAGCGGCGGGACCGCCGATCGAGCCGAGGTAGAAGCCGCCGTGCTCGGCGCAGGCGTCGGTGACCTTCTTGGAGCGGTTGCCCTTGGCGAGCATCACCATGGAGCCGCCGGCCGCCTGGAACGACTCGACGTAGGAGTCCATCCGACCGGCCGTGGTCGGACCGAAGGAGCCGGACGCCATGCCCTCCGGGGTCTTGGCCGGTCCGGCGTAGTAGACGGGGTGGTCCTTGAGGTACGACGGCATCTCCTCGCCCGCGTCGAGCCGCTCCTGGATCTTGGCGTGGGCGATGTCGCGGGCGACCACCAGCGGCCCGGTGAGCGAGAGTCGAGTCTTGACGGGGTGCTGCGAGAGCTGGGCGAGGATCTCGCTCATCGGGCGGTTGAGGTCGACGGCGACGACCTCGCCACCGGAGATGTCCTCGGCGACGCCCGCGTCCGGCATGTACTGCGCCGGGTCGGTCTCCAGCTGCTCCAGGAAGACCCCGTCGGCGGTGATCTTGCCGAGCGCCTGCCGGTCGGCGGAACAGGAGACGGCGATCGCGACGGGGCAGGACGCGCCGTGGCGGGGGAGGCGTACGACGCGGACGTCGTGGCAGAAGTACTTGCCGCCGAACTGCGCGCCGATCCCGAAGCTCTGGGTCAGCTTGAAGACCTCCTCCTCGAGATCGGTGTCGCGGAAGCCGTGGGCGTCCATCGAGCCGGAGGTCGGGAGGTTGTCGAGGTAGTGCGCCGAGGCGTACTTCGCGGTCTTGAGGGCGAACTCCGCGCTCGTGCCGCCGATCACCACGGCGAGGTGGTACGGCGGGCAGGCGGCCGTGCCGAGCGAGCGGATCTTCTCGTCGAGGAACTCCAGCAGCCGCTTGGGGTTGAGGATCGCCTTCGTCTCCTGGAAGAGAAACGACTTGTTGGCAGAGCCGCCGCCCTTGGCCATGAAGAGGAACTTGTACTCCGGCGACCTCCCCTCGCCGCCGGGGGTCGTGTAGAGCTCGATCTGGGCGGGCAGGTTGGAGCCGGTGTTCTTCTCGTCGTACGTCGTCAGGGGCGCGAGCTGGCTGTAGCGCAGGTTGAGCTTCGTGTAGGCGTCGTACACACCGCGCGAGATCCACTCGGCGTCGTCGGCGCCGGTGAGCACACCCTCGGACTTCTTGCCCATGACGATGGCGGTGCCGGTGTCCTGGCACATCGGCAGCACGCCGCCGGCGGAGATGTTGACGTTCTTGAGCAGGTCGAGCGCCACGAAGCGGTCGTTGCCCGACGCCTCCGGGTCGTCGATGATCTTGCGCAGCTGCGCCAGGTGCGCGGGCCGCAGGTAGTGGCTGATGTCGTGCATCGCCTCGGCGGTGAGCCGCTGGATCGCCTCCGGGCTCACCCGCAGGAAGGCCTCTCCGTCGGGGCCCTCGACCGTCTCGACGCCCTCGGAGGTGATCAGCCGGTAGGGGGTGTCGTCGTGCGAGGTCGGGAGGAGGTCGGAGTAACGGAACTCTGCGTCAGCCACGGCTCCTGAGGATATCTCCCCGCACGCACGAGGGCCCGGCCGCGTCCGCGGCCGGGCCCTCGTCGAGATGGTTCGCTCGTCAGTCGATCTCGGTCGCCGCGGCGGCCAGGTCGATCTCCGAGCCGGCCTGCAGGCCGGCACGGGCGGTGTTGAGCGTGATCTGCACGGCGAAGATGCCGTTGGTGCGGGTCTTGGCGTTCGCGACCTGCTTGTTGAGCACGACCTTGCCGAGGTTGGCGATGTTGAGCGTCGTGTTCGGCTTGACCGTGAGCGGGATCTTCTTGCCGGCGATCACCAGGTTGGCCAGCGTCATGCTCTGGTTGTGGGTCCACTTGCCGTTCTGCAGCTTGGAGTGGGCGACCACCTTGATCGCGTCGGCCTTGATCAGGCCACCGAGCAGGTTCAGGCCGGCGATGGTGGAGATGTTGCGGATCTCCGCGTTGCCCTTCGGGTCGGCCGTGGACCAGCTGGTGGAGCGGACCGCAGCCGCGTTCAGGAGGGTGTTGAGCCCGCTCCCGACGTGCGCCTTGGCGGTGTCGTTGACCAGCGTCGTGCCGTGGCTGGAGCCGAACGGCGTCGCGATGTAGGCGACCGGGTCGCTGGCGAGCTTGAGCTGGCCGCCGACGTTCGCCTTGACCTGCGTGGCCATCGCGGCGCCCTGGAGCATCGTGCCCGCACCCGGGACACCCTGCATGAAGTACTGGTTGACCGGGTTGACCACGATCACCGCGCCGGCCGGCATGCCGTCCTTCTTCTGCAGCAGCGTGACGTTGAGCGCCCAGCCGAGGGTGGCGGCGGTGCCGCCGTTGGTGGCGTGCTTGCTGAAGTTGGCCGAGATCGTCGCGATGCCCGGGATCCGGACGTGCCAGTTCTTCGGGATGTTCACCGGCACCTTGATGCCGGAGATCTTCAGGCCCGCGATCTGCGACGAGGCGCTGGAGATGCCGCTGGTGCCGTCGCTCTTGGCCCACGACGTCACGTCGGTGGTGATCGCGTTGGCACGGATCAGGCCGCCGAGCAGGTTGACGCCGGCGGTACGAGCCCACCCGTTGATCGTCGTCTTCGAGGCGGTCGCGGCAGCGGTCGTCTTGGTCTGCACGGCGCCGGCGGTGCCGAGCGTGCCGACCTTGCCCGCGGCGGTGCTGTTGACCGACTTGGTCGAGTTGGTGCTGCCGCTGATGTTCGAGCTCGCCGTCAGGTCAGAGGTGACCGTGCCGTCGGCGAGGTGGACGTAGGTGCCGCCCGTGGAGGCCGAGTAGGCCCAGGCGACGTTGGCCGCGTGTGCCGGCGACACGGCACTCACGAAAGCAGTGGTCGCCAAACCGATGGTCGCGGCGCAAAGCAGAAGACGAGTCTTCATGGGTCCCCATTTCCCAGACGTGATCAGATCCCCCGAGCGGACCAATCTCGGGAGTACTTGGGAGCCACCGAGATATGGGCGCATGCGCAGATTACCACCGTGCTGCCGAAACGCCCCCTCCGAGCCCAGGCGGCATCGGTCACACGGTTGTCACACCGGGGCGGTGGCCGGTGTCTGGATGGGTGGAACCAACCAGACATCTCAGGAGGAGTCATGACCACCCGCATCGAACCGACCGAGATCACCGGCCTCTACGGCGCGATCGTGAAGAGGTTCGCGGCCAGGATGTTCGGCAGCGTGCCCGAGTCGCTCGGCGTCATGTGGCACAACGTCCCGGTCCTGAAGGCGACCATGGGCTTCGGGCAGAAGACGCAGAAGTGGGACCGCTGCGACGAGAGCTTGAAGTCGTTCGCGCACATGGCGGTCGCGTCGTACGTCGGCTGCACCTGGTGCCTCGACTTCAACTACTTCATGGCCAGGGACCAGGGCCTCGACCTCGACAAGGCCCGCGAGATCCCGAGGTGGCGCTCGTCGAGGGTCTTCAGCCCGCTCGAGCGCGAGGTCCTGGAGTACGCCGAGGCGATGACCACGACGCCGATCGCCGTCACCGACGAGATGGTCGCGAGCCTCTCGCGCCAGCTCGGGCCGGCGGCGCTCGTCGAGCTGACCAACATCATCGGCTTCGCGAACCTCACGACCCGCGGCAACGTCGCGCTGGGCATCGAGTCCGAGGGCTTCGCGGCTGCCTGCGGCCTGAAGCCGATGGCCGAGCGCAGCGGCGTAGCGTCGGCGTCATGAGCAGAGCCGCGGCGGCCGGGGACGACCCGTTCGTCGCCCACCGCAGCCTGCTCTTCACCGTCGCCTACGAGATGCTCGGCTCCGCGGCCGACGCGGAGGACGTCGTACAGGAGACGTGGCTGCGGTGGGACGGGCTCGGCGAGGCGGAGCGGGCCGGGGTGCGTGATGCGCGGGCCTACCTGGTGCGGGCCACCACGCGGCAGTCGCTCAACCGGCTGCGGACGCTGGCGCGGCGCAAGGAGGACTACGTCGGTGAGTGGCTGCCGTCGCCGCTGCTGACCGCCCCGGACGTGGCCGACGACATCGAGCTCGCCGAGTGCGTCTCGATCGCGATGATGACCGTGCTCGAGACACTGACGCCGACCGAGCGCGCCGTCTTCGTGCTGCGCGAGGTCTTCGACGTGCCGTACGACGAGATCGCCGGCGCCGTGGACAAGTCGCCGGCCGCCGTACGCCAGATCGCACACCGCGCGCGCTCGCATGTCGATGCCCGCCGGCCCCGCGTCACGGTCGACAGCACCGAGCAGCGGGAGGTGATGGAGCGGTTCGTCGCGGCGATGCAGGGCGGCGACGTGCAGGCGCTGATGGACGTGCTGGCGCCGGACGTGGTGCTCGTCGCCGACGGTGGCGGCATCGCGGCGGCGGCGCGGGTGCCGATCGTGGGGGCGTCGAAGATCGCCGCGTTCCTGCGCAACTTCCCGCGGTACTCGGAGGGCACGTCGCTCACGCCGGTGTGGATCAACGGCGCGCTCGCGCTGCGGATGGACGGCCCCGAGCCGGTCGGCACCTCCGCGATCAGCATCGTCGTCGAGGGCGGCCGGATCGCCCGTCTCTATGCGATGCGCAACCCGCACAAGCTCGACCGCATCGACACCGAGACGTCGCTCAGTCGCTGACGCCGTGCGACCTCGTGGAGCTCGGTGCGAGCCTCTACGTCGAGGCGGGCGGCGACTCGAGCCGACCTCGCCGATCGGTGGCGCGCTCCCCGGTGATCCTCCGGCGTACGCCGACGGTGCGCGGCCCGAGCCACAGCGAGAGCGCGCCGATGACGAGACCGGCGGGGATGTCCACGGCGAAGTGCCAGCCCAGGTAGACCGTCGCCAGCATCGTGCCGACGAGGAAGACGCCGAGCAGGATGCTGGGGATGCGCAGCCGGTGGCGCACGGCCAGCCCGAAGATCACGGTGGTGACGCCCACGTGCAGGCTGGCGAACGCCGAGATCTGCGCCCACCCGTGGGGCGAGTGCGGATGCGCCAGCAGGAAGTTGCGCTGAGCGAGGTACGCCGCCTGGGTCGTCTGGATCATCGAGTGCGGGAGCCCGGCGAACTCCTTCGGCGCGACCTCGAACGGGCCGAGCGAGGGGATCGCGTAGTAGGTGATGGTGCCGAGGATCCAGATCCAGGCGAAGGACGCGATGTCGGCGTAGCCGTCGCGCAGGCGCCTCGGCAGCACGATGGCGGCAGGGAAGGCGACCAGGACGATCACCGGGAAGGTCTCGTACCAGACCATGAACACGTGCGCCGCGAGGTGCTCGCCGAACAGGTCGTGGAGCAGGACGGCCGGGCTGTGGCCGAAGAAGAGCGCCTTGTCCCAGCTCAGGAGCATCTTGTCGCGGTTGGTGAGGAAGACGTCCCAGCTCTTGAGGTTGTGGTAGGTGAAGTACGTCAGGTGGTAGGCGATCAGCGCGACCCAGGCCAGCCCGATCCGCTTCGGGGTCCAGCGCTGGCGGATCGTCGTGAGGACCGCGCGCGGAGCCCGGCGGCCCCGCGTGCGCAGGAGGCCGTCGACGAGGACGAGGGCGATGAAGAAGCCGACGGTCTCGGCGATCCGGCCACGCAGGTAGTCGCCACCCGGGTCGCGGAAGGGGATCCCGACCTGGATCGACCGGGCGATGCCGACGGCGATGAAGCACAGCACGACGACCCACAGGCCGATGACCTGTCGCTTGAGGCCGCGCGCGACCGGCGTCGTGTCCGCGGTGGTGGAGACCTGCTCGGTGTCGCTCACCATCCGACGCTATTGCGCGTCGGATGAGGAGGACATGAAGCGTCCATCATCCGGCGGTGCGGGCGGTCGCGCGGTCCGCCGTACGCCGGATCGCGGCGACGAAGCTGCCGTACAGCTCCGGCGGGAGATCGTGGCCCATCCCGGCGATGAGCAGGATCTCCGCTCCGGGCACGGCCGCGGCGGTCGCGCGGCCTCCGGAGACGTGGACCATCTTGTCGCTCAGACCGTGGATGACCGAGACCGGCATCGGCAGGCTGCCGAGCGGCTCGGTGCGGTCGGGCTGGGTCAGCACGGCCAGCATCTGCCGGACCACGCCGTCGCGGGAGACCCCGCGATCGTGGGTGTCCCCGGCGCGGCTGCGCAGCTGCTCGTCGGTCTGCGGGTAGCCCGGCGAGCCGATGATGCGCCACACCGTGACGGCGCCCTTGATGTAGGACTCGCGGGTCGGGCCGCGTGAGACGAACAGGGTCGGGAGCAGCGACGGGTGCTGCCAGCCCACCGAGCGTCGTCCGGTGGTCGACATGATGCTGGTCAGGCTGAGCACGCGCCGGGGCGACTCGAGCGCCATCGTCTGGGCGATCATGCCGCCCATCGACACGCCGGCGACGTGGGCGGCCTCGATGCCGAGGTGGTCGAGCAGGCCGAACGCGTCGGCGGCCAGGTCCGAGATGGAGTACGGCGCCCGGGGCCGGCCGCCCAGGAACGCCCTCGCCAGCGTGTCGGGCCGGACCCGCCCGCGCCCCTCGCTGGACCGGCCGGTGTCGCGGTTGTCGTAGCGGACGACGTAGAACCCCCGCTCGGCCAGCTGCTCGCACAGCCGGGCGTCCCACCACGTCATCGGCCCGCCGAGCCCCATCACCAGCAGCAGCGGCTCGTCCGCCGGGTCGCCGAAGGTCTGGTAGCAGAGCTCGAGCTCCGGCGACACGGGGGCGAACAGCTCGGGTGAGGCGTCGACAGGCATGCGACCAGTGTGGCCCCGATCGGGGGATCTACCGATTGTTGGTGGGTCAACCAGTTAGCATCGGTGGCGTGAGTCACACGCTGGCGCCCTTCCTGATGCCGGACGGCTACGCGCCCCCGCGCCTGACGGCCCTGCTCAACGAGCGGAGCCTGGTCGAGGAGGCGGGTCGGGCCGTCGTACGTCGAGGAGCGGGGGTCGTCCGCCGCTCACGCGGTGAGGGCGCCGGCGAACCGGTCCTGCTGGTCCCTGGCTTCCTGGCCGGCGACTGGAGCCTCGTCGGCCTGGCCGACCGCCTGCGCCGGGAGGGCTTCCGCACGTACCGGTCGACGATCCACGCCAACGTCGGCTGCACCCTCAACGCCGCCGCCATCGTCGAGGCGCGGCTGGAGTCGATCGTCGAGCGCCGCGGCGGGCGGGTGCAGATCGTCGGACACTCGCTGGGCGGGATGATCGCCCGCGGCCTCGTCGTACGACGCCCCGACCTGGTCTCCGGCGTGGTGACGATGGGCAGCCCGATGAAGGCTCCCGCCGCGCACCACCCGCTGCTGACCGGGGGAGTGCGGCTGCTCACCCGGCTCAGTGACGCCGGCCTGCCCGGCATGATGTCGACCGACTGCGTGAGCGGACGGTGCGCGCACCTCAGCTTCTACGAGAGCAGGGAGCTGCTGCGTCCCGGCGTCGCGATGACCAACATCTACTCCCGCCGCGACGGCATCGTCGACTGGCGTGCCTGCATCGACCGGCAAGGCACCGCGGTCGAGGTCCGCGCGTCCCACATCGGCATGGCCTTCGACCCCCGGGTGGGCGACCGCGTCGTCGCCGGGCTGCTCGGCAACCGGGCGCAGGTCGAGGCTGCGATGTCGACTGGGCTGGGACAGACCGCGTGAGGAATTCACTGGGTTCCCAGTGAATTACCCGGCTCTACCGCGAAATTTCCCTCCAAAGCCCGGTATTTCACTGGGAACCCAGTGAAATACCGGCGCCCCTCTCAGTCGAAGTCGATCGCGGAGAACGACCGCAGCTTCTGCAGCTTGTGCTCGGAGGTGATGGTGCGGACGGTGCCGGATCGGGACCGCATGACCAGCGACTGGGTCATCGCGCCGCCGCCGCTGTAGCGGACGCCGCGGAGGAGCTCCCCGTCGGTGATGCCGGTGGCGACGAAGAAGCAGTCGTCGCCGGTGACGAGGTCGTCGGTGCGGAGCACGAAGTCGGGGTCGAGGTTGTGGCCGGCGTCGAGGGCCTTCTGCCGCTCCTCGTCGTCCTTGGGCCAGAGGCGTCCCTGGATGGTGCCGCCCATCGACTTCATCGCGCAGGCGGTGATGATGCCCTCGGGGGTGCCGCCGATGCCCATGAGCAGGTCGATGCCGGTGTCGGCGCGCGCGGCCATGATCGCGCCGGCGACGTCGCCGTCGGAGATGAACTTGATCCGCGCGCCGGTGCCGCGGATCTCCTCGACGAGCTGGTCGTGACGGGGCCGGTCGAGCAGCACGACGGTCACGTCGGAGGGGTTGGAGCCCTTGGCCTTGGCGACCAGGTGGATGTTCTCGGCGGCGGGCAGGCGGATGTCGACGACGTCGGCGGCCTCGGGGCCGGTGACGAGCTTCTCCATGTAGAAGACCGCGGAGGGGTCGTACATCGTGCCGCGGGCGGACGCCGCGAGCACCGCGACGGCGTTGTTCTGGCCCTTCGCGGTCAGCGTGGTGCCGTCGATCGGGTCGACCGCGATGTCGCACTCGGGGCCGGTGCCGTCGCCGACCTGCTCGCCGTTGAAGAGCATCGGGGCGTCGTCCTTCTCGCCCTCGCCGATGACCACGGTGCCGTTCATCGACACCGACGAGATCATCACCCGCATCGCCTGCACGGCGACGCCGTCGGCACCGTTCTTGTCGCCCCGCCCGACCCAGCGGCCGGCCGCCATCGCGGCGGCCTCGGTCACGCGCACCAGCTCGAGTGCCAGGTTGCGGTCGGGGGCGGACGGCTCCACGGCGAGGGCTTCCATGGGGTGCACCCTATCGGCTCGGCTCGCGCCCGCCGTCGCCGACGATCCGCCCGTCCTCGATGGTGAGGGTCCGCTCCGCGAGCGCCGCGACGTCGCGGTCGTCGTGCGTGACGACCAGCGTCGTCCCGTCGTACGACGACAGGTGGGTGGCCAGCGTCGAGCGGAGCGCCTCGGCGGTGTCGGTGGCCAGCCCGGTGAAAGGCTCGTCGAGGAGCAGCAGTCGCGGCTGGGTGACCAGGGCCCGCGCGATCGCCACCCGCTGGGCCTGCCCGCCGGACAGATCGGTCGCCCTCCGCCCGGCGAGCTCGGCGACGCCGAGCCGCTCGAGCCACTCCATCGCCGTGGCCCGCGCGGCCTTGCGCGGACGGCGTCGGCTGCGCAGGCCGAACGCGACGTTGTCCAGCGCGCTGAGGTGCGGGAAGAGGCGGCGGTCCTGGAAGACCAGCCCCACCTCGCGGCGGTACGCCGGCAGCCGCATCAGGTCCACGTCGCCGAGCCGCGCCGTCCCCCGGGCGGCGAGCGCGCCCGCCAGCGCGCCGAGCAGGGTGGACTTGCCGGCACCGTTCGGGCCGACGACCGCGACGACGGCCCCTGCCGGGACGGCGAACGCCGCGTCCAGTCGCCCGCGCACCGACAGGTCGACGACCAGGCCGGTCACGCCGCCACCAGCCATCGGTCGCGCAGCGCGACCAGGATCCCGATCGAGACGGCCAGCATGATGAGGCTGAGCGCGACCACGGCCTGCTCGTCGGACTCGTGGGCGACGTAGATCAGCGTCGGCATCGTCTGGGTGGTGCCGGGGTAGTTGCCGTTGAAGGTGATCGTCGCGCCGAACTCGCCGAGCGAGCGGGCCCAGCCGAGCAGCAGGGAGGCGCCGATCCCGGGCAGGGCGAGGGGCAGCGTCACCCGCCGGAAGGCGTGCCAGCGGGAGGCGCCGAGGGTCGCGGCGGCGACGTCGTACTCCTGGCCGAGGGCGCGCAGGCTGCCCTCGAGGCTGATCACCACGAACGGCAGGCACACGAAGACGTGGGCCAGCACCACGCCCCAGGTCGTGTAGGGGAAGGAGAAGCCGGTGTGGGCGAGCAGCGGCGCGCCGAACAGCCCGGTCCGCCCGAAGGCCGCCTCCAGCGCGACGCCGCCGACCACCGGCGGCATCAGCATCGGTACGGCGACGAGCGCCCGGAGCAGCTTGCGACCCGGGAACGTCAGGCGCGCCAGCACCCATGCCAGCGGCAGCCCGAGCACCGCGCAGATCGTGGTCGAGGCGACCGAGGTGATCAGCGAGAGCCACATCGCCTGCCGCAGCGCCTGCGACCGGAGCGCCTCGCTGATCGCCTTGGGGTGGGCCTGAGCGACGAGCGCGACCAGGGGCAGCGCCACGACCGCGACGGCCAGCGTCGCCACCAGCAGGAGTGCCACCGGGGGACGCCCCAGCGCGTGCTTCATCCGGCCCTCACTTGGCGCCGAAGCCGGCCTTCTTGAACACGGCCTGGCCCTGAGCGCCCATGACGAGCTTGACCCAGGCGTTCGCGAGGCTCATGTCTGTGGTCTGCTTGAGCGGGCTGACGTAGTAGTCCGCCTTCGCCTTGTCGGCGCCGGGGATCGGAACGGCGGTGACCTGCTTGCCGACCGACTTGGCGTCCGAGGCGTAGACGAGGGCGGCATCGGCGTCGCCGCCGGTGAGCTTGCTGAGGGTGGACCGCACGTCGGGCTCGAGGCTCGCCGGCTTGGCGGTGACGTGCTGGGCCTGCAGCAGCTGCGCGGAGACCTTGCCGCAGGGCGCCGAGGGATCGCACTCGACCCACGTGACTCCGCCGAGGTCCGACAGCGACCGGAGGTGGTCGGGGTTGCCCGGCTTCGTGGCGATCACCAGGACGTTGGTGGCGAACTCGTTCTTTCCGGTCAGTGCGGCGCCGGACTTGACAGCCAGGCCCATCGAGTCGGCGTCGGCGGTCGCGATCACGTCGCCGGGCGCGCCGTCGGACGCCTGGTTGGCCAGGTCGGTGCTGGACCCGTAGCTGATCTGTACGTCGACGCCCGGGTGCTGCGCCTCGAAGGTCTTCTCGAGCTGGGCGAAGACGTCGGTGAGCGAGGACGCCGCCAGCACGCGGAAGACCTGCTTGCCGGAGCCGCTGCCCCCGTTGCTGCCGCAGGCGGCGAGGGTGACGGCCAGCATCGTCGCGGAGGCGGCGACGGCGAGCTTGCGGATCATCTGTTGCTCCTCGGATCGGGTGGGCGCTCGACCACCACGTTGGTGGACTTGATCGACGCGACGGCGAGCACGCCCGGCTCCAGGCCGAGCTCGTCCGCCGCCTCGGTGCTCATCAGGGACACGACCCGGTAGGGACCGCAGACCATCTCGATCTGCGCCATCACGGTGTCCTTGGTGACCTTCGTGACCAGGCCGCGCATCCGGTTGCGGGCGCTGACGGCCCCGGCGCCGGTGCGCTCGCGCTCGGCGTCGTCGATGGCCGAGGCGGCGAACCGGGCGAGGTCGGCGCCGGCGATCGTCGTACGACCGTCGGTCGAGTGGCCGGTCAGCCGACCCGAGTCGACCCAGCGGCGCACCGTGTCGGTCGAGACGCCGAGCAGCTCGGCGGCCTCCGCGATGCGGTAGTCGGTCACGAGGCAACTGTGACGCATGTGCGACCGAAATAGCCATACCGGACCGGCAAACCCGATGTGAAACGCCGATCGCTGCCGCATGTGCGGCGTCGGTCCTGGGCGGTGCGCGGGAGATTTCCGCCCCGGGGGAGAATGTCCGGCGATGAGTACGACGCAACAGGCCGGCGGAGCCGGTAGGTACCAGCGGTCGCCGTTCGGCCTGATCGTGGCGCTGGTGGTCACCGTCGCGGTGGTCGTGGGGGTCATGGGGTTCATGGGCCTGTTCCAGCGCAAGACGGACATCAAGCCCGCGCACGTGAACTACATGGCGGCCGTGCTGGCCGCGCAGGAGGGCCACATCCAGCCGGCCTACCCGACGCGGCTCCCCGTCGGCTACTTCGCCACCCAGGCGCAGGTCCCCGATGACTACGACGGATTCGTGGTCGACCTGCTCCGAGGGCAGAAGGACTTCATCGGCATCCGGACCGCCCGCAAGGCCACCGTCTCCGAGCTGGTCGACGACAACGTCGACAAGAGCGCGACCTCCGCTCCGGCGTACGTGCCGACGGGTGTGGATCACCCCCTCGCGCCGCGGTGGGCCGGCTACCGCGACGACCGCGGCGACACCGGCTACGCCGCGACGATCGGCAAGGACAAGGTGCTCGTGTTCGGCTCGGCGCCGGTCGGCGATCTTCAGCAGGTCGTCGACGCGCTGACCTTCAAGCAGCTGCCGCAGCCCCACCGCGCCACGCCGACCAAGGCTGCCAAGGCGGCCAGGACGCCGGGCCACGGCAGCAAGTCGGGCAGGTAGGCCCTACTGGTCCGGGCTGTCCTCGCCGTCGGCGAGGACAGCGTCGAGCTTGGCGCGGGCGCCGTCCAGCCAGTCCTGGCAGATCGTCGCCAGCTTCTCGCCGCGCTCCCAGAGCGCCAGCGACTCCTCCAAAGTGGTGCCGCCGGCCTCGAGCTGCTGCACCACCTCGACGAGCTCGGCCCGCGCGTCCTCGTACGACGGCCGCTCGTCCTTGTCAGCCTTGCTCATCGATCTCCCCGTCCATCTCTTCGGTGCCGGTGGTGGTGACGTGGATGCGGCCGTCGGCGACGCGCACGGTCATCGCCGCGCCCTCGACCGCGCCCGCGACGCTGGTGACGACGCGACCGTCGGCGTCCTGCAGGACGGCGTACCCGCGCTGCAGCGTGGCCAGCGGCGACAGCGCCCGAGCACGGGCACGCTGGTGGCCGATCTCGTCGGCCGCCCGGTCGAGCCGGTGGCCGAGGGTGCGACGCATCCGGTCGCGACAGCCGTCGAGCTCCTCGACCCGGCTGACCAGCAGGTTGCGCGGGTCGGCCATGGCCGGGCGCGACCGGATCGCGTCGATGCGCGCCTGCTCCCGGTCGAGCGTGGCCGACAGGCAGCGGCGCAGGCGCTCGCGGGCCTGGGCCAGCCCGAGCGACTCGTGACCGACGTCGGGGACGATCAGCTTGGCGGCATCGGTCGGCGTCGAGGCACGTACGTCGGCGACCAGGTCGAGCAGCGGGCTGTCCGGCTCGTGGCCGATCGCGGACACGACAGGCGTGCGCGCGGCGAAAACCGCGCGCACGAGGCCCTCGTCGGAGAAGGGCAGGAGGTCCTCGACCGAGCCGCCGCCGCGTGCGATGACGACGACGTCGACGTCGGGGTGGGCGTCCAGCCGGCCGAGCGCCTCGATGACCTCGGCGGCTGCGCGCGAGCCCTGCATCGAGGCGTAGGCGATCTCGAAGACCACGCCGGGCCAGCGCCGCGCGGCGTTCTCGAGGACATCGCGCTCGGCGGCCGAGCTGGCGGCGGTTATCAGGCCGATGCGCTGCGGCAGGAACGGCAGCGCCCGCTTGCGCTCCTGCGCGAACAGGCCTTCGGCCGCCAGCAGCTGACGGCGTCGCTCCAGCCGCGCCAGCAGCTCGCCGAGACCGACCATCCGGATGGAGCGGGCCTGCAGCGAGAGGCTGCCGCGGTTGGCGTAGTACGACGGCTTCGCCTGGATCACCACGCTGGCACCCTCGGTGACCGGGGTGTCCAGGCCGTCGAAGAGCACCCGCGAGCAGGTCACCGGGACGGAGATGTCGGCGATCGAGTCGCGCAGTGTCATGAACACCGTCTGCAGCCCCGGCCGACGGCTCACCTGCGCGACCTGGCCCTCGACCCACACGACCCCGAGCCGGTCGATCCAGCCGGAGATCGCGTTCGCGACCTGCCGCACCGGCGCCGGCTGCTCCGCCGAGGTCTCCATGGTCACGGCCCTGACACTAGAGGGCACCACCCCCGGACCGCTGGGCCCGTAGGCTGCGCGTCGTGGATGTCGCGCGGATGCAGGAGCACTGCCTGGCTCTGCCGGGTGCGTGGCCGGACGACCCGTGGGAGCACGAGCACCCGGTGATCAAGGTCGGTGAGGGGGAGCGCGGCAAGATCTTCGCCTTCCTCGGCGCGAACGGCGTCGGGGTCAAGTGCGGACGGGGCCGTGAGGAGGCCGACGAGTGGCTCTCGCGCTACCCCGACGACGCCTCGGTGATGGCCTACATCGGCCGCAACGGGTGGAACGACCTCGCCTTCGGCGGCGCCATCCCCGACGGCGAGCTCCAGGAGGCGGTCGACCAGTCGTACCGGCTCGTCGTCGAGGGCCTGCCCAAGAAACATCGTCCCGCGGGCTGGGAGCGGTAGGCGTGCGGGTCCGCATCGATCTCGCGTACGACGGCACCGACTTCAAGGGCTGGGCCACGCAACCGCTGCTGCGTACCGTCCAGGGCGAGCTGACCGCGGCGCTGCACACCGTGCTGCGCCTGCCCGACGACACCCTGCGGGTGACCTGCGCGGGCCGCACCGACTCCGGGGTCCACGCGCGCGGCCAGGTGGCGCACTGCGACCTGCCGCCGGAGGTCCCCGCCGAGGTGGTCGGTCGCCTGGCGCGCCGGCTCAACGGCGTACTTCCCGGAGACCTGCGCATCCACCGGCTCGCCCCGGCGTCGGAGGGCTTCGACGCCCGGTTCGCGGCGCTGTGGCGGCGCTACGCCTATCGGATCGCGGACACGGCGGAGGCGGTCGACCCGCTGGACCGGGCGTACGTCGTCGCGTGGCCGCGTCCGCTCGACGTCGACGCCATGAACGCGGCCGCCGCCCGCCTCGTCGGGCTGCACGACTTCGCGGCCTTCTGCAAGCAGCGCGAGGGAGCGACGACGATCCGGACGCTGCAGGAGCTCTCCTGGACGCGCGCGACGAGCGGGGTGCTGGTCGGGCACGTCCGGGCCGATGCGTTCTGCCACTCGATGGTGCGCGCGCTGGTCGGCTGCCTGGTCGCTGTCGGTGAGGGCCGCAAGGACGCCGAGTGGGCCGCCGACATCCTGGCCGGTCGGCGGCGCGACCCCGGTGTCGTGGTGATGCATGCGCACGGGCTGACACTGGAGGAGGTCGGCTACCCCGACGACGCCTCGCTGGCGGAGCGGGTGGAGCAGACGTCCGCGCGACGTCGGGCCGAGGAGGTCGACGGATGAGCGACGAGCACTACTTCTCCGCCGACCCGTCGGCGCCCTTCCAACAGATGCCCGTCACCGCGAGCGTGTGGGGCCACGAGCTGTCGCTGGTCAGCGGCTCCGGCGTCTTCGCGTCCGGTCGGCTCGACATCGGGACCTCGGTGCTGTTCCGCGAGACGGACCCGCCCACGGGCGGGAGGATCCTCGACCTGGGCTGCGGGTACGGCGTCATCGGCCTCGCCTGCGCCGTCGCCGCGCCGTCCGCCTCGATCACCGCCGTCGACGTCAACCGCCGCGCGCTGCTGCTGGCGCGCGAGAACGCCGAGTCGCTCGGGGTGGCCGACCGCTTCTCGGCGTACGAGCCGGGCGAGGTGGCGGCCGACGCCGTCTTCGACGAGATCTGGTCGAACCCGCCGATCCGGATCGGCAAGGACGCCCTCCACGACCTCCTGCTCACCTGGCTCCCGCGCCTCGATCCGGACGGCCGCGCGGTGATGGTGGTCGGCAAGAACCTCGGGGCCGACTCGCTCCAGCGCTGGCTCGACGACCGGGGCTGGCCCACCACTCGCCTCGCGTCCGCCAAGGGCTTCCGCGTGCTGGAGGTACGCCGACTGAGGTCCTGACCGGCGCTTGCTTGCCGGCAGGCAACCGAGCGTCAGGGTGTGATCGCGGAGCCGAGCAGGGCGGCAGCGGCGGGATCGGCGGCCGGACGGCGCTTCCAGAGCGTGAGGAGCAGCTCGGCCGCGGTGCCGGTCAGCTCGACGACGGGCTCGGCCGCCCCGATCGTGACGACCGGGGCGCTGCCGTCCGCGTCCGTCGACCGCAGCCGCAGCGTGCCCGCAAGAGGCTGGACCCGCCCGGCGCGGACCTGCCGCGGGTAGAACATCGTCGCCACCTCGTCGACGCCGTCCCAGGCGAGGCGGGGGTCGATCGACCAGGCGGCCTGGCGCCCCTGGGACAGCAGTGCGTCGTACAGGTGCAGCGTGACCTCGTGGGTCTGGCGGCGCCACCAGAACGCGACCGTCCTGTCAGCCCCGAACGTCCAGCAGGGGAGGTCGGCCCCGGCGGCCTCCATGACGTCGAGGAGGTGGCGGCCGGCGTCGAGGTAGGCGTCGGCGAGCTGCTCGGTCGTGACCGGCTCGGAGGTGCCCTGGGGGTTGCCCTCCGCGACCGCGTGGGCCGCCCAGAGATGTACGCCGCGCAGGTGGTTGCCGAGGTCGGCGAGCGTCCAACCGGGGCAGCTCGGCACGGGCGCGGTCAGGTCGCCGGTGGTGAGGATGCCGGCGAAGTCCTCGATCGCGCGGACCAGTGGTCGCGACCAGCTGGAGCCCTGCGGGACGAACGTCATGACAGCGGCGGCGGCTGGAAGCCCGGCAGGAACTCCTGCATGTAGGCGCGGAACGGCGCCTCGGCCTCGAGCTGGCTCAGCACGCCCACGCCGCCGAGCCAGGTGCGGTGGATCAGCATGTACGACGGGGGCAGGTTGAGCTTGATCGTGACCGTGTACGCCGGATCCTTGGGGTTGTTGAGCCGCTGGAACTGCTCGCGCATCCACTCGCGGCTGAACCGGAACCTCTCGACCAGCGTCGGGTCCACGAACGGCGCGAGGTAGGCCATCATCAGGTGCGGCTCGATCCGGATGCGCTCCTTGAGGAAGCCCTCCTCGCGCAGCCCGGCGATCAGCGCGTCGCCGTCACCGGCCGCGCAGAGCGAGATCAGCCGGCCCAGCGGAGCGGGCAGCCCGCGCTGGGGGAGCCGCGCGACGGCGCCGTAGTCGAGCACGCCGATCCGGCCGGGGCTGCCGTCCTCGCGCGGGATCACGCGGAAGTTGCCGGGATGCGGGTCGGCGTGCAGCAGGCCGGTGCGGGCCGGTCCGGAGAAGAGGAAGCGGGTGAAGATCTGGCCGTAGTGGTCGCGCTCCTCGGGCGTCCCGCCGGCGATGATCGAGGCCAGCGAGCCGGCGGAGTCCATCCACTCGGTGATCAGCACGCGCGGGCCGACGGCCACCACGCCGGGCACCACGATGTCCGGGTCGTCGGTGAACGCCGCGGCGAACACCCGCTGCGCCTCCGCCTCGAGCTCGTAGTCGAGCTCCTCGCGGGCGCGGGCCTGCACCTCCTCGACCAGCGGCTTCATGTCGACCCCGGGGATGAGCGGACCGATCGCGCGGGCCGCGCGGGCAAGCGTGCGGAGGTCGGAGAGCAGGGCCTCGCCGGCGTTGGGGTACTGCACCTTCACGGCCACGCGGCGTCCGTCGTACCAGGTGCCCTCGTGGACCTGGCCGATGCTGGCGGCGGCGGTGGGTGCGCCGTCGAGCCACGTCAGCCGCTGCTTCCAGTCCTCGCCGAGGTCCTCTGCCAGGATGTCGCGCACGGTCTGGGTGGGCATGGGCGGCGCGGAGTCCTGCAGGCGCGTCAGCTGCTCGCGGTACGGCGCCGCCATCTCCTCCGGGAGCGCCGACTCGAGCACCGACAGGGCCTGGCCGAACTTCATCGCCCCGCCCTTGAGCTCGCCGAGCGTGCGGAACAGCTGCTCGGCGGTGCGCTGCTGGATCTCGCTCATCACGGCCTCGGCGGGCGCGCCCCCGATGCGCTTGCCGAAGCCGATCGCGGTGCGCCCGGCGTGCGCGAGCGGCAGGGCGGCGAGGCGCGCCGTACGTGCTGCGGCCTTGCGAGGGAGATCGGCCATGCCCCCATTCTTACGGGCCGCACCCCGGCGGCGGGAAGGAATAGGCTGCGCGCATGATCCTGATCTGGGGCTTCAAGTCGTACGTCGCCGTGCTGGCGACCTTCACGATGGTGTGCCGGAGCTGCCAGAACCCCGCGGCCCATCGGCTCTACCGGATCACCCGGAAGTTCACGCTCTTCTTCATCCCGCTGTTCCCGGTGAGCCGGAAGCACGTCATGGACTGCACCTTCTGCGGGGTGCGGACGGCGGTGACGAAGGACGACGCCGAGAGCATGGTCGCCCACGCCTCGGGCCAGGCACCCACCGCTCCGGCGACCCCGGCCGCCCCGCCGGCGCCGCCGACGCCCGGGCCGCTCCAGCCTCCTGCGTGACCACCCTCGCGCTGCTCGGCCTCGCGGCGCTGTCCGCGGGCTTCGTCGACGCGGTCGTCGGCGGGGGAGGGCTGGTCCAGCTGCCCGCGCTCCTGCTCGGGATGCCCGGCATGGCGCCGGTGCACGTGCTGGCCACGAACAAGCTCGCCTCGGTGTGCGGCACCTCGGTCGCGTCGGCGACGTACTACCGCCGGGTGCGCCCGGATCCCCGCACCTTCGGGCCGATGATGGCCTGCGCCCTGGCCGGTGCGGTGGTCGGCGCGGTCATCGCCTCGCACATCCCGGCCGACGCCTTCCAGCCGATCGTGCTGGTCGTGCTGCTCGCCGTCGGCGGGTACGTCCTCCTCAAGCCGGACCTCGGCGTCGCCACCGCCCTGCGCTTCTCCGGCCACCGCCACCTCGCCGCAGCCATGGGCGTCGGCCTCGTCATCGGTGTGTACGACGGCGCCCTCGGTCCCGGCACCGGCAGCTTCTTCGTCATCGCCCTGGTCGGCCTGCTCGGCTACGACTTCCTGGAGGCGTCGGCCAAGGCGCGGCTGGCCAACTGGGCCACGAACGTCGGCGCGCTGCTGCTGTTCGTCCCCGCCGGCGACGTGGTGTGGCGGACCGGCCTGGTGATGGGCGCCGGCAACCTGATCGGCGGGTACGTCGGCGCCCGCACCGCCGTCTCGCGCGGCACCCGCTTCGTCCGGATCTTCTTCGTCGTGGTGGTCGGCGCCTTCGTCGTACGTATCGGTGGCGGCGTGGCGGGCCTGTGGTGACTGCCCCCGGCGATCAGGCCGGGTCGGGCGGCGGCTGGATGCGTCGTACCTCCTGGGGCCAGCCGCACGCCTCGGCGACGGCTCCGGCCCACCGCTTGGCCGTCTCGTCGTCGGGCACGTCCACCACGACGAAGCCGCCGAGGACCTCCTTGGTCTCGACGAACGGGCCGTCGGTGATCACGACGGAGCCGCTGGTCGCATCGGCAGCGTAGACCGGCGCCTGCTCCTCGAGGCCGCCGCCGAAGACGAAGGCGCCCGCGGCCCGCATGTCGTCGATGACGGCCAGGGCGAGCGGCACGCGGCCGCGGAACCACTCCTCGGTGTGCTCGCCCACCCACTGCTGGTTGAAGTAGATGAGGTACTCGGCCATTGCTCCTCCTCCTTCGGGCGGTGCCCACGACCACCCTCCACCCTCACCACGATCGGTGGAAGCGCGGTTCGACAGCTCTGTGCGGTCTACCGTGGAGGCGTGAGCATCAAGGTGGACGTCGCCGACCTCGGCCCCGAGCTGGCCGCCCGCGGCAGCGGCTACCTCCTCACAACCGCCTCGCCACAGGTCAAGGTCGTCACCGTGGACCCGGTCCTCGAGGACGCTGTCCTGCGGATCGCCTCGCCCGGCGGCGGTACGACGCGCAACCTCGCCGACAACCCCGCTCTCACGCTGGTCTTCCCGCCGCCCGACCACCACGGCTACACCCTTCTCGTCGACGGCACCGGCGTCGTCGACGGCGACGACGTGGTCGTCACGCCGCAGACCGCCGTCCTCCACCGCCCCGCCTCCCACGCCACCGGCTCGCGGCCCCCGGGCGGCTGCGGCCACGACTGCGCCCCCGTGGGGTCCACGGACGGCTGAGCGCGGGCCCGCGGGCCGGGACGCAGGTCGGAGCGACCTGGAGCGTCCGCTGTCGCGTCGAGCGGCCACCCGCGCTCCCGCTAGGCGGAGGATCCCCGGCACCCAGTGCCGGGGATCCTCCGCCTAGCCTCACCTGCGTGAGTACGTCGGAACGGCGGCCGACATGGCTGGTGCTGCCCACGGTCCTCGCGGCGGCGGGCGCTGCGAGCCTCGTGATGGCCCTGGTGGGTAGTCCACGCCATCCCGTGCTGGAAGGCCTCGTCGGCGCCTTCCTGCTCTGCGACGGCGTCCTGCGGCTCTTGGCGCTCCGCAACCCGCTGCCCGGCGGCGGCGCGACCGCGCTCGGGGTGCTCGTGATGATCCGCCTCGCCCTCGAGCTCGCGGTCACGGCCGGTGTCCTCACGGTGTACTTCCACCTCACCTGACCGGCAGCGCGCCAACACCGTCGTTGTTCGGCGAGGCGGCGCGAGGTTCACGGACGTCGGTCTCTGGAGGCGAGTCCGGGCCGGGCGCGAACCCGCGTGCCATGTCACGCAGCTGCTCAGGCTCGACCAACGACTCCTCAGGCATGTGCGACATCAGATGCCCCGCGGGTCGCTGTGGCAATCGCTCGCGGGCGGGTCGTCCGCGAGCGTGATCGGGAAGGCTTCGATCAACCAGGTCGATCGAGACCTCCCCGATGATCCCCAGGGTCACTCCGGTCGCTCGCCCGGGATTCGGATCCACGTGACAGCAACGCGCAGGCCGAGCAGCACGCAGATCGTCGCCCAGAGCCCGTCGCGTTCGTCCGAGCGGACCAGCAGGAGGACGAAGCAGACCGCGGTCCCCAAGAGCAGCAGCGCACCGAGGGTGATGCGGCTGACCAGGCCGCGCGGCTGGCCGCGACGGTGCTCCGAGACGGCTGCTCCGAAGGTCAGCAATGAGCTGAACGCGCATACGGCGATCCCGAGACACGCGATGACCGACGTGATCACGGAGTGGGGAACGGGATGCCGGTGTTGGCGTGGCAGCGGTAGCCGAACGGGTTCTTGTGGAGGTACTGCTGGTGGACCGGCTCGGCGTAGAAGTAGTCGCCGGCGGGAGTGATCTCGGTGGTGACCTCGCCGTAGCCGCGACGGGCGATCTCCTCGGCGTACACCTTGGTGAGCTCACGGGCGGTCCGCTCCTGCTCGGGTGAGTGGAAGTAGATGGCGGAGCGGTACTGGGTGCCGACGTCGTTGCCCTGGCGCATGCCCTGGGTGGGGTCGTGGACCTCGAAGAACTGCCTCACCAGATCCGTGTAGGAGACGACCGTGGGGTCGAAGACGACGCGCACGGCCTCGGTGTGGCCGGTGCGGCCCGTGCAGACCTCCTCGTACGTCGGGTGGGGGGTGAAGCCGCCGGCGTACCCGACCGACGTCGACCAGACGCCCGGCACCTGCCAGAAGATCTCCTCGGCGCCCCAGAAGCAGCCGAGCCCGAACTCCGCGACCGCGAGCCCGTCCGGCACGTCGTCGGTGACGACGGGCGTGCGGAGGACCTCGTGCTCCGCCGCGAGCGGGAATGGGTACGACGCCCGCCCGGGCAGCGCGTCGGACGGCTCGATCATCTGGGTCTTGCGCGAGGCGAACACGCCTCCATCCTCCGTCGCCGCGCAAGGCTGTGGAAAGTCCGTTGCGATGTCGGTGGCGGCGCCCAGACTGGTGGTATCGGATCGATACCACTCGGAGGTAGCATGACCACCATGGCGTTCACCCTGCGCACCGATGCCGAGCTCGACGCTGCTCTCGCGGAGCTCGCTTCCCAGCAGGGCCTGTCCAAGCAGGAGGTCGCACGCAAGGCGATCCTCGACTTCCACGCGCGCAACCGGCACCGGAGCCGCGTCGCCGAGGCATCGCAGGAATCGCGCGCCCGATGGGGCGACGTGCTCGATCGCCTCGGCAGCGTCTGATGGTCGAGTACCTCGACCTCGACGATCTGCTGAGCCTCACCGCCGATCTCGGGGCAGGTCCCGTGCGCGACCCCGGGCTGCTCGAGGCCGCCGTCGCACGACCACGGACGACGGTCTTCGGCGACGACGCGTATCCGTCCCTGCTGGAGAAGACGGCCGCGCTCCTGCACTCGATCTGCAAGAACCATGCACTGGTCGACGGCGACAAGCGCCTCGCGTGGCTCGCGGCCGACGTCTTCCTGCGCATCAACGGCGTCACGGTCGAGATGTCCGACGACGCGGCGTTCGAGCTGGTGATGGCCGTCGCTGACGGCTCGGTCGATCTCGACGGCATCGTGCGGGTGCTCGCCGCCTCGGGCGGCTAGCTGACGGGGTCATGTCCAACCCGGCCGTTCTGCGGCAAGGTGGTCCTATGACCGACCAGCCGCAGAGCCCCGCCCCGGCCGTGCCCGTGCCGCCCGCCACCGTCCTGCCCGCGCGCAAGCGCGGTCTGCCGATGGTGCTGCGGCACGTCATCGGCCTGGTCGTCGCGATCGTCGTGACGCCGATCGGCCTGTTCCTCTTCGACTACGGTGCCCGCGACTACGCCGCCGGGAAGCAGATCTACCTCCGTGGCATCCACACGCCCAGGGACCTCCTGATCATGGCGGTGGCGGCGGTCCTGCTCCTCCTCGTCGCGGTCAGCGCACGGATCTCAGCGGTCGGCCCGCTGGTCGGCGGCCTGCTGTTCGGCGTGATCCCGTTCCTCTGGTACCAGATCGACACGGCCGGCTTCGCGAGCTTCTCGCGCAGCCTGCCCTCGACCCAGCTGTGGTTCGGCGCGGCGCCGTACGAGTTCCCGCTGATCGCCGTCGGTCTCGTGGGCGCCGGCCTCGCGGGCCGCTGGCGCCGCCGGGTCGAGCGGGCTGTCGTCATCCCTGAGTAGGCTCGCGGGGGTGAGCGACCGCGACCTCAGCCAGGCCGGGTTCGAGACCCGCGCGATCCACTCCGGCTACGAGCCCGACCCGACCACGGGGGCGGTGATCCCGCCCATCTACGCGACGTCCACCTACGCCCAGGACGGCGTCGGTGGGCTGCGCGGCGGCTACGAGTACAGCCGCTCCGCAAACCCCACCCGCACCGCGCTCGAGTCGACGCTGGCCGCCCTCGAGGGCGGCGCGCGCGGCTTCGCCTTCGCCTCCGGGCTGGCCGCCGAGGACACCCTCACCCGCGCGCTGTGCAAGCCCGGCGACCACGTCGTCCTCCCCGACGACGCGTACGGCGGCACCTTCCGCCTCTTCGACAAGGTCGAGCAGGGGTGGGGGCTGCCACACAGCCCCGCCGACGTGTCCGACGTCGACGCCGTCGCCGCCGCGATCCGCCCGGGCGAGACGCGGATGGTCTGGCTCGAGACGCCCACCAACCCGCTGCTCACGATCGGCGACATCGCGGCCATCGCCGAGGTGGCCCACGACGCCGGCGCGCTGCTGGTCGTCGACAACACGTTCGCGTCGTCGTACCTCCAGCAGCCGTTGGCCCTCGGTGCCGACGTCGTCGTCCACTCCACCACCAAGTACGCCGGCGGCCACTCCGACGTCGTCGGGGGAGCGATCGTCGTGCGCGATGCCGACCTCGCCGAGCGGATCGGCTTCCACCAGAACGCCATCGGTGCTGTGGCCGGCCCGTTCGACGCGTGGCTGACGCTGCGGGGCCTGAAGACCCTGGCGCTGCGGATGGAGCGTCACTGCGACAACGCCGAGCGCGTCGTCGACTTCCTGACCTCGCACCCGGCCGTCGGCGACGTGATCTACCCGGGGCTCGAGACCCACCCCGGACACGAGGTCGCGCAGCGGCAGATGCGCCGGTTCGGCGGGATGGTCAGCTTCCGTGTCACCGGCGGCGAGGAGCAGGCGCTGGCCGTCTGCGCGGCGACGGAGGTGTTCACGCTCGGCGAGTCGCTCGGTGGCGTCGAGTCGCTGATCGAGCACCCCGGCCGGATGACCCACGCCAGCGTCGCCGGCACCGAGCTGGAGGTGCCGTCGGACCTGGTCAGGCTCAGCGTGGGCATCGAGACGCCCGACGACCTGGTCGCCGACCTTGCACGGGCCCTCGGATGAGCGACGACACCGGCGAGCACCCGGCCGACCCACAGCCCGACGTACAGCCCGACACAGAGCCCGATCTGCAGCCCGACGAGGCGGCGGACCCGGTCGAGGATCCCGAGCGCGAGGAGGCGGTCCGCAAGGAGGTCGCCGAGGCCGACCGGCGAGAGCGGTACCTGATCGGCCGGTTCGCCCAGCTCTGGCACATGCGGGAGCGCGACCAGCCCGTCGACCTCGGTACCGGACCGTCCGACCTCCGCCCGGCCGCGGTGCCCTACGGCCTCGACCTCGCGGCGGCCTGGTCGTGGCGGCTGCTGATCATCGGCTTCGGCGGCTACGTCCTGCTGCGGCTGGCCGGCTACTTCGCCGTCGTCACCGTCCCGCTGGCGATCGCGATGCTCTTCAGCGCGCTGGCCGCCCCGTCGGTCGGCCGGCTCGAGCGGCTGCGCATCCCGCGCGGCCTCGCGGCACTGCTGGTCGTGGTGTTCGGACTCGCGGTCGTGGTGGCGCTGCTGACCTTCGCCGGCCAGCAGGTCGCCAACGGCGCGCAGGACCTGACCGACTCGACGGTCAAGGGCCTCGGCGAGATCCGCGGGTGGCTGAAGGACGGGCCGCTCCACGCGAGCAACAGCCAGATCAACCACTGGATCCAGCGGGCCCAGGACTCCCTGCGCACCCAGTCCGAGGGCGGCAAGATCGTCGGCCGTGTGACAGAGGTCGGCTCCGCGCTCGGCCATGTGCTCGCGGGCTTCTTCATCACGCTCTTCTCCACCTACTTCTTCCTCGCCGACGGGAGGCGGATCTGGGCGTGGCTGGTCCGGATCGCGCCTCGTGGCGCCCGCGAGCGCGTGGACAGCTCGGGCCGGGTGGCGTGGCTGTCCCTCGTGCAGTTCGTGCGCGCGACCGTGATCGTCGCCCTGGTCGACGCGGTCGGTGTCGCGCTCGGCGCCGCGATCTTGAAGGTGCCGTTCGTGCTGGCGATCGGCGTGCTGGTCTTCCTCGGCGCGTTCGTCCCGATGATCGGCGCGACCATCGCCGGCACCGTCGCGGTCCTGGTCGCGCTCGTCGACCACGGTCCGGTCACCGCGGCGCTCATGCTCGCGGTGGTCATCGTCGTGCAGCAGGTCGAGGGCCACGTGCTGCAGCCGTTCCTGATGGGCCGGTGGGTCTCGCTGCACCCGCTCGGCGTGATCGTGGCGATCGCGTCGGGCGTGCTCGTCGCGGGCGTGGCGGGGGCGCTCGTCGCCGTACCTCTGGCTGCGGCGGGCAACGCCGTGGTCCTCCACCTCGCGGACCTCGCGAGCGTCGATGCCGAGAAGGAGAAGGGCGAGGCGAGTGCTGGTGGCTGAGTTGGACGTCACGGACATCGAGGCCGCGCGGCCGTTGGTCGACGGCGTCGCGGTGCGCACACCCATGCACGAGTCGCGCTGGCTCAGCGCCCTCGTCGGCACGCCGGTGTGGCTCAAGTGCGAGAACCTCCAGCGCACGGGCTCGTTCAAGGTCCGCGGCGCTGCCGTCCGCATCGCCCGGCTCTCACCGGAGGTGCGTGCCCGCGGGGTCGTCGCGGCATCGGCCGGCAACCACGCCCAGGGCGTCGCGCTCGCGGCCCAGCAGCACGGCATCCCCGCGACCGTCTTCATGCCCGACGGCGCGCCGCTGCCGAAGGAGCGTGCGACGCGTGGGTACGGCGCCGAGGTGGTCTTCGGCGGGCCGACACTCGAGGACTGCCTGGCGCTGGCCGAGGAGCGCGCCGCCGAGACGGGCGCGACGCTGATCCACCCGTTCGACCACGAGGACATCGTGGCGGGCCAGGGCACGCTCGGCCTCGAGGTCGCCGAGCAGTGCCCCGACGCAGCGACGGTGATGGTTCCGGCGGGTGGTGGCGGCCTGCTCGGCGGGGTCGCGCTCGCGGTGCGGTCGCGGATGCCCGGCGTACGTGTGGTGGGGGTGCAGGCCGCCGGCGCCGCGGCCATCCCGCCCTCGCTCGCCGCGGGTCACCCGGTCCGGCTCGATCGGACGACGACGATGGCCGACGGCATCGCGGTCGGCCGCCCCGGCGAGCTGACCCTCCCGCTGGTCCAGAAGTACGTCGACGACGTGGTCACGGTCTCCGAGGAGTCGCTCTCGCGCAGCCTGCTGGCGCTGGTCGAGCGCGAGAAGCTGGTCGTCGAGCCCGCCGGCGCCGCGGCCGTGGCCGCCCTCATGGACCTCGCCCGCGAGGGCACCGAGGTCGCCGGGCCGGTCGTCGTGGTGCTGTCCGGCGGCAACATCGACCCGCTGCTGCTCGGGAAGGTCATCCAGCACGGCATGGCCGCCGCGGGCCGCTACCTCCGCCTCGACGTACACATCCGTGACGTGCCGGGTGGCCTGGTGTCGTTGCTGACCGAGATCGCCGACGCCGGTGCGAACGTCGTGGAGGTCGCTCACGAGCGGGTGCTGCCCGCGCTCCACGTCGACGAGGTCGTCGTCCACCTGCAGCTGGAGACCCGCGGGGCCGAGCACGCAGAAGCCGTGCTCGCGCGGGTGCGCGAGCACGGCTTCGTGGTCAGCGGCTGACACCGCCGCGGCGGTCAGGCCTTGTAGGGCTTGGCGTCCAGGATGACGACCGAGAGGTCCTTGCCGGTCGGGCCGGTGAAGCTGACCGTCTCGCCCTTGTTGCGGCCGTTGATGGCCGCGCCGAGCGGGGCCTCGGGCGTGTAGACGGTGACATCGGACGGCGCGCCCTCGCGCGAGCCGAGCAGCAGGAAGCTCTCGGCGTCCTCGTCGTCGTCGCCCTCGAACTTGTAGGTGACGACCATGCCGGGCTCGACGACGCCGTCGTCGGCCGGCGTCTCGCCGATCTCGGCCTTCTCCAGCATCTGCTCGAGCTGGGTGATGCGGGCCTCGTTCTTGCCCTGCTCCTCGCGTGCGGCGTGGTATCCGCCGTTCTCCTTCAGGTCGCCCTCGTCGCGGGCGGCGCTGATCTCGGCGACGATCTCCGCCCGACGGGGGCCCTTGAGGTGCTCCAGCTCGGACTTCAGCTTCTCGTAGGCATCCTGGGTCAGCCAGACCTTGCCCTGGTCGGTCTGCGTCATCGGGGCCTCCCTGCAACTAACTCGACGGTGCCAACTAAATGATCACCGCCCGTGGGTCACCCACGGGCGGCAGATCACCCGAGTCTACATCCCGGCGAGGGGCGAGGGCGATCTCGCGGGACCGGGCCCTCGGGGATCAGTGGGGGTGGACCTGGCCGGGCGCGGTGCAGCCGAGCCACTCGATCGAGTCGGCCAGGCGGGTGGTGCGGAAGGTGACCTTGAAGGTGTCCTGGGGCTTCGCGGACAGCGACGGATGGAAGCTGGTCCGCCCGACCTCCTCGCCGTCCGCGGCCACGGCGCGCACCGTGCACGTCGCGTGGACAGGGGTGTCGCCGTACTTGATCTGGTAGGTGATCCAGGCCTGGTGCGGGCCGTGCTCGTCCTTGGAGACCTCCTGCGAGGACACGGCGGGGTTGGCGCTGCCGGCGATCGCCCAGACGACCCAGGCGAGGAGCGCGATCACGATCAGGCCACCGACGACGACCGCGAACAGGCGACTGGTGCGTGACGGACCGCCGTACCGCTGCTGGAGGCGGTCGCCGGGGTGGGAATCGTTGGTCGTGCTCACCGGTTCATGTTCCCATGGCGGCGATTCCTACCATGGTGCCCATGTCCTCCGATGACCGTGCAGTGGCCGGCGCCACGTCGCCCGGACCACGCGCCGGCCTGCGCCTCATGCACGTCCACGCGCACCCCGACGACGAGTCGAGCAAGGGAGCCGCCTCGACCGCCCGGTACGTCGCCGAGGGGGGCGACGTCCACGTCGTCACCTGCACCGGCGGTGAGCGCGGGTCGATCCTGAACCCGAAGATGGACCGTCCGGGCATCTTGGAGAACATCCACGAGATCCGCCGCCAGGAGATGGACCGTGCCCGCGACATCCTGGGCGTCACCCAGGACTGGCTGGGCTTCGTCGACTCCGGCTGGCCCGAGGCGGACGAGGAGGGCAACCGGCCGCCGCTGCCCGACGGCTGCTTCGGCTTGGTCTCCGTCGAGGAGGGCGCCCGGCCGCTGATCCGGCTGATCCGCTCGCTCCGGCCCCACGTCATGACGACGTACGACGAGAACGGCGGCTACCCGCACCCCGACCACATCATGTGCCACAAGGTGTCGGTGTACGCGTTCGAGAAGGCCGGGGACCCGTCGTACGAACCGGAGCTGGGGGAGGCCTGGCAGGTCAGCAAGCTCTACTACCACCACGGGTTCAACCGGCCGAAGGCGCTGGCGCTGCACCAGGCGATGCTCGAGCACGGCCTCGAGTCGCACTACGGCGAGCGGCTCGAGCGATGGACCCGCGACGAGTCCTGGGACGAGCGTGTCACGACCAAGGTGCACTGCGCCGACTACTTCGGGGTGCGCGACCAGGCGCTGCTGGCGCACGCCACCCAGATCGACCCGGACAGCTGGTGGTTCGCCACTCCGCGCGAGCTGGAGCAGCAGACCTGGCCGACCGAGGACTACGAGCTGGTGGTGAGCCACGTCCCCACCGAGACCCCGGAGGACGACCTGTTCGCCGGGATCACCATCGAAGTGGGAGAATGAGCCCATGTTCGTCCTTGCCACCGACCCGGTCCCCAACGACAACTCCGTCGTCGCGGGACCGATCGGCTTCGCCGTCTTCATCGGGCTGATCATCTTGGTCGCCCTGCTGTGCTGGAGCTTCACCCGTCAGCTGAAGAAGGTGGAGAAGAACAAGGCCGAGGGCGTCTTCGGTCAGGACGTCGCCGACCAGATGGCCGCCGAGGCGGCCGAGCGCGAGCGGGCCGCCGAGACCCACGACGCCGACGCCTGAGCCATGGTCGGGCTGGGCCAGCTGCTCGGCTTCGGCCTGGCCGCCTTCGTCGTCATCGTCATCCCCGGCCCGAGCGTGCTGTTCGCCGTCGGCCGGGCGATCAGCTACGGCCCGCGCGTCGCGCTCGCGACCGTGATCGGCAACAGCACCGGCCTCGCGGTCATCATGTGCCTGGTGATCGCCGGCTTGGGCGCGATCGTGGCCAGGTCCGACGCGGTCTTCGTGGCGATCAAGCTGGCCGGCGCCGCCTACCTCGTCTACCTCGGGGTCCAGTCGTGGCGCCACCGCAAGGAGCTGCAGCTGACCACGGTCGAGCCGCGGGCGCCGATGACCGTACGTCGGGCCGTGGGCCAGGGATTCGTGGTCGGGCTGACCAACCCGAAGGGGTTCATGATCTTCGCGGCGCTGCTGCCGCCGTTCGTCGACCGGTCCGCGGGGGCGCCGCCGGCCACCGAGCAGATGCTGATGCTGGGCTGGATCGCGGTCGTGATCGGCGTCGTCAGCGACTCGATCTGGGCGTTCGTCGCCGGCCGCGCCCGTGACTGGTTCGCGAGCTCGCCCCAGCGCGTGCAGCGGCTCGGCGCCATCGGCGGGACGTCGATGATCGGGCTCGGCATCGGGCTCGCGCTGACCGGCCGCGGCGACTGACGACTGTCGTGCCCGCGGCGTGGGCTGGCCCGCGGCTCGTGGCGCCCCGCCGGGCCGCGCAGTGGAGCACGCCGGAGCGCGGGGTCACGAGGCCAGGTAGCCGCCCACCAGCGCGACGATCTCGTCCAGCAGCCGGTCGCGGTCGAAGCCCGGCGCGTCGAGGACCCAACGGAGCGCCAGGTTCTCCAGCGCGATCACCATCACCCACGCGGTGAGCGAGGGGTCGGGCCGGCTGCTGATCTCCGGCCGGAGCGTGAGGTAGGTCGAGAGCAGGTCGCGGACCCGCCGCTCGAGCGTCGCCCGGCGCCGGCGGTTGCGGGCGGCGGGGAGCTCCTCGCTGAGCACACGGAGCAGGTTGGGATCGGTCTCGAGCGCTGCGAGCAGGGCGTCGGTGATCGCGCGGGCCGCGGCCAGGTCGTCACCGTCGTCCGTGGGCGCGATGCGGTCGGCCAGCGACGCGGTGACCCGCTCGGAGACCTCGTCCCAGTAGCGCTCGATCACCTCGTCGAGGATCGAGGTCTTGTCGGGGAAGTACTGGTAGAGCGAGCCCGGGCTGACCTCCGCCACGACGGCCACCCTGTTGGTGGTGAGGGCGTCGTACCCCTCCTCGGTGAGGACCCGGCGTCCGGCCTCGATGATCCGCTCGACCATCGCCTTCGAGCGTGCCTGTCGGGGCTGCTTGCGCATGCGCCGACCGTAGCCGGAACGCGACTTGAATGCGAGCGATTGCTCGCGTCATGCTCGACGGGTGACCACACCACAGCCCCGTACGGCGAACGACGGCGCGCCGCCCGCCGACTACCCGCGCCGGTTCCGTGCCGGCGGCTCTCGCAACGAGCGGCTCGGGCGTCCACTGCGCCTTCTCGGCCGGGTCGGGACCGTCGACGAGGAGCTGGTGGACCGCATCGGGCGGGCCATGTACGAGCGCGACGAGGTGGGCGCGCGGCTCGCGGAGGCGATGCGATCGCGAGCCGGCGACCCCGGCCGGGTCACGATGGATCAGTTCAGGCGTGCCCTCGACCGCGGCATCGCGGCGGTGGACGACCCGCCGCCGGCGCTCTCGGACTTCTTCGCCGAGGCCGAGGCGGAGCCCGCGTGGCTCGACCGCGATCTCGTGGAGCAGGGCGGCCGGTTCTTCCGCCGCCTCGGCCAGAACGCCTCCGACGTGCTCCTCCAGCTCTCGCTGATCGGCGGCTACCGCTTCGGTGGGCCGACCGACCTGCTGGTCGAGACGGGCGGGCTCACCGGCGACCAGACCCTGCGTCGCCTCGCCGAGACCCAGAAGTGGGGGAGCAGCCTGTCCGACCCCGGATCCCTGCTGCCGCCTCGCGACGGTCGCCCCGGTGGGGAGGGATGGCGGCTCTCGGTGCACGTCCGGCTCATGCACGCCATGGTCAACCACGCGTTCGAGGCCCGCTGGGACAGCGAGCAGTGGGGACTCCCCATCAACATGGCCGACCAGGCATCCACGCTCGGCCTGTTCGACGGGGTGCTCCTGCTCGGTGCGCGCGGCCTCGGCGTGCCGGTCGGCCGGCGCGAGTCCAAGGCGCTGATGCACCTGTGGAAGTACGTCGGCTTCCTGATGGGCGTAGCGCCGGAGTTCCTGGTCGACGACGAGCGGGCACGCCACCGCATCAACTACCACGTGCTGTTGGCGCAGGGCGGCCTCACCGATGCCGGCCCCCGGTTGAGCCAGGCCGTCGTCGAGGCCCAGGCCTCGCGCCGGTACGCCGGGTGGCCGGCCGCGCTGCAGCCCCTGCGGGCCCGCTACGAGCGAGAGCGCCTGCTCTCGATGCTCACCGTCTTCATGGGGCCCATGAGCATGCACGAGCTCGGCCTGCCGACACGGCTGCCCTGGGCCTTCGCCTACATCGTGCCGCTCAACGTGCTGCGCTATCGCGTGCTGGGGGCGACCGGCTGGGGTCGCCGCCGACTGGAGTCGTGGGGCGAGCGTCGCGCCCAGGAGATCCTGGACAGCTACTTCCTCGACGGTGCCGAAGGCGTGGGTGAGCTGAGCTCGGACTCCCGATAGCGTCGGCTCATGCGAGTCGATGGGAAGGTATGGGTCGTCACCGGGGCGGGCAACGGCATGGGGCGAGAGCTGGTGCTCGCGCTCCTCGACAAGGGTGCCCGGGTCGCCGCGGTCGACCGTGACCCTGACGCGCTGTCCGCCACGGCGGATCTCGCGAAGACCGGCGGCCGGCTGACGTCGTACGTCGTCGACATCACCGACTCGGCCGCGGTCGAGGCGCTGCCGGAGCGGGTGGTGGCCGACCACGGCGCGGTCGACGGCCTGCTGAACAACGCCGGGATCATCCAGCCGTTCGATCCGGTCGCGGACCTGACCGACGCCGCAGTCCAGCGCGTGCTGTCGGTGAACCTCGGCGGCACCATCGCGATGTCGCGTGCCTTCCTGCCTCACCTCCTTCTGCGCCCGGAGGCGCACCTCGCGAACGTCTCGAGCATGGGCGGGTTCTTCCCGTTTCCGGGCCAGACGATCTACGGCGCCAGCAAGGCGGGGGTCAAGCTGTTCACCGAGGGCCTGTACGCCGAGCTCCTCGGTACCCCGGTGCACGTCTCGGTGATCTTCCCCGGCGCGGTGCAGACCGACATCACGGCCAACTCCGGAGTCGCGACGCCGGTGGCGTCGGCCGAGGACAGCAAGGTCCCGATGACCTCGCCGGCGAAGGCGGCCCAGATCATGATCCGCGGCATCGAGCGCAACAGGCTGCACATCCACGTCGGCCTCGACGCGAAGCTGATGAGCATCGCCATCAAGGTCGCGCCGCGCAGCGCCATCAGGCTCGTCAAGGCGGCGATGGCACGTCAGGTGGTGAGCGAGCCGGTCTGAGGGCGGCGTCCGTCGTCGGCCTCATCGCGTCAGCCCGCGGTAGTAGCGCGCGGTGCGCTCGAGGTCGGCGAGGTCGGCGTACCAGGTCGAGACCTCGCCGTAGCAGCGGGCGCGGTCGTGGCGGATGCGGTAGCCACCGCACTCGGCCATCGCCTCGGACTTGGTCTCCGGGCGATCGGTCCGGCCGCCGAGGTGGTGGATGGTGAAGCCGTAGCGGGCGCCTCCGGTGACACTCACGATCGTCGACGGCGCGAGCGTGTCGCTCGGGGCGCCGACCGACGGGGACAGGCCGACGCCGAGCGTGACGCCGGCGGTAAGGATCGCCAGCGCTCCGACGACGGCGCGGACGAGACGGACCAGGGTAGGTATGGACACGGGCGCCTCCCGATGCATCAGCGGCCGGACGTTCCGGCACCTCGCACGCTAGGAATCGCCGCCGACGCCGAGCCGTCCTCGTCAGGTCGCCTGTGGAGAGCGCGTCTCCGGCCCATGTCTGTGGACGACAGGTGGGCCGGGGTGTGACCGCTGATCAGTCCTGGGACGCCTGCTTCTGCACGCGCTTGGTCCGCCGGACGCGGCGCCTCAGCTGCAGGATCCTAAGGGTGCCCGCGCAGACCGCGATCAGCAGACCGGCCGCGACGGCGGCCAGGATCGCGACCGCGAGCGGCGGGTGCCAGCTCCAGCCGAAGAGCCGGATCGGCACCTCCTTGGTGTTCTGCGCGATGAACACGATGAGCAGGATCAGCAGCGCGGCGAGGCCGACGACCGCGGTCCAAGTGCGGCTCGTCCAGGAGCCGCGCAGCGGGTCCTGTACGCCGTCGTGGTCCTGCTCGGCGGTGGCGCCGGGCCGCTGCTCGGGGCTGCCGGACTGTTCGGGCGTGCGCTCGGACCTGGACATGCCTCCACGATAGCGATCCCGCGAGGTTCCCCCGGGGACCCTCAGAGGTGGACCGGGTGCGGCGTCCAGTCGCTCCGGTCGGCCTGCACCATCCTCACGAAGGACTCGAAGCCCATCGACCCGCTCGCCAGGTCGGAGTTCTTCGGCGGCTGGGTCCGCACCACGTCGAGCGCCTTCTGCATGCGGGTGCAGACCGAGTCGACGTCGTCGTAGTAGCCGTCCCAGATGTCGCCGGCGGTGGATGCCGTGGTCGCCTTCATGATCTCGGTCTTGTCCGGGATCAGGTAGGTGAGGCCGCCCGTGACGACGCTGATCGATCCGGAGATCAGCGCGGCCGGAGGGAACATCGCGATGACGCCCGTGCCGTAGCTGACGTCGCCCAGGATGGTCTTGGCGGTCGAGTTGTCGTCGTACTTGCCGGTGCCCCAGTAGCCGCTCGGCGCCTTCCACGTCTGCCACTGCTTCAGGGCGAGCTCGACGTGCTCCTTGGTCTTCGTGGTGACCTCGAGCAGGTTTGTCTGGAAGTCGGAGATGGTCGCGGTGGTCTGCGCGCTGGTCGACGCGAGGCGCTCGGCGGCGTCGAGGTAGAGAGCGCACTTGTCGTTGACGTCGTCCCAGAAGTCGTAGAACGAGTCCGACGAGTGGGAGGTCGCCGGCCAGTTCCTCTTCAGGTTCGCCAGCCAGGTCGGCGCGGCGGCGTTGTCGGGGCTGACCCAGCCGGCCGACGGCGCGAGCTGGTCCTGCAGCCAGGTCATCAGGCCGGCGAGGCCGTAGACGCCGAGCGACATCGCCTCTGTGTCCGGCTCCCAGACGTTCTGGCCCCACGAGCGGAACGCGGCCGCGCTGCCGCCGTACCCGGCGTTGGCGTAGGCGTCGTACGCCTGGTGCCAGGCCTGGGTGGCGGTCTTGGTCAGCTCGTTCTGGGTGTCCATCGGGGACGGCGAGCTCTCCGACGTCGGCACCGCCGTGCCCCAGTAGCCGTGCTGCACCGTGAAGCCGTAGGTGCCGGGGACCTTGAAGTCCGCGATGAACATGCGGGTGTTGTCCGGCTGTGGGATCTTCATCGGGTCCGGGGTGCTGATCGTGGTGGGGAAGTTCGCCTCGAGGGTGTCCATGTACGCCTCGTTGCCCGCGAGCTCGCCGAGCCCTTGGGCGATGGCGGTGTAGAGCGGGTTGAGCTGGTCCAGGATCGAGGTCGACGTGCCGCCGCCGTCGTTGACGAGCATCGCCCGGCCCTCAGACGGTCGGTGCGGTCGGGAGCGTGGCGGTCTGCGGGTCGCCGAGATAGCGGCGGTTCTGGTCGAGCCAGGCCTTCGCCTGCTCGTCCTGCCTCACGAAGTCGTCCGCGATCAGGTCGAGCCCAGTGGCGCTGTCGTTGAACGTCCGCACCATGGACCTCAGGTGGAGGAACAGCTCGACCGCGAGATCCGCGAGGTCCGGCCCGATCGGGTGGTTGCCGGCCAGTGCGACCTGCCTCACCAGCGGGTCGATCGCATCGGAGATCCCGCTCGCCTCGGCGCTGAAGATGCCCGCCTCGGACGGCAGCTCGTCGTGGGACGCCTGGTAGATGGCGCTCATCTTGATGTCGATCACGCTCACGGTCACACCTCGGGTGGGGAATCGGGACTCGCGATCGGCATACCCATCCTCACGCCGATCAACCATGCCACGTCCGATCGCGGCTCACGACCGCGCCGCTAGCGTGGGACCGTGCCCAACCGACTGGCTTCGGCGACCTCGCCGTACCTCCTCCAGCACAAGGACAACCCCGTCGACTGGTGGGAGTGGGGGCCTGAGGCGTTCGCGGCGGCGCGGCGGCGCAACGTCCCCGTCCTCCTGTCCGTCGGGTACGCCGCCTGCCACTGGTGCCACGAGGTTTAACCTTCAACGACTTTCGACGGAAATCTACGAAACCGCAGGTCAGAGGCGTTTTTGTGCGCCGCGCCGTTTCGGCTCGTACCGCCGTTTGACGCCGTGTCCGGGGCTTAATGCATCACTCTCGTGTATCACTCGGGCCCTCTCCGGCGTGCTAGTCGGGCCCAGGCCAACTGTCACAACCGTACCAATTTCGGTACGGACGTGACACCGCCCTCGACGGGCCGCGGGCACTGTCTCAGCGCTGACGACGTGCTCCGCGCTCCCACCAGTCCGTGGGTGGATCGTCGTCAATGATGCGAGCGGTGAACTCGACGTTGCCGAGGTTGCAGAACTTCCACAGCTCCTTGGCGGCGCGGGAGTACTGGAACGCCACCTCGTCGACGTCGAAGGCGTCGAGCTCGGCGGCACGGTGCCGGTCGAGCGCGTCGGCCAGACGTCCGACGAGTCGGCCGAGCTGCTCTTCGTGGTAGGTGGCGACCTTCTCTCGTGCCGCTCGACGCTCCGCCTTGGTGGACACCGTTTGAGGCTAGCGAGACTCCGTCTTCTTGACGACCGGCGGCCGCCTCGGGTGCGGGCGCAAGTTCCCGACATTGATGAGTCCAGCGCGAGGGTGGATGCGGCACGACCCACAACTTTGGTGCCGAGCCATGCCGCCCAGCTGGGCTGAGTCTCATCTGCTCCTGCGAGGGTCGGGGAAGCCGAGGCTGGTGTAGCCGGGAGCTCGCTTGGTAAGTGCTGCGGCGAGGACTGGCACTTCGATGTCGTGGTAGTCGTGGACCTCGGCGGTCTGCTTGCCGGGGTAGGGCCGAAGCACTCGCCCGGCGTACTGGACGAGTCGACCCTTGAACGAGACCGGGCCTGCCAGGAAGAGCGTGTCGAGCGCAGGGCAGTCAAAGCCTTCGCCGACGAAGTGCCCTGTGGCGACGACGAGCAGCGGTGGACCGTCGCTGGTCGGCTCCAGCCTCTCGTTGGCAGCGGTGCGTTGCTTTGCACCCATGCCGCCCTTGAGGACGATTGGGTCGAACCCGCGAGCGGTGAGCGTCGCGGCGAGGTGGTCGACGTGTCCGGTGCGTTGGGCCAACACCAAACAGTGTCGGCCTCGCTCAAGAGCGGCGGCCACGTCGGTCAGGATCTGCTCATTGCGTGGTTCGTCGTCGGCAAGTGCCGAATGGACGCCGGCTATGGCGCCTGGGACCGAGAAGTCGATGGATCCCTCCAAATGGAACGACGTGGGGTGAACGACGAGCACGGGGCGAGGTCGATCTGCGCTGGCGCCTTCCAACGTTTCGGGATCCGCATGGGTGAAGGTGTGGCGCACTGGGCCGAGTTGGAAGCCGATGAGGTCGTCGAGCCCGTCGCGTCGGTACGGCGTAGCGGTGAGCCCGACCCAGTAGCGGGCGGGGATCGCGCGGACCGCCGTCTCGAACGCCGCCGCCGGAACGTGGTGGCACTCGTCGACGATCACCTGGCCATAGGTGCTCAGCGTGTCGGTGAGATCGGTTCGGCGCGCGAGGGTTTGCAAGGTGGCGATGTCGACGACTCCGGTGAGCTTGGAGCGCCCGCCACCAAGTTGCCCCGGCTTGATGCCGAGCAGGTCGGCAATCTGGCGGCGCCATTGGTCGGCGAGGGTCTTGCGGTCCACCAGCACCAGGGTCGGCACCGGCCGTTGGCCGATGACGGCGCATGCCATCACGGTCTTGCCTGAACCCGGTGGGGCAACCAGGAGTCCGAGGTCGTGCGGAAGCACAGCCTCGACCGCTTCCACCTGTTGTGGCCTGAGCTCGAACGTAGGCGAGAGGGTCAGCGCATCCCCTGTGATTCGCTGGTCGTCGACTTCGATCTTGCTGCCTGCCTCATTGATGAGCCGTGTGACGGTGTCGTGCAGTCCGCGGGGGAGGACGAGGTGATCATCGAGGGTTTCGTCGTAGGAGGTGATGATGCGCGGGACGTTCCAAGTCGACTGGCGGCGTCGCTGGCGGTCGTAGAACTCGGGGTTGTACGTCGAGGCGGCGTGCTTCAGTGTCGCGTAGAGCGAAGGTGTCAGCTCGGAGCCTGGGATCGCGACGGTGCCGTCGAGGAGCAGATGGACGACGGGTGCCGGGTTCGGCTGCGTCTTGGTCGATCGTGCGGGCTGAGCGCGACTGACCCGAGCCCCGACGTTGGGTTCCCGGAGCGCCGAGGCGAGTTTCGTGACCTGCTTCGGCGTCATCCGCTCCAAGGTCGAGAGGTAGTCCCACTGGTCATCGAACGGCTCAAGGGTTGCCAGATCGAGGAAGAGGGTGGTGCCGAGCTTGCGAGACTTTCCGTGGAGTGGAGCGGCAATCAGGTTGCCCGGACCCTGTCCGGGGAGAACGTCCTGAGACGGGAACAGTCGGTCATAGCAGCGCAGGTCCATCCGGCCCCGTATCGCAATCGCTTCCCGGACCAGCGCCGTCCCGAGTTGACGAGCCGTGGGAGCTGGCACCGCATCGGTGAAGAAGATCCATACGTGCGCGCCGATACCGGACCGGGAGACTTCCAAGGCGGCCGGAGCGCCAACGGCTCGTGCGGCCTTGAGGTAGGCAAGGGCGTCGAGCATCGCCGCTTGCCCGTCGAAGTCGGCGGCGAGCCAGCAGGTCTGGTCGCCGCGGAGCATCGGGTAGAGGCCGATGTGGATGTCTCCGGTCAGGTGCGCTGCGAGCACCTCCGGGGTCAGCGGCAGGTGCCGGATCTCGGAGGCTGCCCGGCCCTTGCGCCAGCCTCCCTCGACGGCGGGCATCCACCCGGACTTGCCGGTGCGTGCGTTCTCCCAGCGAACGGCGTAGACGTCACGACGGGCACCAAACAGTGCGGCGTAGAACTCGACCTTCGCCTGCGATGACGAGCGTGCGTCGACCTGGCCGGGCGCCTTGTCGAACCATGCCATCTGCGTGCCGAGTGCGGGCGCCGCCTCGGCGTCGGTCAACTTGAGAAGCTTGCGCAAGCGCGCGTTCTCGGCGCGCAGGCTCTCCAACTCGCTTTGCAGGTCGCTCACTGGGTCAAGTCTGCCGGGTCGATCTACTGGAAAGATCTACTGGAAAATCCGCTTTCCAGTAGATCAACGCAGCGTCCATGAGGCGCGTGGGTCCTTGGGGCCTTGGCCATCCCACTCGACGAGTCCGTAACTCCGAAGCGTCTGTAAGTGGCGAGCTGCCGTCGGTCGCGTCACGTTGGCCAGCTCGGCAACCTGACCGGTGCTCAGTGGGCGGGCTTCCAATCGGAGAACGTCGAGAATCTGCCGCGCGGACTTCGTCAGACTTGCACGCAGGTCCTCGTCGAGTGCGTCGGCCGAAGACAGGACAAGCCGCACCGAGCCGCTGCCTTGGGAGTAGATCGGGTCGGTCAGGCCGAGGGATCGCATCTCGGTGAAGATCCGCTTGATGCCTTCGCCGAGCTCGCGGGCGATACCGAGATCCGAGCAGACGCGCACGATGCGCGGATTCCGCGCGTAGCGGCTGATGGACAGCGGCTTAGAAGGATCGGCCAGGCCTGGGAAGCGGCCGGGGTTCTCGATCTCGATCCGATTCGGGAAGATCTCGATGCGAACATGGTCGCCGGACATGGAGTACGACCGGTGGAGGACTGCGTTGACGACTCCTTCGAGCCAGACATCACGCGGAATGATCGGGCGCGCCTCGAACCTGCCGCTCGGTGCTAGGGCCTGAACCTTCGGCACCCACTTCTCGATCAAGGAAGCAGCCTTGCTGATCTGCTCGGGGATCGAGCCCTCGCAACGGATGTCTCCACCTTCGTAGAGAGTCATCGCGGCGCCGGTTCCGCGGTTCGTGTCGGCGTATCTCAGCACTCGCACCAGCGCGCTGGGGAAGAGCGGTTGGGGTCGTTCGGCGAACAGCAGCCATGCGGCAACGGTCAAATGGCCGTCGCGGGTCATAAGATCGCGAGCTGCGAGCATGCCCTCGGGACTCTGCGAGCCGATCGACTTTTGGTACGCCGCGACTTGTTTCTTGTCGAGGTCTGCAACGCCCGCCTCGACGGCGGTCCCGTCGAACGGGGCGCTGCCTCGGTCGTACTCGAGCTCCCTCCGCTGGGCATAGCCGAGTTTGCGCGACTCGTCGCCGACGCGGAGGTAGACGTCTCCCTTGGTGGTCTCGTGAACGTGGTCGCCCGGGTCGACCCGGAGGATGAGCACTGTCTTGCCACCGCTGGTCGCGAGCTCCGTCGCAGTGCACCGCACCACTGGCGAGGTGAAGTCCTGCGCTGTCTGTCGGAGGGCATTGAGTTGCGACTCACCCACTCCGTCGACCATGCCGCCGTGGATGCCGACGGCGATATAGCCGCCTTCGGCGTTGGCCATTGCAACCAGCGGGACGGCGAGGTCCCGCGCACTGATACGGCCGGCCTTCCGCTCGAACCACTGGTCCTCGGGCAGGCCAACGAGTTGCTCGACCGCCTCGTCGGGCGGCGATGCGAGCACTCGATCGACGTCTCCCGGATGCACGAATCTACTGTAACATTTTTCCAGTACGTTGCAGTGGGGATGTTCATCCCGCGCGGTATCGGCGCTTCGGCTCGGGAAGCAGGTCGATGAGCCTCGTCTCCTCCCGCCTCGGCGCGACGAGCGCCTCCAACGCAGCCTCAGCCAGCGCCATCCGCTTCTCCTCCCACGCCAGCAGTTGGTCGAGCCGCCACCGGTCCGGATGTGTCATCACCGGCGGCGGGACTAGCTCGCGGTCCTTGAGGTTCTGATAGCCCTTCGTCTTGCCCCAGCCGTAGCGGGCGAGCACTTGGCCCGCCGACAGGAAGACGTTGCGCGGGTCGTCCATGACGGTCACATCGCCTTCGGCCGGCGGAGGTTCGGCTTGGACGCGAGCCGCTGCTGGCGGATCCAGGCGCGCAGGTCCCCGACGGTCGTGTAGAGCCGCCGGCCGATCGTGAAGAACTCCGGCCCGGTGCCCTTCTGCCGCCACCAGCGGACGGTGTTCGGTGAGGTCATCAGGATCTCGGCGACGTCGTCGAGGGTCAGCAGCTCGTCCTCGTGACGGGCGTGGAACGGGACGTCGTTCGTGTTGCTGTGCATGGTTCCTCCTGGAAGGCGAAGGCCCGCGAGAGTCGCGGACAACCATCAGGTGCGCGAGCGGTGCCAATCGGAGGGTCAAATACGTTCGATCAGACATATCGTGGGTAGGTGGACCGCTCGTACCTGCTCGGGAGAGCGCGCCGGGCAAGGGGCCTGACGCAGGTCCAGCTCGCCGAGATCTCGGGTACGTCGCAGGCGACCCTGTCGGCGTACGAACGTGGGTTGAAGTCGCCGTCGTTGAAGGTCGCGGCCCGGATCCTTCAGGCGCTGGGTTTCGACCTCAACCTGCGGGTGCACGTCGACTGGAAGGAGCATCATCCGCCCGGGATCGTCGCGTTCTGGGTGCCGAACATCCTGTGGAGTGTCGAGACGCCCGACTGCTTCGCGACCCTCGGGATGTACGACGACATCGGCAAGACCGACAAGACCGAGTGGGACATGCGCGACCGTGAGCAGCGCAAGGGCGCCTACGCGTTGCTGATCCGCCGCGGCGGGCCCGAACAGATGCTCCGTTGGATGGATGGCGCGCTGCTGCTGGATCTCTGGGACGAGCTCGACCTGCCCGACCTGGTCCGCGAAGCGTGGAAATGGACGATCCGCGTCGCGCGGGAGCCAGTCAGGGCCGATATCTACGAGCGCGGCGGAGAAGCGACGCTGACCGGATCGGCGTGGATCCGGCGGCGCGAGCACCTGCCGAAGCCGCCCCCACCGAAGCAGCGTCGTACCCGCTTCGATCCGCGGCCTCCGGAGCCGGACTAGCACTCCGCCGACCGTTTCGTCAGAGCTCGGTGAGTCGGGCTTGGTGCCGGGACAACACCCAGATCGCCGCGCCGCCTGCTGCCGCCTTCTCCCAGACGACACCCTGGTGCTGGATGAACACCTCGGCCATCTCGGCCGACCTCAGATTGCCGCCGGCGAGGCAGAAGGCGGTCACGCCAGCGGTGGTCAGTGCCTCACGCTCGGCGCTGCGGTAACGGATCTTCTCGTCCTTCATCAACACCGGCCAGCGCCGTTCGCCACACAGCCTCAGCCAGTCGACGTCGGCGACGGACTCGTCGGCAGGCTTGCCGTAGTGCTCGACCAGCGTCGTGAGGAGCCACCCAGCATCCCGCAGGAGCTGCGGAACCTGAACGGCTCCGAGGCTCCGGTCAACGAAGAAGTGCGGCGACTCCACGCATGGCTCCGTCAGCTCTTCTTGTCGCGGTTGCGGATCGCATCCTCGACCTCGAGTCCAGTGAGCCCGAACTCCAGCGCCACCGTCGCGACGGACTCGCCGGCATCAAACAGTCCGAGAACGTCTTCCAGTCGCGCGCCTCCGCGGGCGAAGGTCGGCTGTCCGAAGCCCCGGCGCACGTCCGCGACGACGTCGGCCTGCTCGAACCCCGGGAGTGGAATTGCCACCGCGTAGCCATCTGAGCCGAAGGTGATCCGCTTGAGGTAGTCCTGGACGACTTCGGCGAAGACCCGCTGGTTGTTCCTGACCACGACGAGGTCGCGTACGGCGGCTGCCTGCTGATCGTCGTGACGCTGTGCGTAGTCGTAGAGCACCTCGGCACCGTCTGTGTAGAGACGTTGTGACGCGAGCGCATTGCCGATCCCCATCTGCGTGCTGAGCTGCTCCAGTGCGGGGCGAATTCGTTGGAGCGGAACACCCGCACGTCGCATGGCCGCGAGCGCATAACCCTCGGCCAGGCCAACGAACGGGATGGATGCGCCGCGCTGTCCTGATGCTCCAAGAGCGGTGATCACGGGGTTGCCCGTCACATGGCGTCCCTTGACGTGGACGTCGTAGCCGCGAGCCCACGAGCGGAAGGTCGACTCCGGGAGCCCGAGGAATCGAGATGCTTCCGCGAGAGAATAGAGCGGATCGGCGAACCGGTCGACGGCCGACTTCTCCGGGGCGAGAGCGGTCACGACAATCTCCTCTCGTCGGGGAAGTGGACCACTCCATCATGCCGCAGACGTCCGACACGGGCCGGATTGATCCCGGCGAGCCCGAGTCGGACGCCATGGGTCACAGGCCCAGACCGGGGCCGCTGCGTGATGGCGGGCGATACACCGGTTCGGGGAAGGGCTGCCGCACGACAGGCGGCGCCGGCCGACGCCGTGGCGCTTTGGGCCCGTACCGCTCGATCGCCTCGCCGGCCAGGATGCGCGCATGCGCGGGCCCGAGGTCGGCGCGGTCGCGGCCGAAGACCTCGATCCACTGACGGCGCGCGTCCTCGACCGACTCCGCGACCAGGTGGGCGACGTTGCGTTCTCGGCCGCGTGTCATCCCGACGTACGCCGAGGCGGCGCCGGTGTGGTCGCCGATCAGGACGTGGCTGACCTCGACGGTGGAGCCTTGGGCGCCGTACGCGGTGGTGGCGTAGGCGAGTTCGACGTGCTCGCGCACATAGGAAGGAGGCAGCATCCGCTGCCCGGTCTCGCCGGACACGGCGAGCCCGTCTGGGCCCGCGGACATCACCGTCCAGATCTCTCGGTTGGCGACGTCGATCTCGCGGTCGTTCTGCCGGGTGGCGATCGTGTCGCCGACGCCGATGCGCTCACCGGCGTGGGTGACGACGGCGTCGGTCGCCTGTCGGGTCTCGACCCGTACACGATGGGCGAGCAGGTTGATGCGGGACACTTCGTCGCGGGTGTCGGCCACGACCAGGTCACCGAGCGATGCCTTGACCGACAGGGCGTTGTGGCGCTCGACGTCGCTGGCATGCACGACGATCTCGCCCCGCTCCACCAGTGCTTCGAAGACCTCGCCCGGCCGCGCTCCGGAGCGCATCTTCAGCGACAGCTCGGCGTAGGTGGGGTCGGTGAACCGGCGGACGCCGCCGTACTCGATGCAGCGTTCGGGGGCGTAGCGCGCGGCGAGATCGAGTACGCCGCCGCGACCGACCGCGGGCAGCTGGTGCCGATCGCCCACGAGCGCGACCGACGCGCCTCCCGCGTTCGCGAGCGCCAACAGGGCGCGGGCGCTGTCCTGGTCGATCATGCCCGCCTCGTCGACGACGAGCAGCGACCGGCGATTCAACGGAGGTGCGGTCGCCGCGGCCGGGCTGTGAGTCCAGTGGCCCTCGTCGTCCCAGCGGAAGCCGTGCTCGTGCAGCAGCTTGGCGACGGAGCTGGTCTCGGCGCCGACCTCGCCCGCCGCGACCTGTGCCGCCTTGCGGGTCGGCGTCACCACGATCATTCGTCCGCCGCGTGCCTCGACCTGTTCGCGGGTGGCGGCGAGCCGGCGGGTCTTGCCGGCGCCCGCGGCACCCTCGACGACGGTGATCTTCTCGCGCTGGTCGCCGCGGAGGATCTGGGCGATGAGGTCCTGCTCGACCGCGATCACCTGCGGTGAGGAGAGGGCACGGACGTGCTCGGGTACGTCGTCGCTGCCCACCAACGGAACGCAGGCGGAGACGGCGCGTGCGGTGATGTCCTCAGCCAGCTCTCGACGTACGCCGCTCCTGGCGACCACGTCGGAGGCGGCGATCAGCTTCTCCACCTCGCCGCGGATGTCGGCGGCGTTCCAGGCGGACCGGTAAGCGCCGAGCCGGTCGACGGCTCGCTTGGCGATGGCGTCACGATCCAGTGAACCGATCGGTGTCCGAGCGGACCTGGTGCGCCGGGTGGGAGTTCGGAAGCCGAGCTCGAGCAGCTCCTCGATCCAGCGGATGCGGAGGTCGGCGCCGGAGACCGGGACGACCTTGTCGGGCCGGGCGTCGGCCCAGGCGTGGCGGTCCCAGGTCTGGCGGATGGTGGGCCCGGGCTCCTCGCCGGGATGGTCGCG
>WQZX01000003.1 GCA_009780515.1 Nocardioidaceae bacterium | reverse complement strand
TTGGTAAAGCCGGGGCCGTCGCGAGCGTCGCGATGTGCGTGCGCCGGCAAGGCGCCGATGCGCTGGCAGACTGGACGTCTTTCGAGCATCGGCAACGCCGCCGGAGTGCGTACAGCGCGGCGCCCAGCAGGCCGGGGCTTTACCAACACGGCCTAGGCTGCCGAGGATGACCGAGCACGCCGCGAGCATCGTGGCCTCCCTCCGGACCGGCGCCCGGCTAGGCCCGGACGAGGCCGCGCGCGCCGTCCTTCCGCTGGCCGACTCGCTCGCCTCCGAGCACGCCGCCGGGCGGATCCGCGGGACGATCGACCCGGCGTACGTCGCGCCCGAGGTCGCCGCGGGCCAGCAGCCGACAGCGGCCACGGACGTGTGGTCGGTCGGCGCGCTGCTGTTCCACGCGATGGCGGGCCACACGCCGTACGAGCACTCGCCGGAGGCGCCGGCACGGCTGCGCCGCGCGGGCTGGCTGGGGCCACTGGTCGAGACCGCGCTGGCGACCGACCCGGCCCGGCGCCCGAGCATGGCCGAGGTGGCGTCGCACCTCCGCGGGCCGGGTCAAGGCGGCGAGTCGACGATGCAGCTTCCGCCCCTCGCGCCTCCGACCGCCTCGCCTCCGACCGCCTCGCCGCCGACCGCGGAGCTCGGCGCGGTGCACACGCTGCCGGTCGGCTCCGTCGACGACGTACCGGCCGAGGAGATCGGTGCGACGGGAGCGATCGCGGCGGCCGGGGTGCCACGGGACCGACGTACACCGATGCTCGCGCTGATCCTGGGCGCGCTCGTCGTCATCGCGGCGCTGATCGCGGGCATCCTCGTCCTCGGCCACCACGGCGGCGCCCCGGTCGCGACCCCGCCGGCGGGCGCTTCGCCCAGCGTCGCCCCGACCCACTCCTCGCCCAGCGCCTCGCCGACCCACAAGGCCAAGCCGAAGCAGCGCAAGAAGCCGCACAAGAAGCGGCACAAGCCCCGGCGGCCCACGAGCGGGCAGATGGAGTCGTTCGCTCGCAGGTACGTCGCGACGGCGAGCACCAGCCCCGGGGCGGGGTTCCGGATGCTGACGGCCGGCTACCAGCACGCCAGCCCGCGCTACCGCCAGTTCTGGTCGGCCGTCTCCGGCGCACGGATCCTGTCGATGCACGCGGACCCCCGGCAGATGACCGTCACCTATCGCTATCGCTACACGCTGCGGTCCGCCAACGGCTCCTCGACCCGCACCGAGAACGTCACCCTCGACCTCGTCGGCGAGGGCTCGAACCTGCGGATCTCGGGCGCCTCCTGACGGACGCGCCCAGCGTCACTCGACGCGACGGAACAGGTAGATGCCTCGTACGACGCCGCGCGTGACGGTGCCCCTGCCCGGTCGAGAACACCCGGTCGGAGGTCGTCGAGCCCGTCTCGACGAAGACGTAGCCCACGTTCTCGAGACGCCATCCCTTGTCCTCGACCTGGCCGAGGACGTCGGGACGCCCGCCGGTGCCGCGGATCGTGTTGTCCGAGGAGCCGAACCCGGAGGACGGACCCGCGAGCTGGGAGATGTCGAGCTCGAGCTGGAAGAACACCGCCCCCGCCGCGGCAGCCGCCTCCGCCCGGCCGACCGGGCTGGCGGCGTACTCGGCCGCGGCCTTCTTCGCCTCCGCCTCGGCCTTCTGCGCCGCCACCCGGCGCTCGGCCTCGGCCCGCTCGGCGGCCTCCGCCTGCTTCTGCTCCTCGCTCTTGCCCCAGGCCATCGGTCCTCCAGGTTCGCTGTGGGGCGGGAAGGGATCCGGCCCTCGACAGCGGCGTCCTACCCCGGAACGGGCGACCGCACGCCTGCTGCACGTGGTGGGGCAGGTGGGGCTTGAACCCACGACCCAAGGATTATGAGTCATGTCCTGCCACGTCTAGAGAACCTCAGACACGCGGTAAAACGGGGCATATGACCCCCGATGACCCCACGTAGTTGGCTAACGATTTGGCTAACGTCTGCGGTAGACTCCGCTCATGGCAGGCAAGAAGGACCGTCGAGGGCACAACACCGGCGGCCTCTACAGACGCAAGAGCGACGGCATGTGGGTCGCCGCCGTGACGCTCCCCCCAGCCGCTGACGGCAAGCGCCGGCGCAAGGTCATCGTCCGCGCGAAGTACGGCGATGCCCAGAAGGCGCTGACCAAGCTGCGCGACGACCTGGAGCGCAATGGTGACCTCCCGACCGCGACGACGACCCTCGCCCGCTGGTGCGACGTGTGGTGGGAGCGATACGCCATGCACGACCTCAAGGTGAAGACGCGCGAGGGCTACCGCTCCAAGATCGAGAACTACATCAAGCCCTCGATCGGCAGCGTTCGCCTCGACAAGCTCGGGCCCGACCACGTCCATCGGGTGCGTGACTACATCACCGACCGCGGCCTGACCACCACCACGGCCCGCGGGGCGATCGCCGTCCTGTCCTCCATCCTCGCCGCGGCCGAGCGAGAGCAGAAGATCGGCCGCAACCCCTGCGACCTGGTCCGGAAGCCAGCCGCCGCCAAGCGCGAGCGGCTGTACCTCACCAATGCCCAGGCGCTCCAGATGCTCACCGCGCACGACCCTGCCGACGGCACGGTCCCCCGCGACCTCGCGATGTGGGCCACCGCGTTCCTGGCGGGTCTGCGCGCCGGCGAGCGGCTCGGGCTGACGCGGGAGTCCGTCAACGTCGAGACCGGCGTCCTGACGGTCATGTGGCAGCTCCAGCGGATCACCTTCGAGCACGGCTGCGGAGACGAGCCCTGCGGCCGCGCCAGGGGTGGCAACTGCCCGAAGCGGCGTCTCAGCATCCCCGGCGACCAGGAGGTCCGCCATGTCGAGGGCGGCCTGTACCTGACGCGGCCGAAGACGGCGGCCGGCTGGCGCGAGTTCACGATGCCGCCGCTGCTGACCGAGACGCTGCGGACCTACCTCAAGAACACCGAGCCCGGCATGTGTGGACTGATCTTCACCCGCGACCTGGGCCGGCCGATCGACCCGAAGGACGACGCGATCGCCTGGGACGCCGCCCTGCGCGCGGCCCAGCTCCCCGACGTCGACCGGCACTCGGCCCGGCACACCTGCAACACGATCCTGACCGAGCTCGGCTTCCCCGTCGACGTGCGGCAGAAGATCATCGGCCACGCATCGAAGGCGGTCAACGAGGCGGTCTACACCCACACCTCGGATGCCCGCGTCACCGAGGCCACGGCCGCGCTGGGGACCGCGATGGACTGGCGCGCCAAGGCGCTCGGCTAGTCCACGTCCTCGAGCGGGTAGCTCTCGACGTACCGCGCCACCAGGCGTACGAGGATCGCGCTTCGGGTGATGCCCTCGCGCTCGGCGATGGCGTCCAGCCGATCCTTCACTGGCAGCGGGAGACGAAACGTCACCTGCGGGTCCTGACCCGTCGGCGGCCGCCCCACTCGTCCCACCGCGGAACCGTAGAGGTTTCCGTCTTACGGGAATCGGGATTTCGTCCTAGAGACTTCCGGGGGTTGGTCTGCCTACGGTGGCTGCCCGCAACGGAATGCGGGCCAGACGATCCCGGGACGGTGCGGCACCGAACATGAGCGTGACCAATGAAGAAGCGGCGCCGAGTGCGTCTATCGATCCTGTGGACAACCGTTGCGTGACTGTCGGCAAGGCGGGGCAGAATTACAGCATGGTAACTAGGTGCAGTGCTGGCTTCGCCGGCTGCTGCTCCGCGCACCTGAGCGAGCAGCTCTCCGGCTTGATGCAGGACAAGCACTACACGCTGTGGGACGTCGCTGCTGCGGCCGACATCGAGGCTGACGCGCTGGATCTCTACCTGCTCGGACGTCGTGATTGGGATCTCGTCGACGTACTCGCACTGAGGCGGAGCGGCGTGCTAGCCCTCCTGTGAGCGGATCACTGAGCGTTCGGCCTCGTCCATGACCTGCTCCATGCTCAGGTTCATCAGCCGACAGGCCGCCGCCATCTGATCGATAGTCATCGCCCGCTTCCCTCGCTCAAGCGCTGACCAATGCGACTGGTCGATGCCAGTCGCAGCCGCAAGCTCGGCCTGGTTCAGGCCAAGGCGCGCCCGGTAGCCACGCAGAATCGCAGCGATCTCCGCCGCAACCGGGTCCGGTTCATAGGTGGTCATGGCATAAAGAGTGCCAGAAACGACACGCCCAAGGCAATGCTTGGCATTTTCAGGTCATATGACCTACGGTAGGTGACATGACCTACCCCACAGTCTCAACCGCCGTGGCGGGTGAGGTTCGGGCGCAACTGGCACGTCTGAACCAGAGCGGAATCTGGCTCTCGGAGATGACCCACATCCCGCACCCTACGCTTCGGCGCCGACTTGCCGGCGACGGAAACCTCACCATCGATGAGTTGGCGAAGATCGCCCGAGCCCTGGGCGTGTCGATGGCTTCTCTCCTGCCGCGCACCGAGGACGCCGCCTGATGAGCCCGCACCCTTACCTCGCAGACCTGCCGGTCTTCGATGCCGAGGTCGACGCGATTGCTGAGTCGGTGGCGGAGGTCGGCCTGCTGCACCCGGTCACCCTGGACGCCGAGGGTCGTGTCATCGGCGGCCGGCACCGTCTCGCCGCTTGCGCCAAGGCTGGCGTCGAGCCGACGTTCGAGACCTACGACGGCGACCCGCTCGCGTTCATCCTTCACGACAACGCGGCCCGCAAGCACCAGACGACCGGGCAGCGCGCCGCCGAGGTTGGACTCGCATTGGAGTCGGCCGGCAAGCGCCAGAACCGTCGCTGGGCCTACGGGGAGGCGAAGGAGAATCTTTCAGATCTGAAAGATTCGCGACTCTCCCAGTGCGGCCTGATCCTCGACCACCTGGGCCGCTCGGCGCTGATCGAGGTCGCCAACGGTGACCGCACCCTGAACGACGCCTACACCGCCGCCGAGCGCGCCCGCGACGATGCCGAGCAGGCTGAGCGCAAGGCTGCGATCGAGAAGGCGGCCGAGGACGACGCCCGCGAGTTCGTCACCGCCAAGGACCCCGAGCTGGCCGCGAAGGTCGGCGGAGATGTCATCGGTACCTACCGCGAGGCGATGGCGATCTGGGAGCAGCGCAACGCCGAAGAGGTCCGCAAGAAGCGGCAGGCCGCGCAAGACCGCCGCGATGCGGTCCAGCGCCTGGGCAGCTACATCCGCGCCTTCCTCGGCGGCTGGGAGACGGCCAAGAACCTCCACGCCAACCCGCTGCGCGACGAGGTCCTCGACGCACTCGCGCCCACCTACCGCGACGAGTTCCTACGCATCGAGAAGGACTACCTGTGATGAACCTCGAAGACTTCAAGCTCTACGTCGACGGCGAGCTGCGGCGTGCCCGTCCCGACAGATACGGCAGCCCGTCCGACGACTGGGTCAAGGAGGTCGCCGCCCGCGTTGCCGAGGAGGTCCCGACCTTCGAGGCGAAGCGCATCGCGGCCGAGACCATCGTCGGCCAGCGCGAAGGGCAGGCCACGCGCAGGGTCAACCGGTTCCTCAAGGGCTTGGCCGGGATCAACGGCCAGTACGCCCTCCCGGTCGACTGGCACCTGTACGCCGACGAGCCCGTCGCGTTCGAGTATGAGTCCGTCGACGCCGACGGGGAGCCCTGCATCGTCCGGGTGCGCGTCGCGCTCCGGGCCATGCGACCGGACGACTGGCGGTACTTCTCTCAGAGCGGCCGGGTCTCCGCGCAGCACCGGTTCGACGCCGAGATGGGCATGTACGACGTCGCCGACTGGATCCGCGTTGAGCAGGGTCAGCAGACGTTCGCCGATTGGGCCGAGACCGTCGCCCCGGTCAGCAAGAGCGAGGCGTCATGACCGCCCTCGCGCTTGCCGCACTGGCCTACTCCGTCGCCGGCGCGACCAAGGCCACCAGCATCGGCGAGACCCGCATCAAGGAGGCGATCTCCAAGGGCGACCTGGTCGCCCACTACAACGGCAACCGTCCCGTGATCCTCGCCGCCGACCTGGCGTCCTGGATCGAGTCGCTCCCGACGGAGCGTGCGTCATGACCTACATCGACGCCCGCGCCAACGTGGCGAAGGTCCGGCGGTCAGCGTGAAGGCGCTACTCCCCTTCGCCGCCGGTGTCGTCGCTGGCTTCAGTGCCGCCGTCGGTGTCGGCTCGTTCTGCCAACGCTTGATTCAGCGCGATCAGCGCCTCGCCGTAGATCTCGAGGGTCTTGAGGATCACCTCCAGCGCGTCCCCGGTGAGGTTGGAGTTACGCCAAAGCACGTCGACCTCGCCGCGCAGCTCGCGAAGCTTGAGGCGACCAACGCGCGACTTGTGCCGGCCCTGGAGGATCTGCTGCGCAGCACGCAGGGCAGCCAGTGCTTCGGCGAGGCTGGACAGGGGATCGGCCACGGGTCTCTCGATTCTTCGGTAGCGCCGACGCGGGAAGGCGTCGGCCGCGAGCCCTCCGGTGCTGCGGAGGAGTCTCCCGAAGGTACGGCGCGCCCGGCTTCCCACGGCTCGGGCGCGCCGTACAGCCAGGACGGTGCGCGATGACGCCGCTCGACCACTACCTCCGCGCGTTCCCCGATCGGTGCTCGGGCTGCGGCAGCCACGTGGAGACCCAGGGATGCAAGTGCCCGGGCAGCGACTACGCCTTCTTCGCCGAGGTCCTGGCGAAGCACGTCCGCGCTGACGGGACGCTGCACCAGAACGACGTCCGCGAGGTGCTGCGGCACACGCGGCTCAAGTCCTCGCAGGTCGCCCGCTTCTACCAGATCGCCCAGGCACCCGGCGCCGGTCGTCTGCTCGAGCGCACCGGCGGCTACGAGGACTCCACCGACACCCGCGGGAAGAACCGGGCGAAGGTCATCCCGGTCTACGCCTGGCTCGGCAAGACGCCGGCCCGCACCAAGGAGGGCGCACGATGAGCGCACAGACCGACCCGTGGCGCTGGCACGTGCCCGAGGATGCCGAGACCGGCGACTGCTCCTGTGACGGCTGCCTGGACGCCCGGCCCGGCGCGTGGGAGCCCGACCACCGTGTCGCGGACCGCATCGAGACCGTGACGCGGCTGCGGGCGGCGGGGCTGTCGTACCGGCAGATCACTGAGCAGACGGGGATCACCGCACCCTGGCGCTACCAGTCGCAGGAGGCCTGGGACTCGTTCGCTGACGGCATCGCGGAGAAGAAGCGCGCCTACCGCGAGGCCAACCGCGAGGAGATCGCGGAGAAGAAGCGCGCCTACTACGAGGCCAAGAGATCCAACGAGTGCGTCGACTGCGCCGCACCGACTGCCGGGAAGCGCTGCCGCACCTGCCACGGCAGGTTCATCGGCTCCCGCAAGCGCACCTGAACCACCCCGCCGTCCTGGGGGGACGACGGAGACCCACCAACAAGCAGCGCCCTCGCCACAACGACCAAGCCGAGCGAGGGCACCAACTAAGGAGCATCATAGATGAACCACCACTTCCACCAGTGGGCCAACGCGACCGAGCGCGTCGCGGTCACCAACCGCGACGACCTCGACACCTCGTACATCGAGGTCGGTGAGCACGACTGGGACATGGAGTCGGCGCTCTCCGTCAAGGGCGCGGCCGTCGACCGGGCGAACTTCTTCGCGGCTCTCGCGGCGGCTGCCACGGCTGAGTCGGCCCGCCTGCTCGCCGAGGTTGACCAGGTCGCTGCCGACGCTGCTAGGCACGCGGAGGTCGCCCGATGACCACCGACAAGCGCCTCGGCGTCCTGCCCGGCCCCACGCTCGCGGAGGGCGTCGCCGCTCTCCGTGGCGCCGCATCCACGCTCGCCTCCGTCACGCCCCTGCGCCCCGTGAAGGGCCGCGACATCGAGGGCAAGCACCAGGGCCACCACCACGACCACGAGCGCTCGGGCGCTGAGTGCCGCTGCGACCTCGACTCGTTCGACGATGCCTGGTGCCCGAGGCATCAGGCCGCCTCCTACGCCGACCCGTCTGACTCCGTCTTCGCCGGAGCCCAGCACCGCGGCGCCTACGACCCGAGCGAGGCCAGCGCATGATCGTCCGCACACAGGCCGAGCTGACTGCCGCGCTCGCCAACCCGCAGGTCACGGTGATCGAGATCTGCTCACCCGAGGGCGTGTGGCTCAGGGTCGAAGGCCAGCGACCGGGTACGCGGGTCGTGGCCCGGGAGTCCTCGCAGGTCGAGGCCTGGGGGTCCTCGCAGGTCGAGGCCTGGGGGTCCTCGCGGGTCGTGGCCCGGGAGTCCTCGCGGGTCGAGGCCTGGGGGTCCTCGCAGGTCGAGGCCCGGGAGTCCTCGCAGGTCGTGGCCTGGGGGTCCTCGCAGGTCGAGGCCCGGGAGTCCTCGCAGGTCGTGGCCCGGGAGTCCTCGCAGGTCGAGGCCCGGGAGTCCTCGCGGGTCGAGGCCCGGGAGTCCTCGCGGGTCGTGGCCCGGGAGTCCTCGCAGGTCGAGGCCCGGGAGTCCTCGCGGGTCGTGGCCCGGGAGTCCTCGCAGGTCGTGGCCCGGGAGTCCTCGCAGGTCGAGGCCTGGGGGTCCTCGCAGGTCGTGGCCTCACCTCACGTCGCCATTCATCTGCACTCCGGCGTCGCCCAGATCGAGGGCGGCGTCATCATCGACGTCACCTCAGTCGATGCCACGGCCGCTGCCTGGGCCGAGCACCACGGCCTTGAGGTACAGGACGACATGGCGCTCGTCTACAAGGCGGTCGACGACCGATGGAGCACGCCGCGCGGCTTCGTCTACGAGCCGGGTGCGTACCTGACCGCGCCCGACTGGCGCGACGACGGTGAGTGTGGCGGCGGCCTGCACTTCGGCCCGACGCCGCGTTACGCCCGCGACTACCACCAGGAGGCGACCCGGTACGTCAAGGTAGCGATCCCGCTCGACAAGGCGCGGCCGATCCCGGGCGGGCCGTACGACACGGCGAAGATCAAGGCCGCGTCCTGCCTGGTGCTGGGTGAGGTCACGATCGACGGCGAGCCTGTCGGTGCGGAGGCAACGGCATGAGCGCCCACACCGTCGACCTGACCGCCGCCATCGTCCTCGCGCTCGCTCTGGCCGCGTGCTTCCCGCTGTGGGCCGCGACCCGACGCCAGGACCGCTGGCAGGTCGAGCCCGACGTGGTGGTCACCAGCGACGAGGCGCTGCAGCCCGAGGACATGCAGGCGATCGGGCTGCTGCTGACCCAGGGCTTCGACCCGGTCGATGAGGTCACTCGCGTCGAGTGGCGCTACCTCGATGGAGCCACGTCATGACAGCGCTCGTGGTCGTCGTCATCGTCGTGGTCTGCCTCGGCGGGTGTGCGTGCGTGACTGCCTACGACCGGGACCTGCGGGAGAAGCGTCAGGGGACGCGGCGATGACCGGCCCCGACATGGACACCGCACAGGCGCTGACCCACGTCTCGGCGATGGAGCTGGCGTCGAACACCACCAGCCTTGAGGACGCGGCCATCGTCGGTGCCCTATACCGCGCCCTGCTCGACACGGACCGCCCGGACGAGGCCCACGTGGACCTGGCGTGGCTGGCCGACGTCATCGACGACCTCGGGTACACGCCCGGCTACCGGCGCCCCACGCTGGTGGAGACGGTCTACCGGCTCGCCGACGAGCACCTGGCCGACTACCCCGACGACGAGGCCGCAGCGAAGGCAGCCGACCGCGAAGACGACGCCCGGCTGGACGGTGGGCGATGAGCGAGAACGCGTTCGCCGACGGCTGGGCGAAGCTGCAGGACCAGCATGCCTGCCCCGGCTGCTCGCGGCCCACGTCGGCGCTGGAGCTGTGCGAGCACACGCACCCGCTGTGCGGCGCCTGCTGCTACCGCAAGCACCCCAACCGCTGCCGCACCTGCCGCGGAACCGGGCAGGTCGGGGACTACAAGGCCACTGACCGCGGACCCATCGCCGCGCCGGGTCGGGTCCTGTCCGGCACCACCAGCACCTGCGCTCACTGCCTTGGCAGCGGGGCGAGTGAACGAGGAGACGTCATGACGCCCGAAGCAGCGACCGCGCTGCGCAAGCCCTTCCCGCCCGAGAGCGTCGGGAAGCTGCCGAAGTCCACCTGCCGCGACTGCTCGCAGTCCCAGCGCAAGCGCTGCGACCGGCACAACTGGGTCAACAACTGCCCCGAGTGCCACGGCTCGCACACGTCCGCAACCCTGCACCTGGACTACGTCGGCCACGCCGCGACCACCGACCGGCTGCTGACCGTGGACCCGGCGTGGACCTGGGAGCCGTTCGCGCTCACCCCGGACGGCCTGCCCGCACCTGACCGCGAGGGCAACCTGTGGATCAGGCTCACCGTCTGCGGCGTCACCCGCATCGGCGTCGGTGACGGCAAGAGCGCGAAGGAGCGCATCGGCGACGCCATCCGCAACGCCGCGATGCGGTTCGGTGTGGCACTCGACCTGTGGGCCAAGGAGGACCTTGTCGAGTTCGCCCGCGCCATCCACCAGAACTCCCCGGCGCCGCTGGCGGCCCGACCGCAGGCCTCCGCCGAGCCCGCTCCCGCATCGGACCCGGGGCGGGCGAGCGCCGGGGAGCCCGTCCTGCTCGACACCGGCAGCAAGCTCGCCAAGGCGCTGTTTGCAGCCCTTGGCGACCACGGCATCACCTACCGCCAGGACCGGCTGGACTACTGCTCCCACGTGCTAGGCCGCAGCGTGGAGTCGTCCGCGACGCTGACCGAGGCCGACGCCCGGACGCTGCTGGTCGAGCTCGACAGGCTCGACGACACCACGGGGGCCGACGCATGAGCACGCCGACACCGGAGCAGCGCGCCGAGTTCCGGCAGATCGCCGAGACGGCTCACTTCGGTACCGGGCTGGAAGTCGACTGCGCAGACGTGATCCTCGCTCTGGACAAGGCCCTACCGCCGCCTCGAGATGATGCTCACCGACGCGAAGGGTCTCGCGGCCGCCCTGAGCACCTCCCCGCGGCGCCGGACGGAGCCACGTCCGAGCCTGCTGTCGACGAAGCCTCGGACGGTCAGGAGCCCGCGCCGCAGGACGTCCAGCAGCGCGCCGGGGAGGCTTCGCCACCGCTGAACACCAACGTGCCCGACCTCTACCTGTCCGTGCTCAACCACGAGGTCGCCTCGAGCAAGGACCTGACCGAGGCCGACGCGCGCCGCGTGATCGAGGCGCTCAACGCGCCCACCGAGCAGTAGCACCTGCACCACCCACCCACGAATCGCCCAGGAGGCGTCAGCATGCCCAGCACCAAGATCGACCCGGACGACATCGTCGTCCGACCCTTCGCCGACTGGCTGCTCGAGCAGTCCAACGGCAACACCCACGACGAGCTCGGCGAGGCGCTCCACGACCTCATCGCCCGCGTCACCGACACCGGCAAGAGGGGGTCGCTCAGCCTGACCGTCACGGTCGCGCCGATGAAGGACGACCTCGAGATCCTCGTCGTGACCGACGAGATCAAGCTCAAGCTTCCCGAGCACGACCGTAAGCCGTCGATCTTCTACCCCGGCGAGCACGGCAACCTCTCGCGCAAGGACCCAGAACCAGCTGACGTTCGACTCGCTGCGCGAGGTCCCGGCCGGCGTCGACCCGAAGACCGGCGAGATTCGGGAGGTTCAGGGATGAGCACCACCGCCGAGCGCTTCGACCTGCTTCCGTTCGCCCAGCTCGCCAAGGGCGCCCACGACAACCCGGCCGACGGCGTCTGCCTGCTCGAGGCCGTCGCCTGGGTCTCCGGCGAGAAGCACTCCGACCACCCGACCTGCGCTTCGCCGATCCTCGGCACGTTCGGCCGCTCGCTGAACGACGTCCTGCCCGACGACAAGCGCCAGCGACTCGTCGCGCTCGTGCCGTCCATCGTCGGCACCGCAGGCGACGGGCTCGACCAGCAGCGCGGCCTCATGGCGGCTGACTGGATCGTCCACACCTACGTCCCGTCGTGGCTGCGCGTGGCCGGCCTGACCGCCGATGCTGCCGCGCTCGAAGCCGCTCCCGAGGTCACCTCGTGGGACGAGCTGGTCGCGGTCACTCCGCTGCTGGTCAAGAGCAAGAAGTCGGCGGCCGCCGCCAGGGCCGCCGCCAGGGCCGCCGCCTGGGACGCCGCCTGGGCCGCCGCCGGGGACGCCGCCAGGGCCGCCGCCAGGGCCGCCGCCTGGGCCGCCGCCGGGGACGCCGCCAGGGCCGCCGCCAGGGCCGCCGCCGGGGCCGCCGCCGGGGACGCCGCCGGGGACGCCGCCTGGGCCGCCGCCTGGGCCGCCGCCTGGGCCGCCGCCGGGGACGCCGCCTGGGACGCCGCCGGGGACGCCGCCGGGGACGCCCTGCAGCCGTCCGTCGACGCGCTACAGGACAGCGCGATCGAGCTCTACACCCGCATGTGCCAGATCGGAGACAACCAGTGAGCACCGACAACAACGCCCAGGTCATCGTCGACGCCGCGCTGCGTGGCGCGAAGCCGCACCCGCTCGACGACGAGGGCCGGCGCGGCGCAGGCAGAGGCCGAGGTAGCTCGCCTCGGCGAGTGATGGACGTTCATCTGACCGACGCCGAATGCCACACCCTCGCCCACGTTGAGACATGGGTTGTCAAGCACAACCTGAACGGCCAGTGGCGGCGTGACCTGACCGTCGAGGCTGCGCAGGCCGTGGAGCGCATCATCGAGGCCCGGCTCGCACCCGTCGAAGCACTGGCCGACGAGTGGGCGACCTGGCCCAACACGCATGACGCGAATGGGCCGCAGGACTACGCGAAGGCTCTCCGTGCCGCGCTTGAGCAGGGAGCCGAGCAGTGAGCGCGGCCGAGACGCTGCGCCAGGCCGCCGCGCTCATCAGGTCCCGGGCCAAGGCCGCGACGCCGGGGCCGTGGCGCTTCACCGACTCCGAGGCCGTCAACGACGTATGGGCCGGCGGCATGGTCGTGGTGAGCGACGACGCTGATCCGATCGCCAACGTCCAGGACGAGTGGTACGAGAACGACCCTGGCGAGCCCGCTCCGGTCAACGACGCCGAGCACATCGCGTCGTGGAATCCGGTGGTCGCGCTCGCCGTGGCTGATCTTCTCGACGCCGTGGCTCTCGTGGCAGACCACTATCCACCGCTCCAGATTCGCCCGGACTCCGCCGCCAGCCGAGCCCTGGTGCTCGCTCGCGCCTACCTCGGGGTGCAGTCGTGACGGCCCCGCACGTAGATGCGCTGACCGCGATCCTCGCCGAGCACGGGGAGGACTACCCGAACGGCTGTGACTGCCAGGGACTTCTCTGCTTCTGCCGCGACGTGCTCGACCACGCCGACCACCACCGCGCCCACGTCGCCCAGGTGCTCGCCGCCTACGTCCGCGAGCAGGTCGCCCAGGCGGCGCTCCCGCAGGACGAACTCAGCGCTGCGTACCACGAACTCGGAACTCATGGCGTGCGGAAGATGCAGGCCGCCGCTTGGGACGAGGGGCACGCCAGGCACGCGCCGATGCTCGATAAGGGCGAGACGCCGTGCTTCTGTGCCAACCCGTACCGCGCCGAGGACGCGTCATGACCGCCCCGCAAGGTCCGCGCCGGCGCCATCAGCGACGCCTCAATCCGGGACCAGCGCCAGGTGACCGTCAGCGGCAGGTTGGCGGGCGTGTGGACGTCCGCGCGTGGCGTGGTCGTGCTCAACGTCGAGGTCGCGGCTGACGACGTGGTGGAGATGGGCGGTGCGTCGTGAGTGCCTATGACGCACTTGAGGACTTCGCCGGCGTACTCCAGTCCTTCCGCCCCGACTACCCCATGGCAGGGCGGAAAGTCCAAGCAGTACGAGCAGGTCGGAAACGCCATCCCGCCACTACTCGCTGCCCACGTCCTCTCCGCCGTGACCGGGCGCCCGATGCCGGAGCGTGCCGCATGAGGAACCCTGACCGCCGTTGCGCCTACGGATGCGGCGCCATCACCCGAGCAGTGGCTGGAATCTGCGCCCGCTGCCTGCCCACCGAGGCCGCAGACACGCGCCCAGCAGCCACAGACGCCCTCACCGGGGGCCGCTGGGTGACCGTGCGGGGCATCCGCCGCTGGCTGTCCGTGGAGGCCGAGACCGCCGCCTACGAGCGCCGACGTGCCCGCGCGCTGCTGGCCGAGCGCTACGACACCTGCGGCTGGTGGACCGCGCCCGAGCACACCGACGACCCGCAGGTCACGTCGCGCCGGCTTGCCGAGGCCATGGCCGAGTACGACGCGGCCGACGGACGGCGGCGGGAGTCGAAGCGGGGTGCGGCGGCATGAGCGACCTCGAAGCCACCCGCGACCACGCCCGCCGCATGGCTGACCCCAATCCGTCCAGCGGCATCGACCGCGGCCCGTGGTGCCGACGCCCCGCCGATCATCAGCGCTGTGCCGAGGTCGCTCCGAGAGGCATCTGCGGGTGCGAGTGCCACGAGTGGAACCAGCCACCCAGCGCCAAGGAGCGCGCGTTGTGGACCCAGATAGCCGACGAGCTAGACGCGTACTTGGCGCCCGAGGACGAAGGCGAGGGCCTGTTTTGACCCAACTCCCCGACGTCCGCGTCCGCCCCACCGACGGCGGCTACCTCGGCCTCTGCTGCACCTGCGGCTGGTCGATCTGGGCCCGCACCCGACCCGCCGTGGACCTGGCGGCACACCAGCACAGAGCCGTGTGCGGCAGAAGGAGGAAGTGAGCATGGCGGTAACCAAGCGCACCCGGTTCGAGGTGCTACGACGCGACAACCACACCTGCCGCTACTGCGGAGCGAGCGCGCCTGATGCGACGCTGACGGTCGACCACGTGACGCCTGTGGCGCTCGGCGGAACTGACGACCCAGGCAACCTTGTGGCCGCCTGCCGCGACTGCAACGCCGGCAAGTCCAGCACGTCACCCGACGCCGCTGTCGTCGCTGACGTGAAGGCGCTCGATCTCAAGTGGTCAGGAGCGCTCAAGCGAGTCGCCAACGCCAGGGCAAGGCAGCGCAAGAAGCGGGCAGCCTACGCCGTGTCGTTCTACGACTACTGGACGAGCTGGACCTACGGGAACGGCAAGTACACCTATGCATTGCCGGTGAGCTGGCAGGCCAGCATTGAGCGCTTCTACGACCTCGGGGTGCCGATGGATGAACTCATCGACTGTGCTCGGATCGCGATCACCAGCGACCGCATCCGGCTCGACGAGGAGTTCCGGTACTTCTGCGGGTGCGTCTGGCGCACCGTCACAGAGATGCAGGAGGCGGCCAAGGAGCTGCTGACGGCCGATGAGGCGACCGACTGATGGCGCGCATCCGACAGCTCAAGCCCGAGGCACGCAAGTCCTACACGCTCGCATCCTGGCCGCGTGAGGTCCGCCTGGCGTGGCTCTATCTGTCCGGTTACCTCGACGACGACGGCCGCGGACTCGACGACGTGCGGCTGATCGTGGCTGAGTGCTTCCCGCTCGACCGCGACGTCACCGACCGCAAGATGGAGTCCTGGCTGGCCACTATGGCCGACAAGCCGCGCCTGCACCCGTGCGACGACCCGGCCCTCTGTCGCTACGAGGTGCAGGGCATGCGCTACCTCCACGCGCCCAAATTCAAGAAGCACCAGAAGGTCAACCGGCCGCAGCCCTCACGCATTCCGCCGTGCCCGATTCACGAACCCGATGGGCTGTTCTGACATGTCTAGTTCACTGAGTAATTCACTGAATCATGCAGTGAATGGCGCACGCATGACTCACTGCCGTATCAGGGGTCAGGGGTCAGGGGTCAGGGGTCAGGGGTCAGGGGTCAGGGGTTTCCTCGTCAAGATCCAAATCCAAGTCACCCTCTGTAACGCGACCGCTCCGGCGCTTGGGCTTGGACCTCGCCGATGAACGAGATCGAGAAGACCCGCATCGCAGCAGCGATCAACCAGCTCCGACCGGACTGGCCCGCAGCCTCGCTCCGCTCGCTGCTCGACCGTCCGACCATCAGCGAACGACCCCGCCGCGACGTCGCCGTAGCCCTCGCCTGGGTCGCCTGCGAGTCCACCAGCGCCACACCTGCTCGGGTGCTCGAATCCGGGCCCTGGTGGCAGGCAGTCGCGGTCGAGGGCGACACCACCGGCCGCCGCGAGCCGTACGACCCGACCATCGCCTGCGACGTCTGCTCCAAGCCGCAGCACCGCCACACCGTCCTCGACGAGCACTCGTACGAGTCCGTCGTCGCAGCCAACCGCCGTCGCGCGAGCCAGCAGCCCAAGACGTCCATCCGAGCCGAGGAGACCGCATGACGACCTGCCGCTTCGTAGCCAGTGACCAGCCCCGGGCGCTCGTAGGCCGCCACGACGACGACTGCGCCGACCGGGACTGCCGCGGCTGCCAGCCCTGCCCTGAGGACCACTGCACCCGCTGCGGCCGCGAGCACGTCCGCCTCGGCCTGGTCTGCCCCGGCTGCATCGGCGATGCCCGCGACGACCTCCGCGCCATCCGCGACCTCTGCGACGCGCTGCCCGCCGAGGTCGAGCACCGCGGCATCGACTCCGAGGCCATGAACCTGCTCGGCCCGGTCGCCGACCCCGAGTCGGTCGGCCACGTCCGCGCGTCCATCAACGTCGGCCGCATCGACGCCGGCTGGCTCGAGACCGCCGACGACGAGCGCCACCCGCTGCTCGTGCTCGGCGGCTGGTGGCAGGCCTACGCCGAAGCGCTCGACCACACCGAGCCCGGCCGCATCACCGTCAGCGATGCCCGCGAGTACCTCGACCGCCACCTGTACGCCGTCGCCCAACTGCCCGATGTGCCGTTCGCCGACCTGGCGCGTGACCTCGCTGGCTGCCGACGCCACCTCGAGCGCGTGCTCCACGACGGCGAGCAGGTCGAGACCGGAGCGCCCTGCATGACCTGCCGCGTGCCGCTGCGACTGGTGCGAGGCGGCCAACGTCCCGCCAGACGCTCAGAATCGGGGCTCTCGCGGACGCGGGGATCACACCCGGGTAGTTACGCCAACGTGATTCCAAACGGCGCTCAGAACGGCGCAGACGACTTCTGGTACTGCCCGAGATGCCGAGAAACCAGCACCGAGGACCAGTACCGGTTCGCCGTGGCTCACCTGCACCGCGAGTCTGCCGAGTGGCTGACGGCACAAGAGATGGAGATCCGCACCGGCGTCAAGCTCGGCACCGTCCGCGTGTGGGCAACCCGTGGCCTGGTCCGCAAGCGTCGAGACAGCGAACGCACCGTGTTCGCTGTGGCTGACGTGACACGCCAGGCCGGGCTGCTGGACCACGTCGCCGGGGCGCTGTAATTTGTTCGCGGAGACCTGCGCCCAACGGCCGGGTCTCTCGTCGTCTCCGGAGGTGACCATGGCCCGCGTCACCATCACCCGCGAGTTCCCCGACGGCGACGTCGTGCAGGTCAGCGTCAAGGCCGCGACGTCCTACCCCGACGCGTTGTCGCAGGCGCGGGTCGAGGCCGAGCATGCGTTCGACCACGCTGTGGCCAAGGCGCTCGAGGACAGCGAGTGAGGGTCTGCGCCGAACCCGGCTGTGGCGCGCTGCAGGACGAGACGCGCTGCCCGGCACACCGCAGCCAGCGCGAGCAGCAGCGTGGCAGTCGTGAGGCGCGTGGCTACGACCACAGCCACCGCAAGCAGCGTGCCGCCATCGTCAGCGCCATGGCTGGCGGCAAGGTCTACACCTGCTGGCGCTGCGGCCGCGTGGTCTTCCCTCACGCGTTCGACCTCGGCCACTGCGACGATGACCGCAGGGTCTGGCATGGAGTCGAGCATCCTGACTGCAACCGTGGCGCACGCGGTGCATGCCCGCATCCGTCGCACTCGAATATCTCAGATGTGAGATAGCCCCCCCCCTGGGGAGGTACCCCGGATCGGCGCCAACGCCCCACCGTGGGCAAGGCGCCTCAGATGTGCGGAGGGTTCAGACCGTCCCTCGCATAGCACCAGACGCATAGCGCAAGGCGTGCGTCGCCCGACTCGGCGCAAGGCCGATGGAGGTGGATCATGGCTCGTGGTGGAGCTCGCAACCGTTCCGGTCCGACCGCTGACCCGAACTCGGGCCGCTCGGACCGCCGCGGATACTCGCTGACGGCGCTCCCGGCCGAGGGATACGACGGCGACGTGCCGGACTTCCCGCTGTCAAAGCGCTCGGTCTACTCCAAGGAGTGGAACGAGGCGGGCAAGCAGGTGCTCGTGTACGACGCGGCCGAGACCGAGCGCGTCGCCGAACGCGAGCAGGACTTCTGGGCGTGGCTGTGGACGACTCCGCAGGCCTGCGCCTGGTCGATGCCCTCGGAGGGCTGGCGGATGCCAGCGATCGCGCTCTACACGCGGACGTTCGTGATCTGCGAGTCCGGCGAGGCGACGGCGGCCGACAAGGGCAGCCTGCACCGCTTCGCCGACCAGATCGGCATGACGACCGCGGGCCTGGCCGAGATGGGCTGGCGCGTCGCGGTCGATGAGACCGCGGAGAAGCGCTCGAGCAAGGCCGAGGAGACCGTTCCGGCGGCGAAGTCGTCCCGTGACCGCATGAAGGTGGTCACGGGAAGTGGGGGCTGACGACCTCAGCCTGGACTTCGACCCGCTGCACACCCTCGGCTTCCTGGTCACTGACTGGATCGAGGCTCACTGCCGGGTCCCGGGTGGCGTGTACGAGGGCGAGCCGCTCACGTTCAACGGCTGGCAGCTCTACTGCACGGTCAACCACTACCGCGTCCACCCCGGCGCGGTCCCCGATCCCCGTCGGCTGCTGGCCCCGTTCGTCTACCGCCGCTCGGTCATCGTCGGCCCGCAGAAGTGCGGGAAGTCGCCATGGGGAGCGGGCATGCTGCTCGCCGAAGCGGTCGGCCCAACGCTGTTCGCCGGATTCGCCAAGGGTGGCGAGGTCTACCGCTGCTCCGACCACGGCTGTGGCTGTGGCTGGGAGTACGCCTACGAGCCCGGTGAGGCGATGGGAGTCCCACGGCGCAAGTCGCTACTGGGGCTGCTGGCCTACGCGGAGTCGCAGACCGCGAACGTGTACGAGCCGCTGCAGACGATGATCCTCTCGGGCCCGCTGCAGGACTTCGTGTTCGTCCGCGAGGGCTTCATCCGCCTCCCGAACCGCGGCAAGATCGTCCCGCTCTCGGCCGCGGCCAGGTCGAAGCTCGGGCAGCCGCTGACCGGCGGCCTGGGTGACGAGTCAGGGCTCTACACCGAGTCGAACAAGGTGCTCGACACCTGGCAGACGATGCGCCGCGGCATCGCGGCGATGCAGGGCCGCACGATCGAGCTGACGAACCCGTGGGACCCGACAGAGAACTCCGCAGCCCAGCAGGCGTTCGCGGCAAAGGCGACCGACATCTTCCGGTACCACCGCGAGCCGCCGAAGAACCTCGACTACGCCAAGAAGCGCGACCGCCGCAAGATCCACCTGTACGTCTACGGCGACTCCCCGTGGGTCGACCCGCCGTCAGCGATCGACCCTGAGGCCGACGAGCTGATGGAGACCGACCCGCCGCAGGCCGAGCGCTTCTTTGGGAACCGCGTGGTGCAGAACCTCGGCTCGTGGATGCGGATCGAGGCGTGGCGCTCCCGTGGCGAGACCCGCACCGTGAAGCCCGGCGAGGCGATCACGGTCGGCTTCGATGGCTCCGACACCGACGACTGGACCGGCTTCCGCTGCGAGACCCGCGATGGCTACCAGTTCACCCCGACGCTGCCCGATGGCCGGCCGATGATCTGGGACCCGGCGAAGTCCGGCGGCCAGGTCCCGCGTGCCGAGGTCCGGGCCGGGATGGCGCACATCATGGCCACCTGGAACGTGGTCCGCGCCTACTGCGACCCGCCGTACTGGGAGTCCGAGATCGACGCGTGGGCCGAGGAGTACGGCGAGAAGCGCGTCATCCGCTGGTACACCCGCCAGGCGGTCAGGATGCACCCGGCAGCCGAGCGGCTGCTGACCGACGTCGTGAAGGCCGACAAGGCTGGTGAGGGCTTCCGGCACGACGGCTGCACTGTCACCCACAACCACATCGCCGCCGTACGACGCAGGTACGCCACCGCTACCCCGACCGCCGTCGCCGCTGGGCTGCGGTACGTGCTCGCGAAGCCCGGCGACGGCCGCAAGATCGACATGGCCATCCCCTCGATCCTCGCCCATGAGGCCGCCGGCGACGTGACCGCCGCCGATGACTGGCCGAAGCCAGCAAACGACCTCATCTTCTTCGCCTAGAGCCCCGTCAGGAGGTGGCCCATGCAGGTTGTGACCACCGACGACGCGCTCAAGGTGATCGGCCGTCTCTACGGGCGCCTGATCCTGCGCCGGGTTCCGATCGAGAAGCGGCTGCGCTACCTCAACGGCGAGCACAGCCTGGCGTTCGTGACCCAGGAGTGGCGCGACGTCCACGCCCAGCGGTTCGCCGGATTCGCCGACAACTGGTGCTCGATCGTCGCGCAGTCCGAGGTTGACCGGCTCCGCATCGACGGCTTCCGTCTCGGCGAGGCCACGAACGTGTCCAGCGCCGACGAGAAGGCGCTGTGGGACGACTGGCAGCGCAACGAGATGACCGCGCAGTCCTCGCAGGGCTTCCTGACCACCGTCGCTGCCTCCCGCTCGGCCGTACTGGTCTGGCCCGACGCCGACAACAACCCGGTGATCTCCTGGGAGCGCCCCGACCAGGTGATCGTCGACTACGACGACCTTGGCCGCGGGCGCCTGTTCGCGCTCAAGGTGTGGACCGTCGACGAGACCGAGTACGCCACGCTCTACACGCCGACCCAGCTGTGGAAGTTCTCGCGTCCCGCCGGCGTCACCGAGGAGATGCGCAAGCGGCTGATGGAGTCCGGCGTCTACGTGCCGCCGACCCTGGGCGCTTCTGGTGGCTGGGACCCGCGTGAGGTGCCCGGCGAGCAGTGGCCGCTGCCGAACCCGTTCGGCGAGGTCCCTGTGGTCGAGGTGCTGAACCGGCCCATGATCGGCATGGAGCCCATCTCGGAGATCGACGGCGTCATGGCGATGCAGGACGCCATCAACGTGGCGTGGTCCTACCTGCTCGCTGCCGCTGACCAGGCGTCGATGACTGCCCGCGCCATCCTCGGCGGCGATCCGCCACAGGTGCCGATCCTGGACAAGGACGGCCAGATCATCGGCAAGAAGCCCGCGAAGGTCGAGGACGTCGCCAAGGGCCGATTCCTGTTCCTGCCGGGAGCCTCGAGCATCGACCAGTGGGATGCTGCGAAGTCGGACTACTTCCTGGACTTCATGCGCGAGGCCAAGGCGCACATCGCCGCCCAGACCCGCACGCCCGGTCACTACCTGCTCACCAACGACGCCATGGCGAACCTCAACGGCGACGCGCTCACCGCGGCCGAGGTCCCGCTGGTCACCAAGTGCCAGGCGTTCCAGACCCACGCCTCCACCGCGGTCAAGGAAGTCGCGGCACTGCAGGCGCTGTGCCGTGGCCGCAAGGACCTTGCGATGGCCGTCCGCTCCACCGACTCCCAGCGCTTCGTGCAGTGGAAGGACCCGGCGATGCACTCGCTCGCCCAGGTCGCCGACGCCGCCACAAAGGACCGCGCCACCGGGATCTCGCTACGGACGGTGCTCGAGACCCGCTACGGCATGACCGACCCGGAGATCGACCGCGAGATGGAGCGCATCAAGGCCGAGCAGTCCGACCCGATCCTCGAGGCCGCGTTGAAGATCGGTGCGAGCAGTGGCGCAGACGCAAGCCCCACCGTCACCGGCTTCTGAGTTCTACGCCGAGCAGCAGCAGCGCAAGCTCGCGACGCTGATCATCCTCGATCGGCTCTGGTCGAGGATGAAGCCCGAGGGCAACTGGTCGGAGCAGTTCGGCCCGCTGTCGGTGCTGATGGGCGCCGTCGTCGGCCAGGCACAGGAGCAGGTCGCCCGCCGAGCCGCGCGGTACGCCGCCGACCTGGCCCAACTCCGCAACATCGACCCACCCGACGAGACGATCAACCCTGCCGGATTCGCCGGCTGGAACGGCGACGGCCGAACCATCGAGGACATGCTGGGCTCGGCCGTGGCGCACTCCGGGCAGGCGTTCAGCGAGGCCAAGGCGCTCGTGGCACCAGAGGACTTCAACGCCTCCGAGGCAGCGAAGGCGGCGCTCGAGGAGGGCCGCAGGTTCATCGCCACCTCGGTCGCAACCGCGATGGCCGACACCGCCCGTGCGGCAGCCTCCGCGTCGCTGACCGCCACACCGCAGGTCATCGGCTACATCCGCATGCTGAACCCGCCGTCGTGCTCGCGCTGCGTGGTGCTGGCCGGGCGGTTCTACAAGTGGAACGCAGGCTTTGCCCGCCACCCCGGTTGCGACTGCGTCCACATCCCCGAGACGGTCGCCAACGCCAGCGGTGGCCTCGCCAACCCTGACGCCTACTTCCACTCCCTCGGCGAGACCCAGCAGAACCGGATTTTCACCAACGCCGGCGCCCAGGCGATCCGCGACGGAGCCGACATCTCAGCCGTCGTCAACGCCCGCTCGGGCATGTCGGTCGCCCAGGACCTCAACGGCCGCAAGGTGTTCGCCACCTCGACCGGCACCACCAAGCGGGGCTGGTTCGGCGGAGGCTATGCGGCCCGCAAGTACGGCGACACCGACTGGTTCAACCAGTTCGCGGTCGCCAAGAGCGGGCAGAAGCACGTCCCGCCGGTCCGGCTGATGCCCGAGTCGATCTACCAGCTCGCCAGCGACCGCACCGAGGCCATTGCGCTCCTCAAGCGCTACGGCTTCTTCCTCTGACCCACCCGACGCGCAAGGCATCGGGATGACTCTCGCAAGGAGAGACCGATGGCCGACGCCACCGACACCACCAGCACGACCGACTCCGCCACTGCCGCCCAGACGTCTGGCGACACCGGCACGAGTACCGCGACGGACGCGACCGCAACGGCCGGTTCCGCCAGCGGAACCCAGCAGACCGACCAGCCCACCGGCCTCGGCGACGCCGGCAAGAGGGCTATCGACGCCATGAAGGCCGAGCGCAACGAGGCCAAGGAGGCGCTCAAGGCGCTCCGCACCGAGTTCGACGCCCTCAAGGCGCAGATCGACGGCAAGGAAGCCGAGCACGCCGCCACGCTCGAGGCCCAGAAGGTCAAGGACGAGGCGCTCGCCCTGGCCAACAAGCGCATCGTGTCCGCCGAGCTCCGCGCGGCCGCCAAGGGCAAGGTCAACGAGGCCGCCCTGGGCGACCTGGCCTTCCACATCGACCCGTCCGACTTCGAGGTTGGCTCGGACGGCAGCGTCGACTCCGACGCGATCGTCTCCGCGATCGACAGCCTCATCAACACCAAGCCCTATCTCGCGGCGCAAGGCCAGCAGGTGGGGAGCGCAGACGCCGGCGCCCGCAACGGGACCGGACCGAAGCAGCTCACGCGCGAGGACATCGCGCAGATGTCCCCCGAGGAGATCGTGGCCGCCAAGAACGACGGCCGACTCAAGCGACTCCTCGGCGGATGACCCCGCTCACGCTCTGACCAAGGAGAACCGCCATGGCTTTCGCCAACTTCATCCCGCAGGTCTGGAACGCCCAGATGCTGCTCGACTTCCGCGCCGCCGCCACCGCGGCCGCGCAGACCAACCGCGAGTACGAGGGCGACGCCCGCGTCGGCAACCAGGTCAAAGTGACCACCGCCGTCGACATCGCGATCAAGGACTACAAGGCCGCCGGTCGCGAGACCACGCCCGACCCGATCGACAACACGCAGATCCTGCTGCCGATCGACCAGGAGAAGTCGTTCGACTTCCAGGTAGACGACATCGACCGCCGTCAGGCCGCCGGCTCGCTGGACGTCTACACCCAGTCCGCGGGCATCTCCATGGCCCTCGACGCCGACTCGTTCATCTTCGCCACGGCCGCGGCCGGCGCCGACTCGGGCAACAAGCTCACCGGCACCGCGCCCACCACGGGTGATGAGGCGTTCGACGTTGTGCGCGACCTGCGCAAGGCGCTCGACAAGGCCAAGGTTCCGCAGGCCTCCCGGTCGCTGTTCATCAACGCCGAGTTCGCCTCCCTGCTCGTGGGAGCCGACTCCAAGCTGACCAGCTTCCAGGTCTCCGGCACCACCGACGGTCTGCGCAACGCGACCATCGGCGGCCTGCTCAACTTCCAGGTCATCCAGTCGGAGAACCTGCCGACCGTCGACGTGCCGTTCGCGATCGCCTGGTACAACCCGTCGGTTGCGTTCGTCTCCCAGATCGTGGAGACCGAGGCCATGCGGTCGCAGAACTCCTTCGCCGACCGCCTCCGCGGCCTGCACGTCTACGGCGCCGAGGTCATCCGCCCCGTCGGCGTCGCGACCTGGTCCGTCGACGCCTGACCGGTCGGGTCGACCGCTTCATCCATCCACGTAGTCAGGGAGGTCCGTCGTGACGCTTGCACCGCTCGCCACCACGGCGGACCTTCCTGCTGTGTGGTCCGGCAGCGACCAGGCTGCTCGCGCGCTGGCTGTCGCCACGGACGCCATCCGTGACGCTGCCGGGGTCCCGATCACGCAGATGACGTCCACGGTCGTCATCGACGGCGACCACGACGTCCTGCTGCGGCTGCCTGGCCCGATCGTGCGCGACTCGGTCACCGACGTCACCATCGACGGCCACCCGACCACCGACTACCGCGTCGTGGCCGAGGGGCTGTGGCGTCGCCACGGCTGGACCCGTCATGGCGAGCCCGCTCCCGTCGAGATGACGTTCACGTTCGGCCTGCCCGTCGTACCGGCCGACGTCGGCGACCTGTGTGTCCAGCTCGCGGTCGCGTGGCTGCAGCACGACGCAGCGGGCGGCGGGTCGAACGCCGGGGTGCAGATGGTCCGCATCGATGACGCGCAGGAGCAGTACACGGCCGAGGGCGCCTCCGCGGTCTCGCCCGTGTTCATCCCTGCCGCCACCCGCCAGTGGCTCCGTGCCCGGTTCAACGCGGGCGCCGCGGTCGTCGTGGGGTCCTACTGATGTACGCCGTCGCCTCTCTCGGGCGCTTCCGCGCGCTGGCCGAGTCGCGGATGACGTCGCGCTGCACGATCCGCCGACGCACCGGCCAGCGGGTCCCGGGTGCGAACGGCATCGAGACGGACAGCTGGACGGTGCTGTACACCGACCTCCCGGTCCGCATCGGCTCGCTGTCGATGTCGGCCGGCACCGCCACCAAGATCGCCGGCCGCAGCCTGGACGGCACCGAGGTCAACCACTCCCGGCACCAGGCCAGTCTCCCGGTCACCACCAGCGACATCGCCGACGGCGACCTGATCGAGATCACCGACGGCGAGAACGCCGGAATGGTGCTCCGCATCACCGAGGCCGACTGGCAGGACCAGGCCACCGCCCGCCGCGTGCCCGTCGAGGCCGTCGAGCGCCCGAGGGGATGGTGAGCATGATCCGCGTAGTCGTCCACGACGAGCTCGACCTGCTCGAGAGCGACCTGCGCGACGCCGCGGCCAAGCTGCAGAACAGCCTCACCCGCGCCGTCGACTCCGCACAGAGGCTCGGCACGCAGATGGCCCGCGCCCACGCCATCGCGGCATCCGGCCGCCACGGCAAGAACTTCTACAAGCGCATCACGGGCGAGATGCTCAGCTCTACGTCCGCCGAGTTCGGCATCACCGCCGACGAGCATGGACAGCCCGTCGGCGCCGGCTTCCGCCACGGGCCGCCGAACCGCGACCTCGTGGCTGCTGGCGACAAGGCCGCCGACGAGCTCCAGATCGGGGTCCGCGGCGCGATCGACGGGGCCTTCTGGTGACCACGCTCGCACAGGAGCCCACCGCGACCGCAATCAAGACCGCGCTCGCCGCTGCGGTCGCCGACATCACGGTCACCGTCAACGGCGTCGACGTGCCGTGCCCGGTGTGGGACTACGACGAGATCCCCGGCGACGCAGAGGGCACCACGCCCGGCGCACTGCCGAAGATCTACGTCGTCGTCGACCTGTCGCGGCGGCTCAACAGCACCACCCGCTTCTCCGGCGCCGTCATGGTCCCGCTGCACCGGCTCGGGACCCGCTACTGCGCCGACACCGTGTCCAACGTCCGCGAGCTCCGGCGACGCATCACCGCCGTCCTCGAGAGCCAGATCATCGCCGACACCACGCCGACCGGAATCGGCCCGTTCGCATTCGAGGCCGAGTCCGAGGCCATCCACCGCGACACCCTCGGCTTCACCGGCGTCGACGACTGGACCTTCTGAGCACTTCCCGCTCCACCGACCCGCACAAGGGAGACATCGTCATGCCCGCTGCCAAGAAGACGGCCGCCAAGCCCACCGCGAAGAAGGCCGCCGCCCGTCCAGCGAAGCCCAAGCAGCCGCAGCCCGACGCGTTCGGCCGTCTGCGGGTCCGCGACGAGGACACCGGCTACGACCGCACCATCGCCGCCCACCGGCTGCACCTGGGCCACTACACCGTGCTCGACGAGCCCGCCTCCACCCCGACCGGCATGCCGCGGCCGGACGACTACCACGAGTCCCTGTCGAGCCCATCCACCGACGGCCAGCAGGCCGAGTCCAAGGAGAACCACAATGGCTGAGCCGCTCCGTCCCGCCGCCGCGAAGGTGTTCGGGCGCTGGAACCAGGTCTTCGTCCCCGCCATCGCCGGATACGCCACCGGTACCGGCCCGACGGTGACCGAGCTGACCGGCGCCTCGTCGCTGGACATGACCAACATCCTGTTCGACGACGCGCCGTTCGACCCGCAGGCCACCACCAACCTCGTCGACCAGAATGCCCGCCTCGGCGACACCGAGACCTACCAGTTCGTCGGCAAGACGGCGTGGGCCGGCGGCTCCCCGAAGTACGCCTACGACCCGCAGGGCGCCGACGGCGACGACGGTGTGAAGGCCTACGAGATGCTCCAGCAGGCCGCCGACGGCACCACCGTCACCGGCTTCATGGTCTCCCGCAAGGCCATCGCCCAGGGCGTCGACTTCGCCGCCGGGCAGTTCGTCGACGTGTACCCGGTCGAGTTCGGGCCCTCCACGCCGACCAACGACGGCACCGCCGAGGCGATGGAGGCCGGCCAGTCGGTGTCCATCGCGATCACCGGCAAGCCGCTGCCCCGCGCCGCGATCGTCGCCGGGTCCTGACCAAGCGCCGGGGCGGGCGGGTTCGACAGTCGCCCGCCCCGGTCCGCCAGTCCTGTCGAGCCCCCTGTCGAACCTGTCGAGTGAGGCAAGCCCGTGAAGAAGAAGATCAACATCTACGCCGACGACGACCTCGAGCAACTCGTCGCGCTACGGCAGAACGTCGAGATCGCCGAGCGCACCTTGCTCGAGGCGAAGGCTCAGGCGAGTCGACTCGGCGACACGGCCGCAGTCGAGAGCGAGGCCGTCGAGGCCGCGCGTGCCGCCTATGACGCGTTCGTCGACGAGGCCGCCGAGCGGGCCGAGGAGTGGGTGCTGTCCAACATCGGGCACACCGAGTTCCGCGAGCTCGTCAAGGCGCACCCGCCGCGCAAGATCGACGACCCCGACCACGACGGCGAGGGCGACCCGAAGCAGGTCACGCACCCCGACGACGTCCTGTTCGGCATCAACACCGAGGACTTCGGCCGCCCACTGCTGGCCTACGTCGACCCCGAGGACGACGAGATCCGCACCATCGTCTCCCCGACCGACCAGGTCGCCAAGCGGCTCAAGCGGCTCTCGGCCGGGCAGTTCGACACCCTGTGGACGACCGCGTTCGGCCTGAACACGGGCGGTGTGGTCGACCCAAAATCGCTTCGCTACTCGACCGCGCCGACGTCGAGCGCGACCTAGAGGTCGCTCAGTCGCTCGGCCTGAGCCTGGCCCAGTTCGACCGGCTCCCCGAGACCGAGCGCAACCTGTGGCTGGTCCGCTGGAAGCGCGACAAGACCACCTGCCCCGAGTGTGGCCGTCCGGTCGAGGAATGCTCCGACCCTGAGCGCGTCTGGTACCCGGCCCGGCGCATCTGCTACGTCTCGATGGAGATCGTCGCAGCCCGCGCCGCCTATGAGCGTCTGCATGAGGAGATGCCGTTCCACGACGGCACCTTCACCCGCTGGGGCAAGACCCGCTCGGCGTCCTTCCCCTACGGCCACTCCGACGGCGTCGAGGTCGGCGTCGCCGACGAAGACCTGGCGCCGTGGGACGAGTTCACCACGAAGGTCGCCGCGTCACCCATCGCGCATGAGGGCGAACCCGGCCAGGGCCAGGTTCGCGAGGGCGAATAGACCGCCCAGGATCAGCATCCACTGGCCCAACGCATTTCCGAGAGACGAGTTGGCCCCACCGGTCATCACCTGCAGCAGGCCTACGAGTGCGACGACCGCACCGATCAACACCGCGCCGAAGCGTGCCTTCGCGGTCATCGGCGGCGCGTCGGCATGCCGTCGCCCGTAGCCGTTGATCGCGGCTGTCCCTCCGGCGACGACGAGTGCGACCCCGAGGACGCAACAGGCGACCACTACCGCCTCCGCGACCCCCGCCATGGCCGCTACGGCGATCACGACAAGAACGAACGCCGGCAGGCCTGCCAGCACCAACACCTTCCTCACTCCGTGAGCGTAACCCCGTCAGGAGGTCCCCGTGGCCGTTCGCCGTGAGTCCGTTCTCCTCGAGGTCGAGGGCACGTTCGCCGAGCAGATCCTGGCCGATGCTGCCGCGGTCGAGTTCCTCAAGTCCAAGCTGAACGACCTCAACGGCACCACGGCCGGGTCGGCATCGTCCACCCGAGACCTCGACCAGGCCACCAAGGACGCCACGAAGGACACCGACAGCCTCGGCAAGTCCGTCGACGGGCTCGGCTCCTCGACCCAGAAGACGACCCAGCGAACCAAGGAGCTCTCGCTTGAGCAGGCCATCGCCGAGGAGCGCTCCCGACGCCTGCAGGCTGCCATCAGGCAGCAGGCCAAGGCCGCTTTGGACGCCGAGCAGGGCGACAAGCGGCTCAGCACCAGCCTAGGCAACCTGAGCAACGACACGAAGAAGGCCGAGAACGCCTCGGGTCTCCTGATGGCGTCGCTCGGTGCTCTCTCGCCCATCATCAGCCCGATCGCCGCGGTCAGCACCGCCGCCATCGGTGGCCTGGCGAACGACATGGGCATGGCTGCTCTCGCCGGCGGCTCGCTGGTGCTCGCCTTCCATGGCGTCGGGACCGCGCTCCAGGCTGTCGACAAGGCCGCAGTCGCTCCGACCACAGCGAACCTCGCTGCCGCGCAGCAGGCCATGGACCAGCTCGCGCCGTCGGCCCAGAAGTTCGTCGAGCAGCTCCACTCGATGATGCCGCTGCTGTCCCAGATCCAGTCGTCCTCGCAGGCCGCGTGGTTCCCCGGGCTGACGAAGGCGATCCATGACCTCGAGCCCCTCGCCCCGGTCTTGGAGCGCATCTTCACCGATGTCGGGTCCATGGGCGGTCATCTTGCCCAGGAGGGCGCGGCAGCCCTGGCTGGCCCGCACTTCGCCGACTTCTTCAACTTCATCGACACCGAGGCCCCGAAGGCGATGGCCGCCATGGGCAAGGTCGTCGGGTCGCTGGCCGACGGGCTGTCCCAGCTCTGGATGGCTTTCGCGCCGCTGAACCAGGGCTTCAACGACTGGCTGGTCAACGTTGCGAAGTCGTTCGACTCCTGGAGCATAGGGTTGGTCGGCACGCAGGGCTTCCACGACTTCATCGCCTACGTGCAGCAGAACGGCCCGATGGTCACGCACGCTGTGGATGCGATCGCCAACGCGATTCTCCGGATCGGCAAGGCTGCGGCTCCGCTCGGCGGGCCAACGCTGCAGGCCCTGACCGACATCGCGGACATCATCGCCAAGATCGCAGAGTCGCCGCTCGGCACGCCGATCATGCTGATGATCCAGCTCGCCAGCGTCGCCAAGCTCGTCTCGGCCGCGGTCGACAAGATCGGCGTCTCCTTCAAGGAGATGGGCGCCACCTCTGTCGTCGCCAGCGGGGAAGCCGAGGCCGCGACGGAAGGAATCGGCGCCAAGGCGAAGGTAGTCGGTCCCATGATCGCCGCGCTCGCGCTGCAGGTAGGCGCAGGAATGTCCGGTACTGCGAACTCGCAGAACGACTTCAATACCGCATCGGCGAGCCAGAACCTTCCACAGATGAAGGCCGCTCTTGCCGACATGGAGCAGCACCTGCAGATCTGGAACCAGATCCGAGGCACGTCACTCAGCGGCCTCGGCGATCTGTTCTCGCATCCGCTCGACGCCCTGAACGACACCGGCTCGGATCTGTTCGGCGAGGGCAGCAAGGGACTCGCGGCCAAGATCGCCGCCGCAAAGGTGCAGATCAAGCAGCTCGAGGGCGCGACGGGCGGCGCCGCGACCAGCATGAAGTCGCTGCGGGCCGCGAACCAGCAGACGGCCGACTCCTTCGTGAACCTCGCGCAGGACATGCAGAAGCCGACGACGTCGTTCGACAAGCTCCTGAGCCGCTGGCAGCAGCAGGCCGCAGCCGAGGCACAGCTGGGGCACAACTACGCGAAGGCGCTCCAGGAGGGCGCCGACCCGGCGGCGCTGGCCCAGATCAAGGACCAGCTCGGCACCGGCGCGGGCCTCGCGATCAAGCAGCTCGCCGACGGCGGGACGACCGCGATCCAGCGGCTCAACAAGACGTTCGAGCAGGCCCAGAAGGACGCGCAGGTCTACAACAACTCGCTGAACGACCTGTCGCGCCAGGGCACGACGTCGATGCAGGACCTCGCGAAGGCCACGGGCATGTCGGCCGGCGACTCCTCGCGCGCCATCGACGGCATCAGCGCGGCCTGGCACGCCCTGCCGACCAAGGTGCAGACCAAGGTCGGGCAGGAGGGCATCCCGCAGACCACGTCGCAGGTCGACGCGCTGGTGAAGTCGCTCGACCTGACCACCAACGAGCGCAAGGCGCTGGTCTATCTGATCGACCACGCGTCGCCAGGCCTCAAGAGCATCCACGCGCTGCTGGCGAGCATCCAGTCGAAGACCGTGACCGTCACCTCGAACATCGTCCGGAACATGGTCACGGGCGGTCACGTGCCCGGCTCGTCCGGGAAGACGCCGATCCAGCACCTTCCCGGCGGCGGCTCGATGCCTGGTATGAGCGCAGACGGTGGCACGGTCCCGCGCACGGGCATGCCCTACGCCGACCGCCACCCGTACCTCCTCGCGGACGGCGAGGAGGTCATCTCCAACCGCTACGGCCAGGCCGACCGTCACCGCTCGCTACTCAAGGCCATCAATGCGGGCCATCTCGCCAACGGTGGCACTGCCGGGGCCGCTCACCACCACCACGGCCCGTGGGCGACGTATCAGCAGCTGCACCTGTGGTCCGAGCTCGGGCTGTCGGTCAAAACGCTGAACGAGCACCTCAAGGACGCCACGAAGACGCTCGACAAGGAGAAGCAGGCCCGCTCGACGCTGGTCTCCAAGATGCAGCAGCTCTCCTCGAGCGTGCAGTCCGGCTTGAAGACGGACCTGTTCTCCACCGCCGCGAACGTGTGGTCCTCGCAGTACGGCAGCACCAGCTACGGCGGCGTGATGTCAACCCTGCGCGGCGACATCACCCATGGCGACCAGATGAAGGCCGCCATCGCCAAGCTGCGCAAGAAGGGCGTGGACGGCGACGCTCTGGCCGAGATCCTCTCCCAGGGCGGTCTCGCGGGCGCGCAGGAGTTCGCCGGGCTGTCCCGCAAGAATCTCGCCTCCTATGAGCGGCTCTACAACACGCGTGGCCGGATCACGACCACTGTCGGGTCGGCTGCCGCCAGCGCTTCCTACGGGGCGCAGAAGTCCGAGGAGTCCAAGCAGATCGAGAAGCTCACCGGCGTCGTGAAGCGCATGGAGGCGCAGATCAAGAAGGACAACAAGGCCGCCGCGCACGCGAAGGCAGCAGCCGCGAAGGCGCACCAGCGCGGCGTCTCGTCGGCCGGTCGCAAGAACGCCGCGAAGGGGCTCCGCTGATGGCACGTCCGATCCTGCAGGACGACCTGGTGGTGTGGGGCGACCTGCAGCTCCACGGCCCGGCCGACCCGGACGTGGACTATGACATCGCCGCGTACTCGGCCGGGTCGAACTTCGGCAATCCGGTCAGCATCGTGGACACGCTGCAGTCGCTGGCGATCGACGGCGTGCTCGCGGCCCGCACCGGGTGGGATGCGCGGACGATCGTGCTGCAGCTGTACGTCGACGCCAATGACGGCGAGACCCATGCCGAGGTCGAGGCGGCGTTGACGTCGCAGTGCCTGCCGGACCGTCCGCCGCCGATCGTGTGGACGCCGCCGCTGGCTAACTCTGCCCCGGCGGTGTTCGACGTGCTGGTGGCCGAGCTTGAGCGCGACACCTCGGACGGCTGGGACTCCGACGAGGTCCTGCAGGGGCGGCGCGTGTTCACGTTGACGTTGACGTGTCTGCCGTTCGCGCGGACGGCGGACACGGAGGTCGTTCCGGCGATCGCGCCGCCGCCGGATCCGGGTGCTGCGGCTGTGGTGACGGTGCTCGACGACTGCAGCTCGGTCACGCACTGGACCATCCAGGCCAGCTCCGACTTCATCCACGCTTCCGGACCGACTGTCGAAGGCACGCCGGCATTCCTGACCGCCGAGGCTGGCACCATCACCGCCGGCACCCAGTACCTGCGGATGGTCCGCACCGCGGCACTCACGATGCCGAGTGGGCAGCCTTACCTTGTCGTCGACATCAGCACGCTCGAGGCCAACGGCTCCGGCAAGCTCGTCACGATCCCGGGCACCTACGTCATCAGTGCCGACAACGGAACAGGCCCGACCCTGCAGCCCCTGCTGGTCCAGCCCGGCGTCGGCATCGGCGGCTCGGACCGGGTGTTCTTTCAGCCGCCAGCGTCGTTCTCCTCGCTGCGGATCCGCAAGGACTACCTCGACTCCTGGTCCGCGTCCAAGTCGGCTGGCTACTCCATCGCCCTCGAGGTGCATCGGGTCGCGTCGACCGACACGCTTGGTGACACCACGACGTCGACCACTCGGCAGGGCGCACGCCAGGCCACGATCGTCGGGTCGATGCCGACCCGCGCCACGATCCGGCTCTACCACTCCGCGACCTCCTCGTCCCTGGGCCGCAACCTGCTGATCTTCACCTCCGCGAACACCGACTGGACGCCCCCGCTGCGCTGCTGGCGCACGAGTAGCGACGCCGTCACCGCCGACACCTCCCGTGTCTCCGGCGGCACCAACCCGCTGGCCGGGCCAATGAAGTTCCTCATCCCGGCGTCGCTCCTCGCCTCGGGCACCTACTCACTGATGGCGTCCCTGCATGTCACCTCGGCAGCCACCATCGCCTGGCAGGCCCGGCTCGTCGCCGCCGACGGCTCCGACACCATCGGCTCGAGCCAGATCCTGTCCGGCACCACCAGCCTGGCCGCGTCCAGCATCTACACCGTCTACAACCTCGCCGACCGGCTCCAACTGCCACCGATCGAGGTCGAGACCGACGACTACGCCGTCGAGATCACCCTGCAGGCCACGGCCGGTGCGGCGACGATCGACGAGGGCTGGCTGTTCGGGCTCGACAACGGGGCGCTGACCTGGATCAGCAACCTGAGCAACGACCCGATCGCATGGGTCGAGGTCCGCTCCCCCGACCTCGGCGCGGCCCGCCCCAGCGTGTTCGGCGGCTCCGGGAATGTCGACGAGCAGTCGATGTGCCTGGACTGGGCGTGCGAGTCGTTCGGGTCGCATCGCTTCGAGCCCGGCCCGCTGCTGGTGTTCACGATGACGATGGGGTCGCTGATCGCGCAGTGCGAGCTCGAGTACTTCCCCCGCTTCCACTCCCATCCGGCCGCCTCCGCGCTGTCCGAGGACGACAGCACCGAGGCGGGCTGAGGCATGGCGCTGTCGTACGGCTACCAGCTGTGGCGCCGCCGGCCCGTCACCCGCCCCGAGGTGTACGTCGCCGGACTGCCACTGTCCTCGGTCGCGCCACTTGGGGCGTGGGGGTCGCTGCACACCAAGACCATCCAGACTGGCGACGACGAGGCCACCTGGTCCTTCCTCAACCCCACCGGGAAGCTGCTCCCGCGCCATCCCGCGCTGGTGTACGGCGCACCTGTCGCCGTCCGCCTCGGCCCGGTCCCGATCTGGGTCGGTGCCCTGTCGGAGCCGAACTGGGACTCCGGCGACTTCACCGCCGTCGGCGCACCCCACGAGGCCGAGGGCGCCCTGTGCCTGACCTCCTCGGGACAGACCACCAGCGCCCCGAACGTCGCCGTCGACGCCGCCATCGCCCGCGGCGCGGTCGGATGGACCAGGCGTGACGACTTCGGGTCCACCGCCCTCGCCCAGGCCGACGACGGCTCGACTACCCTGACCTACCTCGACCAGCTCCTCGACGCGTGGGCCACCGAGAACAACTCCGGCTGGGCCATCAACCAGCACCGCCAACTCATCATCACCGGCCCACCGGCCGCGAAGACCATGCCGGACTGGTTCATCACCCCCGGCACCGGCGACCTCGGGCAGGCCGCCGACAACCGTGTCGACCGCGTCTTCGTCCGCTACGTCTCCACCGCGTCCGGCAACCCGCTCGCCACCGCGTCCTACCCCGCGACGACACCGGAGGGCGGCAAGGAACGCGGCGTGAACATCACCTCCCGCGGCGCGATCACCGCCGCCCGTGCCACCGCGATCGCCCAAGGCCTGTGGGGCAAGCTCGCCGGCGAGTCCGGCTGGACCAACGGCCTCACGCTGGACCGCACCCAGGTCGCCACCCCCGGCGGGCTCCCGGCCACGCTCGGGCTGATGCGGGGCATGGACACCATGCGGCTCCTCGGCGTCTCCGACCCCCGCGGCCTCGGGCACCACCTCGACGTCGTGATCGGCGACACCGACATGGACTGGGACGCCGACTCCCTGCAGGCCAACCCCACCGGGCTGGTGTCGCGGTCCCTGGAGGACGTGCTCACCCAGGACTTCCCGAACTCCGGCTACATCGCCCTGTAGATCGCCCAATAGGAGGCTCTCGTGGCTGCCACCCAGTACCAGCTCAACCCGGCCCCGATCGCCCGCCGCGGCGCCGCCTGGCACTGGGAGGTCCACTTCACCGACACCGCCACCGGCAAGGCGTTCGACTTCACCGCCCACCCCGGCCTGACCTTCACCACCACCCTGACCAACCGGTCCGGGGCCGTGCTCGCCACCCTGTCCTCCAACCCAGGCGCCGGCGCCGACGGCACCATCTCCGGCGACGCCTACGGCGTCCTGTCCTGGGACCTGCCGATCGCCGTGGTCAACAGGCTGCCGATCACCAAGGGCTACACCGGCGGCACCGACCCGAGGGTCTCGGTGTGGCGCAACCGCGGCCTGATCGTGCTTGACCTGGTCTGCAGCGACGGCGTCAACACCTGGCAGTTCTTCGACGACACGTTGGTCGTCGCCGCCAACACCCACCCGAAGAGCTGAGGAGCACACCGCGATGGCCAAGCCCCCGCTGACCCCGTCCGGGATGGTCGTCGGCCGCCCCGGACCCCGCGGCCCCGCAGGACCCGCAGGACTGCCCGGCGCACCCGGGCAGCTCCCCATCCAGTGGGCCTACCCCGAAGCCCACGGCGCCACCGGCAACGGCACCGCCAACGACTACACCGCCCTGAACGACGCCATGACCGCGCTCGCTTCTGCGGGCGGCGGCATCCTGTGGCTCTCGGGCACCTACGGCTGGAAGGGCGTCCTCAGCATCCCCGACGGCGTCGCACTCGTCGGCTGCGCAGGCAACGGCGCCGGCCGCGGCCGTCTCGTCGCCCTCGACGCCACCTCCCGGCTCCAGTCCGGGTCTTGGACCGACAACCACAACCACCCCGCCGCGCTCGCGAACATCACCGTCGACGGCAACGGCCACGGCGACCCCACTGGCCTGGTGTGGGTCGAGTCCATCACCACCACCTACACCGCCATCCAGATCAAGAACGCCGCCGGCAAGGGCGTCGTCATCAACGGCGGCCAGAACAACACCTTCATCTCCTGTGACACCCTCGGCTGCGGCGACGACGCCCTCACCATGACCTTCGGCGCCGGCGGCAACCTTTTCGAGCGCTGCGAGACCTGGGGCACCCCCTCCCACGCGTTGAAGGTCACCGAGGCCGGTGCCGGGGTCTACCCCTATGCCCCCACCCACAACGTGTTCCGGCACTGCATCTTCGAGACCGCCGTCAACGGTGTCTCCCTGGTCGACGTCGAGGCTGCGTCGCTGCTGAAGTTCGACGACTGCGCGTTCTCCCAGAACGGCACCGCGACCCTGTCCTCGGGCTACGTGTTCCGGGTCCTGAACAACCCCGCGTTCCCCGGTGTGGCGACCATGGTCGAGCTCGTCGACCCGTTCTTCTACGGCGGCGCTGCCGGGCACCAGGTCGACGGCATCTACATCCAGGGCAACAACACGCTCCGCGTCGTCGGACACGCCTTCTTCCAGAACACCCCCAACGTGTACAGCTTTGACGGCATCCCGCTGCTGTCCACCCTGTGCACCGCCGAGTACGTCGGCACCACCACGACCTACAACCCCCTCGGCGGCTCCGCGGCGGTCAACACCATCGGCCCCACCCTCGACGCCCCCGTCGGCGTCCGACAGGCCACCAGCCTGCAGTCCGCGTTCCGCACCGCCCGAAAGGCCGACAACGGCTGGCGACTGTGGGTCAACTCCGACGGCGGCCACACCTGGGGCGACGGCACCACCTACGTACCCGCCGGCCCCACCCTCGGCTACGACGCCACCAACGGCAACCTGGCCGTCTCCGGCGGCCTCATGCGGACCGGGCGCCGTGGCGACGTCGCCGTCTCCCACAACATCTCGACCGCCGGACAAGCCACCACCTGCGACACCAAGGCCTACTCAGTCCACTCCTTCTCCCTGTTCGCCAACGCGGGCGCCGTGACGCTGAGCAACGCCGTCGAGGGCGCCGAGGTCACCCTCATCGTCGCCCAAGACGCCACCGGCGGCCGGACCTTCACCTGGCCGACCGCGCTGTACGCCAACAACGCCGCACCCGCCGACACCGGCCCGAACTCGGTCAACATCGTCGCGTTGCGCTACACCAGCGGCGGATGGATCGAGACCTGGCGCCGCATCACCCACTCCTGGACCAACGCCACCGTCACCGGCATCACCACCAACCCCTCCGGGTCCGGCGCCCCGGTCGGCTACACCAAGATCAACGGCGTCGTCTACCTGCGAGGACTGGCCGCCTCGGTGGCAGTCAACGCCACTCTGTTCACCCTCCCTGCCGGCTACCGGCCCCCGTACCAGTTGACGGTCCCGATCTTCACCATGAATGGCTCGGCCGCCATCACCGCCGGCTACCTCACCGTCGGCGCCGACGGGACCGTGAGGATGCCGTCCGGTGCCGGAGCGCTGGTGTCCTTCGACGGCGTCACGTTCCCGGCCGAGGCCTGACCCGGATGGCGACAGACCGGAGGCGGCCATGAGCGACGAGTCGCAGTTCCCCACCAGCGTCGCCGCCAGCCTCGACCGTGCGATGCGCGACCTGACCACCGAGGTCAAGGGGCTCCGCGGCGAGATCGCCGACGTGTACGCCCGCAAGGACGTGATCGAGCCACGGCTGGACAACCTCGAGGCCGACATCAAGAAGCACGGCGACTACTGGGACTGGCTGGTCAAGCTCGTGTGCGGCGCGGTGATCCTCGCGCTCCTCAGCGTCGTGATCGTGCAGTCCGGAGGAGTGAAGCTGTGAATGCCACCCCGCCCACTCGACGCCGCGTGTTCGACTGGCGCTTCCTGCTCATGCTCGCGGTGCTGCTGATGGTCGCCTACCTCGTCTATGTCGGTGTCGCTGCCGTGCGTGACGGCCGCACCAAGGACGAGCAGGTCCACGCCCTGATCGGCACCATCCGAGCCGACAACGCCGACGCCGCCCGCGAGCGTGGGATCAGCGCCCACAACCAGCGGCTACTGCTGGACTACACCAAGGCGCTCGCCGAGCGTCAGGGCGAGCTGGTGGGCTACCTGCAGCGCCACGGCGTGAAGATCCCGGCCCGCTACCTCGGCGCCGTCCCCTCACCGACGCTGCGGAACCCTGCCACCGGCCACCCGATCGTGCACCATGCCGCCACCGGGCACCACCGGACCCCGGCCGCGAGCATCCACCACACGCACCACGTGAGCCACCACGCGGTCCACCATCACCAGGTGCCGACTTCGCCGCCGCCCGTGCACGGCGGCACGCATCAGCACGGCCACCAGCCGCCGCCCGCGGCGCACCAGCACGCGCCCGGCCACTCCGGGTCAGCGCCGGGCCACAACAAGCACGGCGGCCACCCCGCGCATCCGACGCATCCGCGCGTCCTGGCGCAGCTGCTGGTCCGCCTCGGCCTGAGCTGACCATGTCCGACCCGCTGCCCGTCCCGGTCGGTACGGGCGCGCTCGGCCACGACGTCCCCTGCTCGGTCTGCGGCCACGACCACTCCGCGCTGGCGTGCGACTGGTGCCTGTGCCAGCACGCCATCCAGGTCGGCATCTACCTCTGACGCCGTCCCTCCGTTCCCCGACACCCGCTGGCTGACGCGGCGGCGGGTGTCGGTTCCACCGCGTCCCCGCGCCAACCAAGCAAGGAGCATCCGATGACCGCACCCACCGGCAAGGTCGTCCACGGCGACCCGTGGACCTTCGCCCAGCACGAGCACGACCACCCGTCCCGCAACTGGCACGGCATGTGCCAGGACTTCACCCACAGCGCATTCGGCGTGCCCTCCGACGGCACCCCCTCGGCCGCAGCCGCCTGGGAGCGCGCGAAGTACCGCCACCCCGAGACCGACCCGGCCAACATCCCGCGCGGTGTGCCCGTGTTCTGGACCGGCGGCTCGCACGGCTTCGGCCACGCCGCCGTCTCCCGTGGCGGCGGGTCGGTGTGGGGCACCGACCTGGTGCGCGACGGGCAGGTCGACGTCTACCCGATCAACGACGTGCACACCAAGTGGGGGCTGACCCTCGCTGGCTGGACCGAGGACATCGACGGCGTGCGCGTCTGGCAGCCCGACGCCGCCAAGCCCGCGCCGGAGAAGAAGCCCGCACCGGCCGCGCCGAGCGCCCCGAAGCACGCCACCGCCAAGGACGCCCTTGATGCCGCCCTCGCATCTCTGCATGACGGCCGCAGTCACCTCGAGAAGGACACGCCGCACTTCCACGACTTCTCCCAGGCGATCAACCACCTGAACCACGCCCGCGACAACTGGGGCAAGAAGTGAGCGCCTACAGCCTCACGGTGGGCCATGCCAATTTGGGCAGGGCTCGCACCGTCACGCCGGTCCGGGAGTCGATGGACACCATCCGGCACCTGCTCGAGCAGCACGCTGGACCGGTCGTGCTCGGCCTCAACGAGATCGACGAGGGCGACAAGACGCGCCCCACCGACCACCAGCTGCTCCGCGAGACGTTCACCCACGGCTGGCAGCGGACCCAGATGTCGAAGCGGGAGCCGATCCTCCTGCACGGCATCAAGGTCCGTCAGCCGTGGCGCCGCCGCTCCTACAAGGCCGCACCCGGCGTGACCCACCAGTCCCCGTCCCGCTCCTGGCAGGTCGACGTCGTCACCCCCGCCAAGGGATGCCCGCCCGTCGCGGTCCTGTGCGGCCACTACCCCGCAGGCGCCCGCAACGGCCAGCGCAACCCGCACGTCCACGACGAGCTCGAAGCCGCCTACGTCAAGATGCAGGCCGCCGAGAAGCGCCTCATCGCGGCCCACCTCGCCGCCGGGCGTCAGGTCGTGATCCTCGCCGACCGCAACTGGCGGGGCTACCGGCCCGGTGCCGGCGGGCACATCGCGGCCCACCATGGCCCCGACTTCATCAGCGTCTTCCCGGCCGCTGGCTGGCGTCTGCACGTCGCCGACGAGTCCTGGCACCCGCTGTCCATCGAGAAGTTGCACGGCCTCTCGGTGGCCGGTCTGCGCTTCGAGAGCGTCGCGTGATGGGCCCGCACCTGTACGTCTCGACGTACTGCCAGCACGCCCAGCACGAGCGCTGTCGGCTGCGCTGCAAGGTCTGCGGCACCGACTGCCTCTGCCCGTGCCACCGGGACGCGGCATGATCGGCCGTCGACGCCCTGACGTCACCCTCGGCCAACTGCCCAACGAGCTGCAGCACGGCGACTACTGGAAGTACGTCGACAAGAACGGCGAACCGCTCCGCGCCGACTGCGGCCTCTGGAAGGGCGACGTATCCGGCAACCTCACCGGCGGCGTCTGGGGCTACTACAGCCCCGATGGCAACGGCTGCGGAACCCTCGTGCGGCACACCGTCCGCGAGCACGAGGACGGCACGATCTCGATCCGTCCCGGCGACGGGTCGAGCAACTCGATCCTGCACAGCGGCGGCAGGACGTCGAAGGTCTGGCACGGCTACGTCGACCACGGCGACTGGCAGGAGTGCTGATGCAGCGCCCGCGCTTCGACGGCACGCCGCTCTGGCCCGCACTCGCCGCCCTCGGCATCGGCGTCCTCATGACGACCGCCGCCTACTCCCTCCATGCCTTCACCCGCGCCATCGCGCTCGTCGACGACGCCCACACCACAGAGGACTGATCCATGCCCGACCGCCACCCCGGCACCACGCACCTGCTGAAGTACTTCGCCAGCGCACACCTGCCCGAGCACCTGGCCGAGATCTCCCGGCCGTTCGCCGAGCTCGCCCAGCAGATCACCGACGCGCTTCCCGATGGCCCCGAGCTCACCGCCGCCCTGCGGAAGCTGCTCGAGGCCAAGGACTGCGCTGTCCGCGCACGTCTCGACGCGACCGAGAAGGACTGACACCATGCTGAACTCCCTGATGCGGACCATCGTGCCCGTCATCTACTCCTGGCTCATCGGCCTCGGCCTGTCCCAGCAGATCCCGCAGACCTGGGTCGTCGACGTCATCACCGTGGCCCTCACCGGCGCGCTCTACCTGCTGCTGCGGCTGCTCGAGCAGAAGTGGCGCTACGTCGGCATCCTGCTCGGCGCCGTCGGAGCACCGTCGTACGACAGCGCCGAGCCTCCTGCCGCCGTCGAGCAGGCACAGGCCGCGACCAAGGCCGAGCTCGGCGACATGCTCGACGCCCTGCGCAACGTCATCGTCGGCCAGGTCGAAGCCCGCGTGCACGCCCTGGTGACCGGCGAGTCCGCCCGGCAGACCGACGTCATCACCGCCGCCGTGGCCGCGGCCCAGCCCGTGCCCGCCGTGCTCGACACCACGACGCCCGCTCCCGCGAAGAAGACGGCCGCCAAGCGTGCACCGCGCAAGACCGCCGCGAAGAAGACCACGCCGCCGAAGTAGCGCGCTACTCCCAGGTTGCTCCAAGGTGCTCCCGGGTTGGGAGCAAGCCGTGTCGCTTTGAAAGCGACATAGCGACACCGCCCCGCTGACCATCACGGTCGGCGGGGCGGTTTCTTCGTTCTCAGGCAGGCGCGAGGCGGACACGCGCATCGAGCGTGCGCGACTCTTCCCGCATCCGGTCGACGCGCACGGCAACGCTCGACTCCGGCGTCGAGAGATAGAGCTCGATCGCCTCGGCGAGCGCCTCAGTCAGTTCCTCGGTCGTCTCACCCGTGACGAACAGGCCAGGCAGCTGCTCCACCTCGGCCCAGAGGGAGCCGTCCTCGTCGCGATGCACGAGAACGCGGTAGTCGATCTGCGTGGGCTCCTCGAACATGGCCCTCACCTCTCGTCCGGGGCCTGGGGAAGAAGGCCCGCTTGCTTCAGTATGCGCCTCGTGAGGTCAACACCGTAGTCCTGACCATGGTGGATCGGGAGCGTGATCGGGCGCTCGCCCGGCTTCACCATCTTCACCACATGCTTGCCGCCAGCCTCGCGGGTCCAACCGTTGGCCTCGAGGAGTCGCTGCGCCTTGGCCTGCGACAGGCGCTTCGGCAGACCGCTCGGCTTCCCCACGGAGGAACCTTCGCACACGGCCACCTGTTCCCGTGGCCGAACGACCGCATGACCGCCCCGCCCTCTCCGGAGGGCGGGGCGGTTCTGTGCGTTGTGGGGCGGACGGGGCTTGAACCCGTGACCGGACGATTATGAGTCGTCTGCTCTGACCGACTGAGCTACCGCCCCTCGTGGTGTTGGCTAACGAACTGGCTAACGTCCTTCCCTGTTTTGAGCGTGAATCAGGCCCGGCACAACAGGATTATGAGTCCTCTGCTCTGACCGACTGAGCTACCGCCCCTCGGGGGCTCAGGCTAGTGCGGGATACGTGCGGTCTCACCGCTGGTCTAGTAGAAGTGGGACATGTTGCGCTTCTTCGTCCTCGGTGCCCTGATGGTCCTCGGCCTGCTGGCCGTGCTGGCCGCTGCGATCGGTGGGCCGGGGTGGTGGGCGCTGGCCGTGATCGCGGTGCTGCTCCTCTGCCTCGGCGTGTACGACGTCGCGCAGCGCAAGCACTCGATCCTGCGCAACTACCCGGTGCTCGGGCACATGCGCTTCCTGCTCGAGGGCATCCGGCCCGAGCTGCAGCAGTACTTCATCGAGCGCAACTGGGACGGGCGGCCGTTCGACCGCGACACCCGCTCGTCGATCTACCAGCGCGCCAAGGACATGAAGGAGGAGCAGCCTTTCGGCACCGAGCGCGACGTCGACGAGCTGGGCTATGAGTACCTCGTCCACTCGACCGTGCCGGTGCCGACGATGGAGACGCCGCCGCGGGTGCGGATCGGCGGGCCGGACTGCAAGAGGCCGTACGACATGGCGCTGATGAACGTCTCCGCGATGAGCTTCGGAGCGCTCAGCGGCAACGCCATCGAGGCGCTCAACAAGGGTGCGGCCCTGGGCGGCTTCGCGCACGACACCGGCGAGGGCGGGCTGAGCCGCTACCACCGCAACGGCGGCGACCTGGTGTGGGAGATCGGCAGCGGCTACTTCGGCTGCCGCACCGAGGACGGCGACTTCGAGCCGAGCCGCTTCGCGGACACGGCGGCCGACGACCAGGTGAAGATGGTCTCGCTCAAGCTCAGCCAGGGCGCGAAGCCCGGCATCGGCGGCGTGCTGCCCGGGGCCAAGGTCACCAAGGAGATCTCGGAGGCCCGCGGCGTACCTGTCGGCGAGAAGTGCGTGTCGCCGCCGGCGCACAAGACCTTCTCGACGCCGCGCGAGCTGGTGCACTTCGTGGCTCACATGCGCGACCTGTCCGGTGGCAAGCCGGCCGGCTTCAAGCTCTGCGTCGGGTCGCGCACGGACTTCCTCGGCATCTGCAAGGCGATGGTCGAGGAGGGCGTGACGCCGGACTTCATCATCGTCGACGGCGGCGAGGGCGGCACGGGCGCGGCGCCGATGGAGTACGAGGACCACGTCGGCACCCCGCTGACCGAGGGCCTGCTGATGGTGCACAACGCGCTCGTCGGCACGGGTCTCCGCGATCGCGTGAAGGTGGGCGCGAGCGCCAAGGTCGCGACCGGCATCGACATCGTCAAGCGGCTGATCCAGGGCGCCGACTACACCAACTCCGCGCGCTCGATGATGATGGCCGTCGGCTGCATCCAGGCCCAGCTCTGCCACACGAACACCTGCCCCGTCGGCGTGGCGACGCAGGACCCGAAGCGCGCCCGGGCGCTCTACGTCCCGGACAAGTCCGAGCGCGTCCGCCACTACCAGCAGCACTGCGTCGAGCAGGCCACGCAGGTCATCGCGTCGATGGGCCTCCACGACCCCTCCGAGCTGCGGCCGCACATGCTGCGCCGTCGCATCGACCACGACAGCGTCCTCAGCTACGCCGAGATGTACCCGCACCTCGCCAGCGGCGAGCTGCTCGCCTCCGCGCCGGAGTCCTGGGCCCGCGACTGGGCCGACGCCGACCCCGACCGCTTCCGTCCCTGAACAGGCCACTGGTCGCCTGGTGACCGGAGGTCCACGGGTCCCCACGGATGAGGGGCGCGCTCGTGGGTACCGGTTGGCCGGACCAACCGAACCGACCCGAGGAGAGCGCTTTGAGCACCGTCGCCGAGATGATCATCACCTCCCTCGCCGACCACGGCGTCCGCAGCGTCTGGGGCGTCGTGGGTGACGCGCTGAACCCGGTGACCGATGCGATCCGCCGCGAGGACCGGGTCGAGTGGATCGGCGTACGGCACGAGGAGGCGGGCGCCTTCGCCGCGAGCGGGCAGGCCCAGCTGACCGGCGAGGTCGCGGTGTGCATGGGCACCGTCGGACCGGGCGCGATCCACCTCCTCAACGGGCTGTACGACGCCAAGAAGTCGGCCGCGCCCGTGCTCGCGATCGTGGGACAGGTCCCGCGCGAGGACATGGGCAGCGACTTCTTCCAGGAGGTCGACAACGACCGCGTCTTCGCCGACGTCGCGGTGTTCAACCACACCATCACGAGCGTCGACCAGCTGCCGATGCTGCTCGAGCAGGCGGTCAACGCGGCGATCTCCGAGCGTGGGGTCGCCGTGCTGTCGCTCCCGGGCGACGTCGGCGGGCTGGAGATGCCCAAGGGCACCCGCCCGCCGCGGTTCGTGACGCCGACTCCCCCGGCCGCGCCCGACATCGACGAACTCGAGCGGGTCGCGACCGTGCTCAACGACGCCGCCAAGGTCACGCTGCTGGTGGGGCTCGGCGCGGCAGACGCCCGCGACGAGGTCCTCGACCTGGCCCGCACGCTCTCCGCTCCGATGGTCGTCTCGCTCAAGGCGAAAGCGCCGTTCGACCGCGAGAACCCGTACGAGGTCGGCCAGTCCGGCCTGCTCGGCAACCCGGCGACCGCGGAGGCGTTCGACGACTGCGACGTTCTCTTCATGGTGGGCACGGACTTCCCCTACCGGAACTTCTACCCGGAGGGGAAGACCGTCATCCAGCTCGACCGCAACGGCCGGCACATCGGGCGTCGCACGCCGGTCGACCACGGCCTGGTCGGCGACGTCGGCCGCACCCTCCGGTCGCTGCTCCCCCTGCTCGAGCCCAAGGACGACGACAAGCACCTCGCCAAGGCGCGCAAGTCCTACGAGAAGTGGGGCGAGCGGCAGGCGGAGCTGGCCGACCCGTCGTACGAGTCGAAGCTGATCGGGCGGATCCGGCGCAAGCTCGACAACACCGAGGAGCGGATCCGGCCCGAGGTGGTCGGGGCGGCCCTCAACCGGCACGCCTCGCGCGACGCCGTCTTCACCGCGGACACGGGGATGTCTGCGGTCTGGCTCTCCCGCTTCGTCCGGATGGAGGGCGACCGGCGGCTGATCGGCTCGTTCAACCTGGGCTCGATGGCCAACGCGATGCCACAGGCGCTGGGGATCAGCGCGCTCGACCGCAAGCGCGAGGTCATCGCGATGTCCGGCGACGGCGGCCTCTCGATGCTGATGGGCGACCTGCTCACCGCGGTCAGCCATGACCTGCCGGTGAAGATCTTCGTCTTCGACAACGGACGCCTCGGCATGGTCAAGCTCGAGATGGAGCAGGTCGGGCTCGCGGAGTACGGCACCGTCCTGCACAACCCCGACTTCGCCAAGCTCGCCGAGGCGATCGGGATGCACGGCATCCGCGTCACGAAGGCCAGGGACGTCGACGCCGCCGTACGCGAGGCGCTCGCGCATGACGGCCCGGTGCTGGTCGACATGGTGACCAACCCCGAGGAGGTCGCGCTTCCGCCGAAGCCGACGCTGGAGCAGGGCTGGGGCTTCGCGATCGCGAAGTCGAAGGAGTTCATCGACAGCCCCGAGTGAGGCGACGGCGTACGACGGGCGGCAGGCCCCCTTACTTGAACTGGGCGTCGTACGCCTCGGCGTCGGCGACCGTCTCCCCCGTCGGGTGGTAGGCGCAGACGTCGGTGGGGTCCTGCGGCGCGTTCGCCGACTTGTGGTGGTGGTGCGTCGCCGGCTGCAGCGCCGCCATGACGACGCGGTGCATGTAGGCGAAGTCGGGGTGGGCCGAGTCGAACTGCGACGACGTCTTGAAGACCACCGACTTGACCTTGGCGTGCTTGACCTCGAGCGCGAGGTCGACGAACGCCGGACCCATCTCCTTCGGGATGTCGGTCAGCACGATCTTCTTGCCGGCGCTGACCAGACCGAGGTAGCGGCGCAGCAGGTTCGCCGGGTTGGCGGTGTCGATGATCGCCTTGATCATGCAGCGCTGGCGGTCCATGCGCTGGTAGTCGTCGGCGCCCCAGCGGCCGCGCGCGAACCACAGCGCGTGGTAGCCGTCGAGGTGCTCGTCGGGCCCCGGCGGGATGTAGCCGATCGGCGGGATGTGGTCGGAGGTGTCGCCCTGGATCGCGATCGGGGCGTCGACGTTGACCGTCACCCCGCCCATCGCGTTGACGATGTCGCGGAAGCCGGAGAGGTTGACCAGCAGGTAGTAGTCGACGGGGATGCCGAGCGTCCCCGAGACCGCCTCCTTGATCGCGTCGGCGCCCTCGTTGTGGCTCTTGCCGAGGATGCCGGGGTGGTTCATCGGCACGTCGCGGTAGACCGCGTTGAGCATGTAGTTGCCGTCGGCGGGGTCGCCGTCGGTGAAGCCGTTCGGGTAGACCTTGTGCAGCGGGCTGTCGGTCGGGAACTGCGCGTCCGCCAGGTTGCGCGGCAGGCTGATCGTGATGGTCCGGCCGGTGTGCGTGTCGATGCTCAGCAGCACCATGCTGTCGGTGCGCACGCCCTCGCGGCCGATGTCGCCATCGCCGCCGAGGAGCAGGACGTTGACCCGCGGCTTGTCGGCCCACGGGTCGTGCGCGTCGAGCTTCGGCGCCGTGGCGGTCTCGTTGTTGTCGAAGACCTTGTTGACCAGGCCGGCCGTGGCGACGGCGTACTGCGCGGCACGGGCGACGGGAGCCGCGACCACCAGGCAGATGAGGACGACCGCCACGTTGCCGATCGCCGTCTGCCAGCGGCCGCGGCGACGCGGTCGCACCAGCCGGTACGACGTCCACACGACGCCGACCCAGATCAGCAGCAGCACACCGACGACCACCGCGGCGATCCGCAGCGCGACCGGGTTGAAGGCGAGGTCGAGCGCGCGGTGCCAGTCGGTGCCGTAGCGCAGCAGCAGCGCGCCCACCAGCAGCACCCAGCACCCGAGCACCACGCCACCGAGCAGCCGCCGGCCGGCGTACAGGTAGCCGGAGCCGGGGATCAGCGCACCGAGCAGGGTGACACCGATGGTCCCGGCGAGTCCGTGGGTACGACGGTGCCCGCGTCGCGCCGCTCGACGGCCCCCTCGCACGTGGCCGGCAGCCGCCTCCGTGACGGCCTCGCCGGGACGGAGCGCCCGGCGGCGGGCGGGGTGGGCCGATCCGGCCTGCCTGCGCAGCCGGCGTCGCTCACGGCGCGACAGCCTGACCGAGCGAGAAGCACGACGCGCCCCCGGTCGGGCGTGGTCCGCGGGCTGCGACATGGACACTCCTCCGCCACATGAGTCGGCACAGATTACCCACGGACTGTGAGCCAGGCCGCATCCGAGCCGGGGCGCGTCCGGCTCCCCGCGGGCATTCGAGGTGGTGGGGAAGGCGCGGCCACTCGTGGAAGCAGAACCCCCGTCGACCTGTCTTCGCAGGTCAACGGGGGTTTCTCTGCTCCCCCGACTGGACTCGAACCAGTAACCCTTCGATTAACAGTCGAATGCTCTGCCAGTTGAGCTACGGGGGAATGCGCCGCCCGGCCCTACGGCCGAGTGCCCGCAAACATTAGCAAGGGCGGGGACGGCCGCAGAAATCGGGCGGCCCGTGGCGTCAGGGGGCACCGACGATGCGGTCGCGGAGAGTACGACGCCCCTGCTCGAGCGAGGCCAGCTCGGCGAAGAGGGACGTCGCCTCGGGGCTGGCGGGGTCGGTACGACGCAGCCGCGAGCTGACGTCTGCGATGCGCCGCTGGGCGGTCAGCTCGAGGAGGCGGAAGACGTGCTCGCCGACGTACGCCGCGTCGATTTCGCGGGAGGTGGGCAGCGGTTCGACGGCGAGCGCGCTGACGGCCCCGGCGACGACGGGGTCGCCGGCCGCGTCGCGGATGCGCGCCCCCCAGCCGGGATCGCCGTTGCCGGCGGCCGGGCCGCCCGCGGCGGCGACCAGCTCCCAGACGGCGCGGTAGACTGGGTGCGTGAAGTCGGCCGGAGTGACCTGCGCGGTGGTGCGGCCGATCGCGATCGGGTGCTGCAGCACGACCTTGAGCGTCTCGCGCTCCACCGCGAACCTCGGGTCGCGCAGGTCGGGCATCGGCGGGGCCTCGGGGCGCTCGGGCGCCTCGGCAGGGGTGGTACGACGCTGCTCGGGCGGGGCCGTGCGCGGACGGCTGGCCGCTCGTCGTACCTCGGCGTGCGCCTGGTCGGGGTCGACGCCGACCAGGGACGCCAGCTCGCGGGCGAACGCCTCGACCTTCGCGCGGTCGCGGACACTCGCGACGAGGCGGGCGCCGGCGCGCAGCGCGTCGATGCGGCCGTCGGCGCGGTCGAGGTCGTAGCGGTTGACCTCGGACTCGAGCGCGAAGCGGTAGAGCGGGCGGCGGTCGGCGATCAGCTGGCGGACCGCGTCCTCCCCCGCGTTGATCCGCAGCTCGCACGGGTCCTGGCCGTCGGGCGCGACCGAGATGTAGGTCTGGGCGACGAAGCGCTGGTCGCCCTGGAAGGCCTTCAGCGCGGCCTTCTGGCCGGCCGCGTCGCCGTCGAAGGTGAAGATCACCTCGCCGCGGGACTCGTCGTGGTCGTCGATGAAGCGGCGTACGACGCGGGCGTGGTCGTCGCCGAAGGCAGTGCCGCAGGTCGCGACCGCGGTGCCGACGCCGGATAGGTGGCAGGCCATCACGTCGGTGTAGCCCTCGACCACCACGGCCTGGGAGGTGCGCGCCATCTCCCGGCGGGCCAGGTCGATGCCGTAGAGGACCTGGCTCTTCTTGTAGATGGGCGTCTCGGCGGTGTTGAGGTACTTGGCCTCGATCCGGTCGTCGTCGAAGAGCCGCCGTGCGCCGAAGCCGATCGTCTCACCGGAGGTCTCCCGGATCGGCCAGAGCAGGCGGCCGCGGAACTTGTCGTAGCCGGACGGCCCGATCAGGCCGCCGACGGTGAGCTCCTCCTTGGAGAAGCCCCGCCCCCGCAGGTGGTCGTGGAGGTCGCGCCCACCGCGGGGCGCGAAGCCGATGCCGAACTTCAGCGCAGCGGCGCGATCGAAGCCGCGCTCGTCGAGGAACCGTCGCGCGACGACCGCGTCCGGCGAGCCGAGCTGCTCGGCGTACCACTCCTGGGCGGCGATGTGCGCCTCGATCAGTCGCCTCCGCGGCGGACCCTTCGGCCGGTCGTCGCGGAAGCCGTCCTCCTCGCGGCGCAGCATGATCCCGGTCTTGTCCGCGAGCCGCTCGACCGCCTCGGTGAAGGTCAGCCCGTCGATCTTCATCAAGAAGGTGAAGACGTCGCCGCCCTCCCCGCAGCCGAAACAATGGAAAAAGCTTCTTGCCGGGGTGACGTGGAAGGACGGGGACTTCTCGTCGTGGAAGGGGCACAGCCCCTTCTGGGAGCCGCCGCCGGCGTTGCGGAGCGTGACGTACGCCGACACGACATCGTCGATCCGGGCCTTCTCCCGGACCGCTGCGATGTCCTCCTCACGGATCCGGCCGGCCACGTCAGCGATCCTAGGCGAGACCCCCGGCGCGCGTACGCCTGCTCCACAGCCCAGGTGGCCGGTTCCTGGCCAGTTGCGCACGGCGGGGTCCTGATTCGAGCGTGACGTCGCACACGTTGGGTCGTTGATCGCACCGGGAGCGTGCTCAGGGCGGGTCCGCGAGTTCCCGGGAGGAGAGCATGAACGACCAGCTGTCGGCCCCGTCGCGCTCCTCGTGGCCCATCGCCCTGGTCATCGCGCTGCTCGCCTGCGCGGGCCTGATCGTCGGCATCAAGCAGCTCCACCGGACCGCCGACACCACACCGGTGTCGGCACCGGTCCCGGTGCACCTCGGCAAGCTGACCGCCAGCACCACCGACACCAGGCTCCACCGCGTGCCGATCGACCACGACCAGAGGATGGCGCCCAACGGCACCGTGGTCCACCCACGCCACACCACGGCGCTCTTCGACAGCCCGTCGGGCCACCCGTTCGCCAAGGTCAGGCCGAAGGAGTTCGGCCCCACCTGGCTGCCGGTCATCGCGCACGCCGGCGGCTGGCTACGGGTCCTGCTGCCGTCGCGTCCCGACGGCTCCACCGGCTGGCTCCAGGCCTCGAAGGTCAGGTCGGCCACGACGCCGTACCAGATCCAGGTGCACCTCGCGACGCGCACGCTCGACCTGTTCAAGGATGACAACGAGATCGGGACCTGGTCGGTCGCCGTGGGTGCGCCGAGCACGCCGACGCCGACCGGGCGGACCTTCCTGCTCGGGCAGCTGGTCGACGACAACCAGACCTTCTCCCCCGTGATCCTGCCGCTCGGCACCCACAGCCGGACCCTCGACAGCTTCGGCGGAGGCCCCGGCACGGTGGCGATCCACGGCTGGACCGACCCCTCCGTCTTCGGGCAGGCCGTCTCGCACGGCTGCATCCGGGTGCCCGCCGACGCGCTGGACCGCCTGCGGCTGATCCCGCTCGGCACGCCCGTCCTGATCACCAGGACCTGAACCCCCGCCGATCCAAGGCAAGGACCCGAACCGTGCAGCACCTGATGAAGAAAAAGGGGAATCCCATGAAGCTCAAGCGACGATTCGCGGCTGCCGGTGGCGCGCTCGCACTGGTGGCAGCCGGAGCGTCCGTCGCCCTCATCGGTGGTGCGTCATCCAGCGAGGCGGCCGGCTCGCCCTCGTCGGCGTACGGCCTCGAGGCGACCGGCCTGATCCCGGTCCAGGCGACCCCGACGGTCACCTCGACCACTGGCAAGCTGGTCAAGGACTCGCTGGTCTCGCTGCCGAGCAACCCGCTGCTGAGCGGCGGCCTCGTCGACGCCCAGGCTCAGAACGGCGCCGCGGAGGCCGACGTCACGAACCTCGACGTCGGCGGCAGCCTGCTCGGCCAGCTGACCGGCCCGCTGTCCACGCTCACCACGCAGCTGAAGCCGGCCTGCACCGCCCTCAACAGCGTGTCGCTGACCCAGGTCAACAACGCCCTGAGCGGGCTGACCGGCAACCTCTCCAGCGCCCTCAACCAGGTCACCGGCTCGACCGGCATCGACCTGAGCGCCGTCGGCGGACTCAACCTCAACAACCTGCTGCCCGCACAGCTCGGTGGGCTCTGCGACGCCCTGTCCGGCAAGGTCGGCCTGGTCCACGTCGGCGCGATCACCACCAGGTGCACCGGCAAGACCGGGTCGGTGCAGGTCACCGGCCTGCGGCTCCTCGGCCTGCCGAGCAGCATCGGCACGGCCCCGAACAGCTCGGTCTCGATCCCCGGTGTCCTCACCGTCACGCTCAACAAGCAGACGCAGAACGCCAACGGGACCTTCACCGTCGACGGGCTCTACGTCGACATTCTGGGCCAGCAGCAGCTCGTGGTCACCTCGGCCACGTGCGGCAACGTCAGGTCTGCGTCGAAGCCGAAGCCCGGCCCGAAGTCGCAGGCACCGGTCCCGCACCCGATCCACACCAAGGCCCCGGTCACCGGTTGATCGCCCGACCGCACGGCACGACGAGCCGGTCGCCGCTCCCCCGGGAGCCGGCGACCGGTTCTGCCTTTCGGCGGGTCGGTCAGCCGCAGAGGCGGCGGTGCCACTCCACCGCGCTGGCGTCGGTCAGCGAGGCGACCTGGTCGATGACGACGCGCAGCCGGTCGGCGTCGCCGGACGCGGCCGACCAGTCGGCGCGGAAGGCCTCGGCGAGCGCGTCCACACCCCGTTCGGCGATCGCCGCCACCAGCTCGGCGACCAGCTCGCGCTGGCGCGACTGGGCGGCGATCCGGTCGCTGTCCTGCATCACGTAGTGGGCCGCCACGGACTTCAGGAGCGTGATCTCCGCCCAGGTCTCGTCCGGTACGACGAGGCCGGTCGCGTAGCGGACGAACGGGCCGGCGCCCTGCGCGAACGTCGCCTGCTGGACCGCCCCGCAGAAGCGGCCGATCAGGTCGCTGGTCAGGTTCTTGAGGGCGGCGTGGCTGCCCCGGCTTCGGTCGTACGGCGACGTGGGCCAGCTGCCCATCGAGCGCAGCCGCTCGAGGGCGGCGGTCAGCGCAGCCGGCTCGGCCGCGCCACCGAACCAGGACCGCGCGGTCTCCTGGACCGCGTCCTCGTCGAGACCGAGCAGCCGGACCTTCCCGGCGACGATGCCGTCCTCGACGTCGTGCACGGAGTAGGCGACGTCGTCGGCGAGGTCCATGATCTGCGCCTCGACGCAGCGCTCGCGCTCGGGAGCCCCCTCGCGGGCCCATGCGAAGGCGGGCACGTCGTCGGCGTACGCACCGAACTTCGGGCTGGCCGGGTCGGGCCCCTCGCCCAGGCGCCAGGGGTACTTCGTGCAGGCGTCGAGGGTCGCCCGGGTCAGGTTGAGGCCGGCCGAGCGCCCGTCGTCGTACGACGTCTTCGACTCGAGCCGGGTCAGCAGCCGCAGCGTCTGCGCGTTGCCCTCGAACCCGCCGCACGCCGCGGCCAGCTCGTGCAGCACCCGCTCGCCGTTGTGGCCGAACGGCGGGTGTCCCAGGTCGTGCGCGAGCGCCGCCGTCTCGGCGATGTCGGGGTGCGACCCGAGCGCGCGCGACAGGTCCCGCGCGATCTGCGCGACCTCGAGGCTGTGGGTCAGCCGGTTGCGGACGAAGTCGTCGCTGTAGGGCCCGAGCACCTGCGTCTTCGCCGCCAGCCGCCGGAACGAGGCGGCATGGACGACGCGCGCCCGGTCGCGCTCGAACGGCAGCCGCTCAGGCGCATCCACCCGCTTCGGCGCCTCCGGCACGATCCGCTCCCGCGCGTGCTCGTCGTACAGAGCCTCCACCGCGTCCACGCCCGCGACCCTAGTGGACGAAGGGTCTCGACAGGCTCGACCACCGCCAAGACCGCCCGACCGCCACCAGATCGTCCGACCCTGACAGCAGCGAGACCCACGGCGACGTCCGGCCGCCGGGAACGAGCGACCGGGCACCCACCTCGACTGCGGTGAACTGCGCCGGCACAGCGCGGCGCCGCAGCGACCGAGACGGCCAAGCCGGGCAAGGGAGCGTCTGGCCGCCAACGGCGAACAATCAGGCACCACCTCGACCGCGAGCGTGGCAGCGCGGCGCCGCAGCGACCGCGGCCGGGCGCGCGGGGCGAGGCGACGAAGGGAGCGCCAGCGACCGGAGGAGCCGAGAGCCGCAAGCCCGGCAAGGGAGCGACCGCGGCGACGCGCTCGCGCCAATCCAGCGGAGCGTCCGCGACGACGCGCTCGACGTCGATCAGACGGTCAGTTCACACCGAAGTGCACGTGATCCATGTGGTTGGCGGTCGGGCTGCCGCGGTCGGGCATCAGGCGCCAGCCCTCGGAGGCGCGGACCGGCGTCCAGATGTGCTGGCGGTAGATGATGTCGTAGATGTTCAGCTCGGCGGCGTGGGCCTGGACGAACTGGGCGATCTTGTAGCCGAGGTCGGTGTTGCCGTACACCATCGCGTCGACGGCGTGGCCGGTGCTGTGCTCGGGCCGGTCGCCGAGGCCGTAGTAGGTCGAGACCTGGCCGGGGAACGCGTTGCAGACGGCCTCGTACGCACGGACCATGTCCGGGACCAGGCCGTTCGTGACGCTCATGTCGCCGCACGGCTTGAAGTCGAGCGCCATGTCGGCGGGGTTGGTCGCCGGCTTCTTGGCGGACAGATAGCCCTTGGTGACCCAGCGGGACCGGCCCTCGACCACGATCTCCTGGCGGCCGTCGAGCGCGCGGCCGGTGACCAGGACGTGGGTGCTGGTCTTGACCTCGCCCACCTCGGCGGCCTTGCGGTCGGGGCGCGTCCACAGGTTGAGGGCGGTCGTCGTCCACTGCTTCTCGCGGGCGTCGTGGATCGCCTTGGCGACGGCCGACCTCTGCATGGCGCGGTCGGCAGGACTCAGCTTGGGCTCCAGCGGCGGACGCTGCTCGCTGCGCGAGATCGTCTGCGGTCGTACGGCGGAGCCGATGTTGGCCGCTCCCCCGTCGACGGCGACCACCGTGTCGGTGCCGCCGTGGCCGATGACCCCGAAGGCGACCACGGCACCGGTCGCCAGCACGGCGAGCGGGCCGGCGATGAACGCCGCCTTGGGCTTGATGCGTCGCGCGGTTTCCCGCTTGTGGCTGTTGGCCACGCGCTGATTCCTTTGCTGTTGCTGATGCTGTCTCGTCGGGCCCGGGCCGGGTGCGGTCCTGCGCCTCTCGGTGCGTCGTTCAGCCTGTCGGCCGTCCGATACCGTTATCGACCCTCGCACACGACTCGGCCATGACCGAATCGTGGACAAGTGCCAATCGCGTGCTCCTGCTCACCCGCCCGTCGTCTCGTCGGCGTCCTCGGTGAGGTGGATGCGCGATCCGTCGGTCTCGTCGAGCCATCCGTCGGGCAGCGCGACGCGGGCGCGCGGTGCACCCTGGCGGCCGCGCGGAGCGCCCAGCTCCGACACCGGGAACGGCGCAGCGGGGTCGAGGTCGGCGAGCAGCCGGTCGAGCGTGGCGAGGGAGTCGATGAGCCCGAGGCTGCGGCGCATGTCGCCGCCGGCCGGGAACCCCTTGAGGTACCAGGTGACGTGCTTGCGGAACTCCTTGCAGCCCCGCTCCTCGCCCATGTGCTCGCTGAGCAGCTCGGCGTGGCGACGCATCATCGCGGTCACCTCGCCGAGCGTCGGCAGGGTGATCCGGTCGGCATCGCCGCCGGCCGCGAGGGCCCGGGCGAGGTCGCCGAAGAGCCACGGGCGACCGAGGCAGCCGCGGCCGATCACGACGCCGTCGACACCGGTCTCCTCGACCATCCGCAGCGCGTCGGACGCCTCCCAGATGTCGCCGTTGCCGAGCACCGGGATGTCGACGCTCCGCTTGAGGGCGGCGATGGCGTCCCAGTCGGCCTCGCCGGAGTAGGCCTGCGCGACGGTGCGACCGTGCAGCGCGATCGCCGCGCAGCCCGCCTCCTGCGCGATCCGGCCGGCGTCGAGATAGGTCAGGTGGTCGTCGTCGATGCCCTTGCGGGTCTTCATCGTCACCGGCACGTCGTACGGCGCGGCGGCGGCGACCGCCTGCTCCAGGATGCGGCCGAGCAGACCGCGCTTCCAGGGCAGCGCGCCGCCTCCGCCCTTGCGCGTGACCTTCGGGACCGGACAGCCGAAGTTCAGGTCGACGTGGCGGACCCCGAACTCCTCGCACAGGATCGAGACCGCCTTGCCGACGTACGTCGGATCGGTGCCGTAGAGCTGGACCGAGCGGATCTCCTCGAGCTCGTCGAAGACCAGCATCCGGCGGGTGGTCTCGTCGCCCTCGACGAGCCCGCGGCTGGTGATCATCTCGCAGACGTACAGTCCCGCGCCGTGCTCGGCGCAGAGCCGCCGGAAGGCCGCGTTCGTGACGCCTGCCATCGGCGCGAGGACGACCGGGGTCGCGACCTCGAGCGACCCGAGCCGCAGCGTCACTTCTTCGCCTTCGCGGACTTCTTGCCAGCCGACTTGCCGGACGTCTTGCCCGACGCCTTGCCGGAGCCCTTGGCGGTCGACCTCGACGACGGCGACGTCGTGGCCTGCGCGGGCGGCTCGACCTTGGTGCTGATCGGGCCGGACCACGTGATCGGTGCCAGCTGCCCGTCGGTGGACGGCGGCTCGAAGGCGACCGAGGTCAGGTCGTGGCCGGGCGAGATCAGGTAGACGAAGCAGAGGTCCACGTGGTCGCCGGGCTTGAACGGCTTGGGCAGCACGGTCGGGTGGCACGGCGCGAAGGTGCGCTTGTCGAACGGCTGGCCCGACACGAGCCGGCCGGCGTCGTCCTCGCCCCACAGCTGCACGGGGATGCCGCCCAGGTCGGTCTTGGAGACGTTCGTCGCCGTCACCCGCGCGAAGTACGGCGTGGTGGCGGCCAGCGAGGAGCTGATCTGCCAGCCCTTGAACGACTGGTCGAAGGTCGTGCGCTCGATCCGGTCCACCCGCAGGCTGAGCGCGGCGACCGTGTCCTGGCGCGGACGCCAGCCCACGACGGCACCGTCCCCGAGACCGAGCTTGGTGCCGGGCGCGGTGAGCTGCACGCCGCTCGGCACGTCGACGTACGGCGCGGCGGAGGTCGACGCGGCCGCGGCCGGCTTCGAGGCGCCCGATCCGCACCCCGCCAGCCCGGTCGCGGCGACGAGGGCCACGACAGCGGCCGGCAGGAGGAGACGACGTCGCATGGCTACCTCAGCACCCCAGGAACCGCTCGGCGAAGTAGCCGGGAAGGCGGTCGAGCGAGACGCGCTCCTGGCTCATCGAGTCGCGCTCGCGGACGGTGACCGCGTGGTCCTCGAGCGTCTCGAAGTCCACGGTCACGCAGTAGGGCGTGCCGACCTCGTCCTGGCGGCGGTAGCGCCGGCCGATCGCGCCGGAGTCGTCGAAGTCGACGTACCAGCTCTTGCGCAGCTCGGCGGCGAGGTCCTTGGCCTTGGGCGACAGGTCGGCGTTGCGGCTCAGCGGCAGCACGGCGACCTTGACCGGGGCCAGACGCGGGTCGAGGCGCAGCACGGTGCGCTTGTCGACGCCGCCCTTGGTGTTGGGCGCCTCGTCCTCGTGGAACGCGTCGACCAGGAAGGTCATCAGGCTGCGGGACAGGCCGGCGGCCGGCTCGATGACGTAGGGCACCCAGCGCTCGTTGGCGGCCTGGTCGAAGTAACGGAGGTCCTGGCCGGAGTGCTCCATGTGCGTGGAGAGGTCGAAGTCGGTGCGATTGGCGACGCCCTCGAGCTCACCCCACTCCGAGCCGGCGAAGTTGAAGCGGTACTCGATGTCGACGGTGCGCTTGGAGTAGTGGGACAGCTTCTCCTTGGCGTGCTCGTAGAGGCGCAGGTTGTCCTCGGCGATGCCGAGGTCGACGTACCACTGCTTGCGGGTGTCGATCCAGTACTGGTGCCACTCCTCGTCCTCACCCGGCTTGACGAAGAACTCCATCTCCATCTGCTCGAACTCGCGGGTGCGGAAGATGAAGTTGCCGGGCGTGATCTCGTTGCGGAAGCTCTTGCCGATCTGGGCGATGCCGAACGGGGGCTTCATCCGCTGGCTGGTCACCACGTTGGCGAAGTTGAGGAAGATGCCCTGCGCGGTCTCGGGACGCAGGTAGGCCAGGCCGGACTCGTCCTGCGTGACGCCGAGGTGCGTCGAGAGCAGGCCCGAGAACTGGCGGGGCTCGGTCCAGGAGCCGCGGGCGCCGCAGTTGGGGCACGCGAGCGCGGCGAGGTCGACCGTGTCGGGGTCGTCGATGCCCTTCTTCTCGGCGTACGCCTCCTGGAGGTGGTCGGCACGGAAGCGCTTGTGGCAGGACTGGCACTCGGTCAGCGGGTCGGTGAACGTCGCGACGTGGCCGGAGGCCTCCCAGGTCTGGCGCGGGAGGATCACGCTGGAGTCGAGGCCGACGACGTCGTCGCGGCTCTGGACCATCGCGCGCCACCACTGGCGCTTGATGTTCTCCTTCAGCTCCACGCCGAGCGGGCCGTAGTCCCAGGCGCTGCGGGTGCCGCCGTAGATCTCGCCGCAGGGATAGACGAACCCGCGGCGCTTGGCCAGGGAGACGACGTTGTCGACGGTGGACGGAGGCGGCTTGGCCACAGCGGATTCCTTCGGATCGGGCCGCGCGGCCGGCTGCCGTACGGTCTTCGGTGTTCGATGGTCGAGGAGGTCGCGCAGCGACCGCCTCGAGACCCAGACGCCTAGGTTACGCGGCTGCCCGGGACGTTCAGAACCGCGTTCGGCTCGACCAGCTCGTAGGCGCTCGGCTCGTCGATCGCGCGGCTCAGGACCGGCAGCCCGTGCAGCTTCAGGTCGTACGACGACAGCGCCCGCCGATACGTGCCGACGCTCTCCCACCGGGTGGTGAGCACCCAGAGATCCGGCTCGTCGAGGTTGCGGCCGATGCTGCCCTCGACGTACCCGGGCTGGGCGGCGAGCAGCGCGAGGACGCCCTCCAGGTCGGCGCGCAGCCCCTCGCCACCACGGAACCGGTTGACCACGAGCACGCCTCGGACCCTACCTGCGCTTGATTTCGGGCGAGACATGAATGAGAATCGTTATCATGTGGCTGATTCCGCTCGATGAGCAACCGGGAGACAACTTCTTCCAGGCGTACTGGCACATCCTCTCCGACCCCGCGCACTGCGCCGTGGAGGTGACGCTGACGATCCTGCTGGACGTCGTCATGCTCGGCATGCTCTGGCCCCTGGTCAAGGGCTACGTCAACAGCCGGCTGCAGCGCCAGCACGCCGAGCTCGACAAGGAGCACGGCATCAGCCACCACGGCGACCACGTGCACCGCGAGGACGCCGAGGAGACCGACGACGCCTGCGAGGTCACGGCCTCCACGGACTGACGGGCGACCAGCCCTGGGTCAGACCTGGTTGGGCTCCGCGCCGCCGTACCGTCGGTCGCGGCGGGCGTAGGTGTCGATCGCCTGCCAGAGGTGGCGGCGGTCGACATCGGGCCAGAGGACGTCGGAGAACACGAGCTCGGCGTACGCCGCCTGGTAGAGCATGAAGTTCGACAGGCGCTGCTCCCCCGACGTACGCCAGATCAGGTCGGCGTCGGGCAGCTCGGGCACGTAGAGGTAGCGCCCGAGGGTGCGGTCGTCGACCTTGTTCGGGTTGAGCCTTCCGGCGGCGACGTCCTGGGCGAGCCGTTTGGCCGCGTCGCCGAGCTCGGACCGGCCGCCGTAGTTGACGCACATCGTCAGCGTGCAGACGTCGTTGTCCTTCGTCAGCTCCTCGGCGACCTGGAGCTCCTTGATGACCGACTTCCACAGGCGCGGCGCGCGGCCCGCCCAGCGGACGCGGACCCCGAGCTCGTGCATCTCGTCGCGACGCCGCCGGATCACGTCCCGGTTGAAGCCCATCAGGAACTTGACCTCGTCGGGGCTGCGGGCCCAGTTCTCGGTCGAGAAGGCGTACGCCGACGCGGCCTTCACGCCGATCTCGATCGCGCCCTCGACCACGTCGAAGAGGCTCGACTCCCCCTCCTCGTGCCCCTTGGTCCGCGGCATCCCGCGCTCCTTGGCCCACCGCCCGTTGCCGTCCATCACGATGGCGACGTGGTGCGGCACCAGCTCGGGCGGGATCGCCGGCGGCCTGGCCCCCGACGGGTGCGGGGTGGGCGGACGGACGGGAGTACGGCGGGCCACGGGTGAAGCGTAGGACGCGGATGCGCTCCGGGTGGGTGGGCGCCCCGCTGCGGGTTTCACATGGGATGCAGGACAACTGGCGCTTCCCGTGCGTTGCAGCGCTTGGGAAGCGCGAGCTTCGCTGCATCCCATGTGAAACCCGCACAATGTTTCGCCCGCCACTCCCGCTACATCTCGGGCCACGAGTCATCCACAAGCCGGTCAAGGGCTTCAGGTCGTCCACAGGCGTCATCGCGGACGGGCCCTGACGCGGGTGCTAGGCACGAACATCGCCGTCATGGATCCGCTGCGAGTCCTCACCGCCGACGAAGGCTTCTTCACGACTGCCGAAGCCCGCTCGGCGGGCTATGGCGAGCGCGCAATCAGTCGAATGGTTCGCGACGGAGTCTGGGTGCGGTTTCGCCGGGGTACCTATGCATTCACCGACGAGTGGCGGGCTTTGGACACCGTGGGTCGACATCGCGTCAGGTCCAACGCGATCATGAGGTCGCACAACGGGCACGTCGCACTCAGCCACCAGTCCGGAGTCATCCGCCACAGGCTCGACTCCTGGGGACTGAACCTCGACCGCGTCCATGTCACCCGTCTCGACGGCGGTCCAGGTCGAATCGAGCACGACGTCGTGCACCACGAGGGCTTCGTGGCCGACGCCGATCTGGTGGTCGTCGAGAACCAGCTCGCGCTGTCTGCCGTGCGGTGCGTGCTCGAGGCCGGATCTCGCGCCGGCAACGAGGTCGCACTCAGCCTGTTCGACGCAGGGCTCAGGGGCGGCGCGTACACGGACAGGCAGCTGGTGGAGCAGTTCGAGCTGATGGAGCACTGGCCATTCGTGCGACATCTCCACGTCCCAGTGCGCATGGCCGATCCTCGGGCTGCTTCGGTGGGCGAGTCTCGTGGTCGATGGTGGTTCAGCCGGCTGGGCATCCCGGCGCCCGCGCTCCAGCACGAGGTCCGCGACAGCGACGGCTCGCTCATCGGTATCACCGACTGGTGGTGGGAGGAGCACGGCGTCATGGGTGAGTTCGACGGTCGCGTGAAGTACGGCCGGTTGCTCAAGCCAGGTCAGGATCCCGGCGACGCCGTGTTCGAGGAGAAGCGTCGCGAAGACCAACTCCGCGAGCGCACGGGTTCGTCAATGCTGCGCCTGACGTGGGATGACCTGAACCATCCCACCGATATCAGGACGCGGTTCGACTCGCTTGCCCGACGAATCGGCTGAGGCTCCCGATCCCTGCACTCGGCAGGTTCGTCGTGGATGGACAGGCCTGCGCGGATTTCACATGGGATGCAGGGCAACTGGCGCTTCCCACGCGTTGCAGCGCTTGGGAAGCGCGAGCTTCGCTGCATCCCATGTGAAACCCGCAGCGGCCGCACACGCGACAGCACGGACCCGTTCGGCGTAAGGTCGGTGACCGATCAGGTGGGGACCTTCTCGGGAAGTCCGAACATGTTCATGTCTCGCATCGCCGCCGCGCTGGGCGGTCTGGTCCTCGCTGCCACCACGATCCTCGCGACGGCGACACCGTCGGAGGCCGTAGGCGCCTACTCCGTGGAGCAGGTCGTGCTGCCGAGCGGCCAGACCACGGTCGTGCGGTGGGATCCGTGCCGGACCATCACCTACGCCGTCAACCTGGCCGGCCTGCCGGCGAGCCGGCGCGGCGAGGTGCTCTGGGAGGTGCAGACCGCGGTGCAGAACCTGAGCGAGTGGACCGGGCTGCGGTTCTCCTACCAGGGCACGACCGCGGCGGTGCCGCAGGTCGGTGCCTCAGCGAGCCAGCCGGCGGACCTCCTGATCGCCTACACGACGCCGTGGCAGACCGACTTCGACCTGACCGGCGGGCGGCTGGGCGAGGGAGGCAACAGCTACTACACGTGGCCGCAGCGCTACTCCGACGGCAGCACCCGCTGGGAGGCCGCGATCACCCGCGGATGGGCGGTGCTCGACGCGTCCGACATGTACCAGCTGCTCCGGCCCGGCTTCGGCTACGGCACGACCACCGGCAACCTGCTGCTCCACGAGCTCGGGCACGCCGTCGGCCTGCAGCACGTCGGCGACTACAGCCAGCTGATGGCGCCGGTGCTCACCGCGAGCGCGCCCAACGGCTACGGGAGCGGCGACGGGGCCGGGCTGGCCCGCGTCGGCTCGTCGTACGGATGCATCGACGTGCCGAGCTCGCTGGAGTAGCTACCGCTCGACGTAGGCCAGCGAGCGGAGCCCGCGCTCGAGCTGCCACTGGGTGAAGGCGGCGACCAGGCCGTTGGCCTCGCGGACGTGGCGCGGCTCGGCGGACTCGACGACCGGCCAGTCGCCGGCGAGGAGCGCGCCCATGAGCAGCACGGTCTCCGACGCCGGGGTCGCCGAGCCCGGGATGCGGCAGGTCGAGCAGAGGACTCCGCCCATCGACGGGTTGAACCAGCGGTGGGTGACCAGCTCGCCCGTGCCGAGGACCGGCGGCCGGCCACAGTGGGCGCACTCGACGAACGACGGCGCGTAGCCGGCGATCGCCAGCGCCCGCAGGAGGTAGGAGTCGAGGACGTGCCCGGGCGCGCGCTCCCCCGAGGCCATCGCCCGCAGCGCGCCGAGCAGCAGCCCGAACTGCTGGACCGCCGGCTCCCGCTCCTCGGCCACCAGCCGCTCGGCGGTCTCGAGCATGACCGTGCCGGCGGTGTAGCGGTCGTAGTCGAAGCCGATGTCGGCGGTGAAGGCGCTCTTGGTCTCGGCCTGGGTGATCGTGTCGAGGTTGCGCCCATCGGCCAGCTGGAGGTCGACGTGGGTGAACGGCTCGAGCCGCGACCCCCACCGCGATGTCGTACGACGGATGCCGCGCGCCACCGCGCGCACGCGACCGTGCTGGCGCGTGAGGAGGGTGATGATGCGGTCGGCCTCCCCTAGCTTGTGGGTGCGGAGCACGATCGCCTCGTCGCGGTAGAGAGGCACTAGCGCCTCGCTTCGGACGTAGCCGTGTGCTCAGGCGAGGCGGCGGCGCACAGGCATACCCGGTCGCCTGCCGAGCGTCGCCAACGCAGCGATGTGCGTGCGCTGAGTGCGCTCAGCACGTGGTGACGTTCGTAGCGGGGCACCTCTATATTCTGCCGGGCATGACCGACACTGAGCGGCACGGCGCACCGGGGGCAGCGCGGGGATCGGTGAAGGAGTGGACGCGCGTCGTCCTGACCTGGCTGGCTGTCATCACCAACGGCTGGCTGCTGTTCTTCCCGCCGCAGACCCACCACGTCCGGCACGGCATCGAGGTCGCCGACCTCGTCGTCTGCGTGCTGCTGGCGATCTCGATCGGGTGGGGGTGGCTGCGGTTCCGGGCCGGGCGGCGGCTGCTGCGCAAGCAGTGGTGGGAGGTCGTGGCGCTGTTCCCGTTCATCGTGCCGACGGTCGGCCAGTGGCAGGCCGTGCTCCTCGTCGTGCTGGTGGCCCGCGTCGTGCGCACGGTCGACCGCACCGACAACGTCCTCGGTGACCGGATCACCGCGGACGTCGTGCGCCACTTCTCCGAGCCGATCGTCAACGCGATCAAGCGGCCGATCACCATCGCCGTGCTCGACGAGGTGGTCGCGGTCATCCGCACCGGCACGTACGCCGAGAACGTCCGCTACGCGCTCGACGAGAACCGTGACCAGATCGAGGCGATGGTCGTCGACCTGGTGCGCCAGGACCGCGCGACGGGCCGGTTGAAGTACCTGCCGTTCCACGACGACCTCGTCACGATGATCAGCGACACCGTCCTGCGGCTGGTCAACGGAGCGCTCGACGACCCGCGCACCACCGAGCTGATCTCCGACGTCATCGCCAACTCCGCGGACCAGCTGCGGGTCGCCGTGCGGCAGCCCCACGCGTGACCAGGGTCACGGCCGGTAGTTGAATACAGCGTGCTCCTTCGCAGACTCTCGGTCCTGCTCGCCCTCGCGATCGCGGCGGCGATGTCCGTCGGCGTGACCGCCGCTCCCTCGCGGGCAGCGGGCGGGCCGTCGTACGCACCGCTGAACCGGCCGGGTCCGCGGCTCAGCGTGCCCGCAGCCAGGCTGCGGGCGTCGATGCAGTGCCACGGCGACCCGAGAAGGGGACCCGAGCCGGTGCTGCTCGACCCCGCCACGACCGCGACGCCGCAGCAGAACTACTCCTGGAACTACGAGCTCGCCTTCGACGCCCAGCACCGCTACTGGTGCGCGGTGACCATGCCGTACCACACGACCGGCGACATCCAGACCGTCGGCGAGTACCTCGTCCACGGCATCCGGGTCATGCACCAACGGACCGGCCGCCGCATCGGCATCCTCGGCCACAGCCAGGGCGGGATGAGCATGCGCTGGGCGCTGCGGTTCTGGCCCGACACCCGCGCCATGGTCGACGACGTCATCGGCATGGCCGGCACCAACCACGGCAGCACCGCCTTCGGCCAGGCCTGCCTCGCGGGCCTGACGACCTGCGCCCCCGCGATGTGGCAGCAGCGTGCCGGGTCGGCCTTCGTGAAGGCGCTCAACAGCCGGGCCGAGACGTTCAAGGACATCTCCTACACCGAGATCTACACCCACCTCGACGAGGTCGTGACACCGACCAACGGCCCACACCCCACCTCCGCGCTCAGCACGGGCGCCGGACGGATCACCAACGTCGCGGTCCAGTCGATCTGCCCCGCCGTCCTCGACGAGCACGTCACGATCGGCACGATCGACCCCGTGGCCTACGCGCTCGTGATGGACGCCCTCGACCACCGCGGGCCGGCCGTCCCGTCGCGGATCGACCGGTCGAAGGTGTGCGGCCGCCTCTACATGCCCTACGTCGATCCGACCAACGTCTCGATGTACCTCACCGTGCTCCAGATGCTCCCCGGCCTCGCCGCCGCCGATCTGCCCGTCGTCGACCCGTGGGAGGCACCCATGACCAGGCACGAACCCGCCCTCCGCTGCTACGTGTACGCCGCGGGGTGCGCGCGATGACCGCCCGACGCGCGCTCGCGCTCGTGTGCACACTCGCCTGTGCGCTCGCGGTCGGGGCCACCGCGGCTCCGTCCGACGCGGCAGGCGGCGGGTCGGCGTACGCACCGCTGAACCGGCCCGGTCCGCGGCTGACCGTCCCGGCGGCGAGGCTGGCTGCCTCGCTGCAGTGCCACGGAGACCCGCGCAGGGGGCCCGAGCCGGTGCTGCTCAACCCCGCGACCAGCGTGACTCCGCAGCAGAACTACTCCTGGACCTACGAGCCGGCCTTCGACGCCCAGCACCGCTACTGGTGCGCGGTGACGATGCCGTTCCACACCTACGGCGACATCCAGACCGCCGGCGAGTACCTCGTCCACGCGATCCGGGTCATGCATCGGCGGGCCGGCCGCCGCATCGGCGTCGTCGGCCACAGCCAGGGCGGGATGAGCATGCGCTGGGCGCTGCGGTTCTGGCCCGACACCCGCTCGATGGTCGACGACGTGATCGGGATGGCGCCCTCGAACGACGGCACGAAGTCGCTGCCGACCTGTGGCCTCGCCGGCGTGACCACCTGCACGCCCGCGGTCTGGCAGCAGCAGGCGAACGCCGGGTTCATCCAGGCGCTCAACAGCCGCGCGGAGACGTTCAAGGGCATCTCCTACACGGTCATCTACAGCCACATGGACGAGGTCGTCACGCCCAACTCCAGGACCGACTCGTCCTCCTCGCTGCACACCGGCCAGGGCCGGATCACCAACGTCGCCGTGCAGGACATCTGCCCCGCCGACCTGGACGAGCACCTGCTCACGGGGACCATCGACCCCACGACGTACGCACTGGTGATGGACGCGCTGACGCACAAGGGACCGGCCGACCCCGCTCGGATCAGCCGGTCCGTGTGCGGGCACCTCTACATGCCCTACGTCGACCCGCTGTCGCTCAACACCTACCTCCAGCCGCTCGAGGCGCTGCCGAACCTGGCCGTGACTCCGGTGCCGATGATGACCCTGTCGGGCGCCCCGATGCTCAAGGCCGAGCCGAGGCTGCGGTGCTACGTGTACGCCAAGGGGTGCTGACGGGACGGCCGCACGCCGCCGCTACGCCGGGATGGTGACGGCCTGCGCCCGGTTGGTGGCGCAGACGACGGCCCGCAGCGAGGCCGTGACGATGTTGTGGTGGATGCCGATGCCCCACACGATCTCGCCGGCGATCTCGCACTCGACGTACGCCGCGGCGACCGCGTCGCCGCCGGAGGAGAGGGCGTGCTCGGCGTAGTCGAGGACACGGATGTCGGCGCCGGTCTGGCGCATGCCGTCGACGAATGCCGCGACCGGTCCGTTGCCGAGGCCGGTGAACGCCTGCTCCTCGCCGCGTACGACGAGCCGCACCTCCTGCTGGTCCTCGCCGTCCTCGCTGGTGGTCGAGGAGAAGCTGACCAGGGAGTACGGCGCCTCGCGCTCGAGGTACTCGCGCTTGAAGATCGTCCAGATCTGGTCCGGGGTGACCTCGCCGCCCTCGGCGTCGGTGTGCTGCTGGATCACCCGGCTGAACTCGATCTGGGCGCGCCGCGGGAGCTCGAGGCTGTGCTCGGCCTTCAAGACGTAGGCGACCCCGCCCTTGCCCGACTGGCTGTTGACCCGGATGACCGCCTCGTAGGTGCGGCCGACGTCCTTCGGGTCGATCGGCAGGTACGGCGCCTCCCAGGGGATCTCGCGCACGTCGACGCCCTGCTCGGCGGCGATCCGCTCCAGGTCCTCCAGACCCTTCTTGATGGCGTCCTGGTGGGAGCCGGAGAAGGCGGTGTAGACCAGGTCGCCCGCGTAGGGGTGGCGTGGATGGACCGGCAGCTGGGTGCAGTACTCGACGGTACGACGGATCTCGTCGATGTCGGACAGGTCGACCTGGGGGTCGATGCCCTGGCTGAACAGGTTCATGGCCAGCGTGACCAGGTCGACGTTGCCGGTGCGCTCGCCGTGGCCGAACAGGCAGCCCTCGACGCGGTCTGCGCCGGCCATCAGGGCCAGCTCGGTCGCGGCGACGGCGGTGCCGCGGTCGTTGTGCGGGTGCAGGCTGATCGCCGAGACGTCGCGGCGGGTCAGCGCGCGAGAGAAGTACTCGATCTGGTCGGCGTAGGTGTTCGGCGTGGACATCTCGACGGTCGCCGGCAGGTTCAGGATGATCTCGCGCCCCGGCTCGGGCTGCCACACGTCGGACACGCGCTCGCAGACCTCGACGGCGAAGTCGGTCGGCGTCTGGGTGAAGATCTCCGGGCTGTACTGGTAGCCGAAGTCGGTGCCGGCCAGCAGCTGCTCGGCGTACTTCACGACCTGCTCGGTGCCACGGGTGGCGATCGCGATGCACTCGGCCTCGCTGACGTGGAACACCACGCGCTGGAACAGCGGGGCGGTCGCGTTGTAGAGGTGGACCGTCGCCTTGTCGGCGCCGACCAGCGACTCGACCGTGCGGGCGATGAGGTCCTCACGTGCCTGCGTCAGCACCGAGATGCGTACGTCGTCCGGGACGTGGTCGTCCTCGATCAGCTGGCGCACGAAGTCGAAGTCGGTCTGGCTCGCGGACGGGAAGCCGACCTCGATCTCCTTGTAGCCCATGCGGACCAGCAGGTCGAACATCTTCATCTTGCGGGCCGGGCTCATCGGGTCGATGAGGGCCTGGTTGCCGTCGCGCAGGTCGGTGGAGAGCCAGCGCGGGGCCTCGGTGATCTTGCGGTCCGGCCAGGTGCGGTCGGGCACCGTGACGGGCTGGAAGGCGCGGTAGCGCTCGAAGGGCATACCGCTGGGCTGCTGTGCAGGAATGCTGGTCATGACTTCCTCGGCTTTGTTCAAGACGGAATGCCGGGCGCGCGACTCACTCCGCAGCGAGGGGGTCCGGCTTGTCAGACCTCGCTGCGGCCGCTAAGAAGCAGGCTGCGCATCATGATGTCGCCACTGTAGCAGGGCGCCCCGCCTGCCTAGGCTGGAGCGCATGCCTCGCCTACTGGTCGTCCACCACTCCCCGACCCGGTCGATGCAGGCCCTGCTGGAGCAGGTGCTGGCCGGCGCCTCCGACGACGCGATCGAGGGAGTGGAGGTGGTCTGCCGACCAGCGCTGGAGGCGACAGCCGAGGACGTCCTGGGCGCCGACGGCTACGTGCTCGGCACGACCGCCAACTTCGGCTACATGAGCGGTGCCCTCAAGCACTTCTTCGACTCGACCTTCCTGGCCGTGGGCGGTGCGCTCGACGACTCCGGCGGCGCCGGCGAGTCCGGTGGGGAGACCGCCGGGCGGCCGTTCGGGCTGTGGGTCCACGGGCGCTACGACCTGACCGGCGCGGTCCGCTCGGTGCGCTCGATCGTGGGCGCCCTCGGCTGGAAGCAGGGGTACGACGTCCTCGAGGTGATGGGCGAGGTCGACGACCCCGCTCGGGAGGCGGCCTATGACCTGGGCGGTACCATCGCAGCGTTGCTGACGACATGACCGAAGGGGACGAGGGTGAGGTTGCGCGCCGGCATCTCGTGCCTCCTGGTGCTGCTCGGCTCGCTCGGGCTCAGCGCGTGCAGCAGCCAGCAGGAGGGCTCGAACACCGACCCGTCGCAGGTCGACGCCACGACTCCCCCGCAGGCCGGTGCGTGCCGCGTGCTCTCGCCGGGCGACGTGCGGCAGCCGGCCAACGCGACGCGGACGGTGCCCTGCTCGGATCGGCACACCGCGCAGACGTTCGCCGTCGGTGACATGCCCGGTCAGTTCGCGCACTCCAGCTACGGGGCATCCTCGGTGAGCAGGTGGGCCTACGAGACCTGCTCGACGAAGTTCGAGCACTACGTCGGCGCCGACGACAGCCTCGTCCTCCGCACCACCATCAGCTGGGCCTGGTTCCGTCCGTCGCGCAAGGCGTGGGACAAGGGAGCGCGCTGGTACCGCTGCGACGTGGTCGGCGGCAACTCCACCAGCACCTCCTACGTCCCGCTTCCGCAGTCGGCCAAGGGGATGCTCCTCGGCCGTCCGGCCGACCGCTGGCTGGCCTGCGCGGTGGGGCCGACCCTGGCGGGGGCCACCAAGATCGCCTGCTCGCAGAAGCACAACTGGCGGGCCGTCACCACGATCAAGCTCGGCGAGTCCGGCGACGCCTACCCGGGCGACCGGGTGGCCGCCTCGCGCAGCGACGCCTTCTGCGCCAGCTCGGTCAAGGCGTGGCTCAACTACCCCGCCACCTTCCAGTACGGCTACACCTACTTCAAGAAGGCCGAGTGGGAGATGGGCAACCGCCGCTCCGTGTGCTGGGCCGAGACGAGCGAGTAGGCCGGTGAGCAACCCGATGACGAAGACCCTCCTGCGACTGGGCGCGCCGGCCGCCGTACTGCTGGTGCTCATGGCCGCGGCCGGCTGCGGCTCCGGTACGGCCCCCTCGCCGAGCGCATCGGCCAGCAAGACGGCCGCGCCCGTGCGGGCGCCGGCTCCGCCGCCGGCGCCGAAGAACGCCGCCTGCTACCGGCTGACGATGAAGCAGGAGGTCGCGCCGACGAGCAGCGCGGCGGCCACCCCGTGCAGCAGGACGCACACATCCGAGACCTACTTCGTCGGGCAGCTCGACACCCAGGTCGACGGCCATCTCGTCGCCGTCGACTCCGACCGGGTCGGCGCACAGGTCGCATCCACCTGCCGCGACCGCCTCGACTCGTTCCTGGGCGGCAGCGCCGACGATGCGCGGCTGAGCATGGTGCACCCGGTGTGGTTCACCCCGAGCGTCGGCCAGTCGGACAAGGGCGCCAACTGGTTCCGCTGCGACGCGGTCGTGACCGCGGGGGGCAACCTCACCTCGCGCACCCAGAGCCTCAAGGGCGCGATGAAGTCTTCCAAGTCGCGCGACGGCCTGTCGATGTGCGGCACCGACGCCCCCGACGCCAAGGACTTCCACCGGGTGCCCTGCGCGGCCCACCACTCCTGGCGCGCGATCGCGGTCGTCCCGCTGAAGAAGGGCGCCTACCCCGGCGTGAAGGCCGCGAAGTCGGCCGGCCAGACCACGTGCCAGAACGCCGCGGCCCACGCCGCCGCCGACCCCCTGAGCTACCAGTGGGGCTACGAGTACCCCACCAAGAAGGACTGGGACATGGACCAGCAGTACGGCATCTGCTGGACCAAGGGCAGCTGACCCCGGTTCGGAAGCATCAGAATCCGAGGCGCCGCAGCTGGCGGGGGTCCTTCTGCCAGTCCTTGGCGATCTTGACGTGCAGATCGAGGTAGACCGGGGTGCCGAGGAGCGCCTCGATCTGCTTGCGGGCGTTCGTGCCGACCTCGCGGAGCCGGGCGCCCTTCTTGCCGATCACGATGCCCTTCTGGGAGTCGCGCTCGACGTACAGGTTGGCGTGGATGTCGAGCAGCGGCCTGTCCTCGGGACGGTCCTCGCGCAGCCCCATCTCCTCCACGACGACCGCGATGGAGTGCGGGAGCTCGTCGCGCACGCCGTCGAGGGCCGCCTCGCGGATCAGCTCCGCAGCCAGGATCTCCTCGGGTGCGTCGGTGAGGTCGCCGTCGGGGTAGAGCGGCGGCCCCTCGGGCATCAGGCCGACCAGCAGCTCGCCGAGCAGCTCGATCTGGTGGCCCGACACCGAGGACACCGGGACGATCTCTGCCCAGTCGGTGCCGGTGCTGCGGCCGAGCTCGGCGATGTTGAGGAGGTGCTGTCCAAGGCGCTCGCCGTCGACGAGGTCGGTCTTGGTGGCCACCGCGATCTTCGTCGTACGACGCACCTTGGCCAGCTCCTCGACCAGGAACCGGTCGCCAGGGCCGATCTTCTGGTCGGCCGGGAAGCAGACGGCCACGACGTCCACCTCGGCCCAGGTCGTCTTGACCAGGTCGTTGAGGCGCTCGCCGAGGAGGTTTCGGGGCCGGTGGAGGCCGGGGGTGTCGACCAGGATCAGCTGGCCGTCCGCGCGGTGGACGATGCCGCGCACGACCGTGCGGGTGGTCTGCGGCTTGTCGGAGGTGATCACGATCTTCTGACCGACCAGCGCGTTGGTCAGCGTGGACTTGCCGACATTGGGCCGGCCCACGAAGCAGGCGAAGCCCGACCGGTAGCCCTCGGGCACCTCGGCGGACCCGAAGGCGGGCGCCGGAGCCGGCAGCCCGTCGAGGTCCTCGTCGAGGTCCTCGTCGAGGTCCTCGTCGAAGTCCTCGTCGAAGTCGTCCGCCTCGTGCGGGAAGTCGGTCACTGCTGCTCTCCTGCCCGCGCCGCGTCGTAGGCGGCCCAGATCTCCTCGTCGGACTTGCCCTGCGCCTTGCCGGCGCGCCAGATCGGGCCCGGATCGACGGCGCGGAGCTGACGCTCCGACACCTTGCGCCAGTAGCCCATCACGTCGTAATGGGTGCTCGGCATCCGCACCTCGCGCATCAGGTGCTTGCGGATCGCCCGCATCTGCGCGGACTCACCGGCCATCCAGAAGTAGCCCGCGCCCTCGGGAAGCTCGAGCGCCTCGACCGCGGCCGCGAGGCCGTCGCCACTCCCCCGCGCCCAGGTGACGTCGGCGGAGCCGGGCAGGTAGCCGTCGTACGACGACGGGTCGTCGGGCACCTCGGCGTGGACGCGGACGGGGAGCCGGTCGGCGTACGTCCCGGCGATGCGGGCCATCGCCGGCATGGCGGTGAGGTCGCCGACGAGCTGCAGCCAGCCGGCGTCGTCGGGCAGCGCGAACGAGCTCTTCGGCTCGGTGATCGTCAGCGTCTGGCCTACCGGGTCGCCCGCGCGGCCGAGCGCCCACTCGGTCACCAGGCCGACCTCGTGGACGACCACGTCGACGACCAGCTCGCCGTCAGACCACGAGCGCACCGTGTAGTAGCGGCTCTGGAACTGTCCCGGCACGACCAGCCCGACCCATTCGTCGGGGATGCCGGTCGACACGAAGCCGGCCAGACCCTCGCCGCCGAGCGTCAGCCGGACGAAGTGGTCGCTCAGCTCCTCGCGGCGCAGCACCTGCGCGGCGTACTCCTCGGCCCGTCTGCTCATGTCGCGCCAAGGCTACCGGCAGCCGGGCAGTGCGGGTCAGACGCCGAAGTCGGGGCGCAGCGGGTAGCCGCTGACGCCGTCGACCGTCTTGGTGGCGAGGACGTGGTGGAGCTGGATCTCGTTGCGCTCGAACGCGATCCGCGAGCCGACCATGTACAGGCCCCAGACGCGGGCAGTGCCCTCACTGGTCTCGGCGACGCAGGCGTCCCAGTTGGCCTCGAGGTTCTCGCTCCAGCCCTGGAGGGTCCTGGCGTAGTGGTGCCGGATGTTCTCGTGGTGCTGGACCTCGAGGCCGGTGTTCTCCACCGCGCGCACGATGGTGCCCGAGCCGGTGAGCTCGCCGTCGGGGAAGACGTAGCGGTCGATGAACGCGCCCGCCTTGTTGCTGCCCCGGCTGTCGTGGCGGGTGATGCAGTGGTTGAGGAGGCGGCCCTCCGGCTTGAGCTTGCCCTCGATGAAGGAGAAGTACGCCGGGTAGTTGTCCACGCCGATGTGCTCGGTGAGACCGATCGAGCTGACCGCGTCGAAGTCGCCCTCGGGCACGTCGCGGTAGTCGGAATACCGCACCTCCGCGACGTCGTCGAGGCCCTGGCACTTGATCTCCTCCGCCGCCCAGTTGGCCTGCTCGCGGCTCAGCGTGACGCCGAGCGCCTTGACGCCGTAGTGCTTCGCGGCGTGGCGGACCATGCCGCCCCAGCCGCAGCCGAGGTCGAGCAGCCGCTGACCGGGCTTCAGGTCGAGCTTGCGGCAGATCAGGTCGTACTTGTTCTCCTGAGCCTCCTCGAGGGTGGCGTCCTCGGTCGGGAACACCGCGCAGGTGTAGGTCATCGACGGGCCGAGGACGTGCTCGTAGAAGGTGTTCGACACGTCGTAGTGGTGGTGGATCGCGTCCGCGTCGCGCTGCTGGGAGTGGCGGCCCCACGTGGCCAGGCTCGCGACGTTTCCGCGCAGCGCCTCGACGCGGTGGCGCCACCCGGGCAGGTGCTCCTGCGGCGGCGGGGGCGGCGGGACCAGGTTGCGGATGCCGAGCGCGCCGACCAGCGCGGCGATCTTCTGCGGCGAGGGGATGCCGAAGTCGGTGTGGTCCTTGAGCAGGCTGAACGGCTCGTAGGGGTTGCCCGGGTGGGCGCCGTGCAGCACCAGGTCGCCGGCGACGTAGGCCCGGCCGAGGCCGAGGTCGCCGGGCGCGGTGAGGATGTACGACAGACCGCGCGGGCTGGTCAGCTCCATGACGTACGGCGAGTCGGCGGGGCCGGCCGCGCTGCCGTCGTAGGCCCTGAGCTGCAGAGGCAGCTCGCTGGGGAACAGGGACGCGATCGCGGGGGCGATCTTGGTCATCGGCTCTTCACCGCCTTGTCGTAGAGGTTGGTCAGCCGGCCGTCGGGATCGTGGCGCTCGCGCACCTCGTCCAGCCGGCCGGTGTTGTAGAGCGACGCGAAGGTCGCCTCGTCGTAGAAGGCTTCGGAGTAGAGCGACTTGTGGCCGCCGAGCTCGTGCACCTTGGTCTCGATCGCGCGGTTCCTGGGCGCGTCGACCGCGTCGGGGCCGACGTGGACCGTGCCCCAGAAGCCGACGTTGACGTAGACGTCGCCCGGCTTCAGCGGGTAGAGCGACCACTGGGCCCCGTCGGCCGAGCCGGTCGAGACCAGCGGGCACAGCCAGACCGGCCGCATGCCGATCTCCTCGTCGAACCAGTCGAGGAACTCCGGCAGGCGCTCGACCGGGACCTCGATGTCCTGCACGACCCGCTCGCGCAGCGGCCGGCCGGCACGACGGTCGAGCCGGTCGGCGATGCCGAAGCGGCGGTCGAGCTGGAGCATCCGCATGTAGACGTCGGAGCGGCGCCAGCGGCGCGGCCAGAACCGGCGGATGCGCGGGTCCTGCGCGCCGAACGCACCCGAGCACCAGAACCAGTCGGTGTCCCAGCGCCAGATGTAGTCGTAGGTCGTGAGCAGGTCGGTCGAGCGCTCCTGGATCGAGCGGAAGTAGATCCGCTCGCCGGCGTAGTCGGACGTCTCGCCACCCTCGTCCGTCCAGCGAGCGAGGGTCAGGTAGAGCTCGCCCGGCGCGAACGCGACGCCGTCGAGGCCGTGGACGGACTGGCCGTCGTACTCGCCGGTCGCGGTGATCTCGCCGATGGTCTTGGCCAGGAGCGAGGCGTCGTCGAAGCGGACGTGCCGCAGCGCGACGTACGCCGGCACGCGCTCGAGCCTGATCCGGAGGCGGGTCGCGTAGCCGAGGCTGCCGTAGGAGTTGGGGAAGGCGTCGAAGAGCGCGTCGCCGGGGCGCGTGGTGACGACCTCGCCGGAGCCGGTGAAGACGTCCATCTCCAACACCGACTCGTGCGGCAGCCCGTTGCGGAAGCTGGTCGACTCGATGCCGAGACCGGTCACCGCGCCGCCGAGCGTGATGGTGCGCAGCTGCGGGACGACGTACGGCATGAGGCCGTAGGGAAGCGTCGCGTCGACGAGCGCCTCGTAGGTGCACATGCCCTGGACCTCGGCGACCGGTCCGTCGGCGCTGTCGGGCAGCACCTCGATGACGCCGTCGAGGCCCGCGACGTCGAGGCCGGGAGCCGTCGTCGCCGTGCGCTGGCGGAACAGGTTCGTGGTGCGCTTGGCCAGCCTCACCGGCTGTCCCGGCGGAATGGCGTCGTACGACGCTGCGAGCCTCGCGACCGCGTCCCGGTGGCTGTTCCAGCCCACTTCCCTCGCTTGCGGCATGGCCAGAACGTTACTCCCGCCGAGTGTCCCTCAGATGTCGGGTCGGTTGACGAACACAACCAGGACGTCGTCGACCCCTTTGGTCACAGCCAGCCGTTGCGCTCGGCGATCAGGACGGCCTCCGTGCGGTTGCCCGCACCGGTCTTGCCGATGGCCGACGAGAGGTGGTTGCGGACCGTTCCGTCGGACAGGAAGAGCCCCTTGGCGATGGCCGCGACGGAGGTGCCGCCTCGCGCGGCACGCAGGACGTCGGTCTCACGGGCGGTCAGCGGCGAGCGCCCGCTGACCAGCGAGTCGGTGGCCAGCGCGGGGTCCACGACCCGCAGGCCCTGGTGCACCCGGCGTACGGCGTCGGCGAGCTGGGCGGCCGGGGTGTCCTTGACTACGAAGCCGGACGCGCCGGCCTGGAGCGCGCGCTGGAGGTAGCCGGGCCGGCCGAAGGTCGTCACGATCAGGACCCGCGTCGCCGGTGAGGCACGCAGGACCTCGGCGGTCGCGGAGATGCCGTCCAGCCCGGGCATCTCGACGTCGAGCAGGGCCACGTCGGGCTGCAGCTCGCCGGCCTTCGCGACGGCGTCGTCGCCGGAGCCGACCTCCGCGACGACCTCGAGGTCCGACTCGAGCTGGAGCAGCGCCGACAGCGCGCCCCGGACCAGAGCCTGGTCGTCGGCGAGCAGGAGCCTGATCGGTGCACTCATGCGGGGTCCCTGCGAAGTTGTTCGATGGAGGAGCGGAGCCGGGGGAAGCGAAGAACTTCGTGGGGTGCTCATGCCACGGCCACCTTGAGCGTGAAGCCCGGGTCCAGCGGACCGGCCGTCACGGTGGCCCCGACCGCCGCGGCCCGCTCGCGCAGGCCCAGCAGGCCGTTGCCACCGGCCGGCGCGACGACCGCACCACAGCCGTCGTCGAGCACCTCGGCACCCGTCGGGGTGAGGCGGACCGTGCAGGTGCGAGCGCCGCTGTGGCGGATCACGTTGGTGACTCCCTCCCGGACCGTCCACGCGAACAGCTCGCGCAGCTCGGTCGGCACCTCGTCGGTCGAGTTGGGCAGGTCCGCGCGGATCTCCGCGGCCTCCAGGGCCGTGCGGGCGCGCGCGATCTCACCCGGCAGGGTCAGGTCGCGGTAGCCCTCCACCGCTCGTCGCACGTCGGCCAGCGCGTCGCGCGAGAGCCGCTCGAGGTCGCGCACCTCGGCCCGCGCGCGCTCGGGATCGACGTCGAAGAGGCGATCGGCGAGCTCGGCCTTGACCGTGATCACGGTGAGCGAGTGGCCCAGGATGTCGTGCAGGTCGCGGGCGAACCGGTTGCGCTCGCCCTCGACCGCGAGCTGCGCGTTCTCCTGGTGGGCGCGGAACAGGTCGATGTTGCGGGCCATGACCGTGCGCATCCCGAAGACGGCGAGCGACGCCGCCAGGATGCCGAACGCGTTGCCGATCTGGTTGCCCCAGCCGGGCAGGGCGCCGGACGCGGCCGTCGCGGCGATCAGCACGACGACGATCGGGGAGGCGACCCGGAACGACATCGTCATCACGCAGGAGACCGCGAAGTAGGTGATCGAGGCCGAGCCGGACGCGCCCAGGCACACCATCATCACCGCGCCGAGCAGGACCTGGGCCACCAGCGACGGCGCGGCCACGGACAGCGGGAAGCCGCGGGCCATCACCAGGCGGCCCTCCTGCGCGCGGAACTGCTCGCGGGCCCGCACCCACATCCACATGTAGGCGAACGCGAAGCCGACGGTCGCGACCATGCCGACGACCCCGCGCAGCTCGTGGCGGTGGTCCCAGCCCTCGCCCAGCGGGTTGAGCAGGAAGAACAGCCAGATGCCCGCCAGCCACGGCCCCGCCCACCGTGGCTGGCCCTGGCCGCCGGCGCGCTTCTCCATGTCGCTCACGGTAGTCACACCCGGGCGGTGTCCTTGCTCATCCGCCAGGCCGCGCCGGCCACGAAGATCGCGAACCATGCGACCGCGTTGACGATCGCGAACCACGGCAGGTCGTGGGTCAGCGGTGCGCGGCTGATCTGCGCGACGCCGTACATCGGGGTCCAGTAGGCGATGTTCCGCACGACGTCGTTGTACGTCGAGAGCGGGATGAACACGCCACCCAGGAACGACAGCGCGGCGAGGCCGGGGCCGAGGATCTGCATGGCGTTCTCGCCCGGGACGATGTAGCCGACGAACACGCCGAGCGCCGCGAAGGTCACCGTGCACACCAGCCCCAGCAGCGCACTGAGGATCCACACGTGCGTCGGCATGACGGCCTTGCCCTCGATCGCGCCGACGACGTTGACGACCGCGATCGCCACGCCGCCCATGATCAGCGCCATCGTGGCCTTCACCAGGATGTAGGCGACCGGGCTCAACGGGGTCAGCCGCAGCTGGCGCGACCAGCCGGTGGCGCGCTCGAGGGCGACCATCGCACCGTTGGCGCAGGCGGTGAGCGCGGCGGCGTACAGGGCGATCGAGATGAGGATGTAGGCGGCGACGTTGCCGGAGCCGGCCGAGTCCTCGGCGCCCTTCTGGTTGGTGAAGATCAGCGCCAGTGCGATCGGCATGATCAGCGTGAACACGACGGTGCGCCGGTTGCGCAGCATCCGCCGCAGCTCGATGCCGAGCAGGGTCAGGTTGAAGCCGCCGAGCGGCGGCACCCGCCGGGTGTTCGGGTCGTACGTCGTCGTGGTGGTCGCGCTCATCGGGACATCTCCTCGTGCTCGTGCGGGTGCTCGCTGTCGCCGGTCAGGCTCAGGAACGCCTCCTCGATGCCCTTCGCCTCGATCTCGAGATCGCGGGCGGTGGTCTGGTTCAGCAGGTAGCGGGCGACCGCGTCGCTGTCCTTGGCGTGGACCCGGACGCTGTCGCCGCGGAGCTCGACCTCGTCGACGCCGGGCAGGGTCCGAAGCTCGTCCGCGATCCGCCTCGGGTCGTCCTCGACGGTGGCGCGGACGGTGCGCCCGGACGCGAGCGCCTTGATCTCGCTGCCGCTGCCGTCGGCGACGATCGTGCCGTTCGCGATCAGCACGATGCGGTCGGCGTACTGGTCGGCCTCCTCGAGGTAGTGCGTCGCGAAGAGGACGGTCCGGCCCTTCTCGGAGTCCTTGCGGATCGTGGACCAGAAGGTCCGACGGCCCTCGACGTCCATGCCCGTCGTCGGCTCGTCGAGCAGCAGCAGCGCGGGGTCGGGGAGCAGGGCCATCGCGAAGCGCAGCCGCTGCTGCTCGCCGCCGGAGCACTTGCCGACCCTGCGGTCGGCGATGTGGGTGATGCCCGCGCTCTCGAGGACGTCGTCCACCGGACGCGTGTCGGCGAACAGGCTCGCGGTGTAGGCGACGGTCTCGCGGACCGTGAGGTCCTTGAGCAGGCCTCCGGTCTGCATGACCGCGGAGACCAGGCCTCGCGCGACCGCCTGGCGCGGCTTGAGGCCGAGGACCTCGGCGCTGCCGGCGGTCGGGTGCGACAGCCCGAGGATCATGTCGATGGTCGTGGTCTTGCCGGCGCCGTTGGGACCGAGGAAGGCCACCACCTCGCCGGGGTGGATCCGCAGGTCGATGCCCTTGACGGCGTGCACCGACCCGAAGTCCTTGGTGACACCGTCCAGCCGGATCGCGGGGACGGAGGAGACGTTCTGGCTCATGGCACACAGCCTGCCCGCGATCGGGGCCGGACGTCCGGTCCAGCCGTCACGACCCGCCCCTGACATTTGTCAGCACCGCGCATGTCGAGCCGTCACGATGACAACCGGACGCGGCGCCCGCGCGTCCCAGGGTTGTTCCGAGGGCCGGCGGATCGCGGACCAGGGCACCGGCTGCAGTCGGGCACGGCACAGACGCGAGGCCGACGGTCGCCGCCCCACGGGCGATCTCAGAGCTGGGCGGTGTCCGCGATCGCACCACGCGCGTCACCGGTGTGCACGAGCACCCCGGACGCGCCGGAGAAGTCCTTCAGCACCGCGGCGTCGCCCTCGGTGAGCGCGCCGGCCTCCCCCAGGACCACGCACGCCTCGACGCCGGTGGAGCCGGAGGCGACCGCCATCGCGACGACGGCCTGGACCGCGGACAGCCTCAGCGCGGCGAGGTCGACCGTCGCGGCGGCGTACGTGCGGCCGTCGGTGTCGCGGACCGCGGCGCCCTCGGCGGCCTGGATGCGGGCGCGGGTGGCGCGGGCGAGGGTGACGAGCTTCTTGTCCTCGGCAGAGAGATCCGGCATGCCTCGATTATCGCGGGCGGGCCGACGGCCGCGGCCCCGGGCCGGGATCCGGCGCCCGTCGGGTCGTCGCCGTCAGTCGTCGTCGGCGTCGTCGGCGGGGGTCAGCGGGGTGATGACCACGGACCCGATCCGGTTGCGGCGCCCGGTGACTCGCTCGGCGACGAAGCGCAGTCCGTGCGCCTCGACCGACGCCCCGGGGATCGGCACCCGCCCGAGCTGCTTGGCGAGCAGCCCGCCGACGGAGTCGACGTCCTCCTCCTCGACGTCGACGCCCACGAGCTCCTCGAGGTCGTCGACGGGGAAGCGTGAGGAGACCCGGAACGAGCCGTCGGGCAGCGGCTCCGGCTCGAGCTCGGCCTCGTCGTACTCGTCGGTGATCTCGCCGACGATCTCCTCGAGGAGGTCCTCGATCGTGATGAGGCCGGCGGTCCCGCCGTACTCGTCGACGACGACGGCGAGGTGCTGGCGTCGCGCCTGCATCTCGCGGAGCAGGTCGTCGACGGGCTTCGACTCCGGCACCCAGTGGGTCGGGCGCATCACCTCGTCCACCCGCTGGGTGAACTCGACGTCCGGCGCCTCGAAGTCACGGCGTACGACGTCCTTGAGGTAGACCAGACCGCGTACGTCGTCGAGGTTCTCGCCGATCACCGGCAGCCGCGAGAAGCCCGAGCGCAGGAAGAGCGACAGCGTCTGGCGGAGGTTCTTGTGGCCCTCGATGTAGACCACGTCGCCGCGCGGCACCATGACCTCGCGCACGGTCGTGTCGCCGAACTCGAAGACCGAGTGGATCATCCGGCGCTCGTCGGCCTCGATGACGTCGGTCGCCTCGGCCATGTCGACCATCTCGCGCAGCTCGGTCTCCGTCGAGAACGGGCCCTCGCGGAAGCCCCTGCCCGGCGTCAGCGCGTTGCCGACCAAGATCAGCAGGCGCGGGATCGGGCCGAGCACGGCGGTCAGGACGTGCAGCGGCGCGGCGCTCCACAGCGCGACCGCCTCGTCGTGCTGGCGGCCGACAGTGCGCGGCCCGACGCCGATCGCGACGAAGGAGACGACGAGCATCGCGGCGACCGCGATGAGGACGTGCAGGGCGGTCGCGCGGCCGTCGCCGACGATCACCACCGTGACCAGGACGATCGCGGTGATCTCGCAGAGCAGCTCGAGCAGCAGCGCGGTGTTGAGGTGGCGGGGGGCGTCCTCGAGCACGGCGACCAGGCGCTTGGCGCCGGCACGGCCGTCGGCGACCAGCTCGTGCGCACGGGCCCGCGAGAACGACCCGATCGCGGCGCCCGCCGCGGTCAGCAGGCCCGCCACGACGACGAGTACGGCGGCGGCGGCCAGCCGCCAGAGATCGCCGGAGGTCATCGGGGCGGCTGGGCCCGCCACCGGGCGAGCAGCTCGTCCTGCAGCCCGAACATCTCCTTGTGCTCCTCCGGCTCGGCGTGGTCGTAGCCGAGCAGGTGCAGGATGCCGTGGGTGGTGAGCAGCTCGAGCTCGGCGACGGTGCCGTGACCGGCCTCGGCGCCCTGTCGCTCGGCCACGACCGGGCAGAGGATGAGGTCGCCGAGCACACCCTCCTCGGGCTCCTCGTTGACCTTGCCCGGGCGCAGCTCGTCCATCGGGAAGGCGAGCACGTCGGTCGGGCCCTCCTTCTCCATCCACTGCTCGTTGAGCTGGGCGATGGTGTCGGCGTCGACCGCCTTGATGCACAGCTCGGCCTGCGGGTGCACCCGCATCTCGTCCATCACGAACCGCGCGAGGCGCTCGAAGTGGCGGGCGTCGAGACCGGTGCCGGACTCGTCGATGATCTCGATCGTCACTTGCGCTCGTCCTTCTTGCCGCGTCGGTTGTCGGTGCGCGTCTGCTTGGGCTGCCTCGCGTTCTTGGCCTGGGCCCGCGCGTCGTGCTCCTCGTACGCCGCCACGATCCGCCCGACCAGCTTGTGCCGGACGACGTCGTGGGCGGTGAGCCGCACGAACGCGAGGTCCTCGACGCCCTCGAGGATGCTCTCGACCACGCGCAGGCCGGAGTTGGTGCCGGACGGCAGGTCGACCTGGGTGGTGTCGCCGGTGACGACGATCTTGGAGCCGAAGCCGAGCCGGGTCAGGAACATCTTCATCTGCTCGGGCGTGGTGTTCTGCGCCTCGTCGAGGATGATGAACGAGTCGTTGATCGTCCGGCCCCGCATGTACGCCAGCGGGGCGACCTCGATGGTGCCGGCGGCCATCAGCTTGGGGATCGACTCGGGGTCGAGCATGTCGTGGAGGGCGTCGTACAGGGGGCGCAGATAGGGGTCGATCTTCTCGCTGAGCGTGCCGGGCAGGTAGCCGAGCCGCTCCCCCGCCTCGACGGCCGGACGGGTGAGGATGATCCGGTTGACCTGCTTGGCCTGCAGCGCCTGCACGGCCTTGGCCATGGCCAGGTAGGTCTTGCCCGTGCCGGCGGGCCCGATGCCGAAGGTGATCGTGTGGTTGTCGATGGTCTCGACGTACCGCTTCTGGTTGAGCGTCTTGGGGCGGATGGAGCGGCCGCGGTTGCTCAGGATGTTCAGCGACAGCACGTCGGCGGGGCGCTCGGTCGTCTCGGATGCGCGGAGCATGCCGGCGATGCGCTCGACCGTCTCCGCGGTCAGGCCCTGGCCGGTGCGGATGAGCGCCACCATCTCGTCCATCAGCCGCTCGGCAAGCGCGACCTCGGCCTGCTCGCCGACGAGGGTCACCCGGTTGCCGCGCACGTGCACCTCGACGCCGAACCCGCGCTCGATGAGGCCGAGGTGCTCGTCCCCGGGCCCGAGCAGGCTCACCATGTCGATGCTGTTGGGGATCACCACCACGTGGCGTGCGGGGGCTGGGGTGTGGGTCTGGTCGGTCAATGCGTGCTTTCGTCGATGCGGGTCCGGACTGCTCCCATGCTACGGGAGCACCCGCTCGGGATGGGTGTAGATGTTCATCGACTCCCCGCGCACGAAGCCCGCCAGCGTCAGCCCGGACTCCTCGGCGAGGTCCACCGCCAGCGACGAGGGTGCGGAGACCGCGACGAGCACCGGGATGCCCGCCAGCACGGCCTTCTGCACCAGCTCGTACGACGCCCGCCCGCTCACCACGAGCACCGAGTCGTGCAGCGGCAGCAGGCCCTCGCGCACGGCCCAGCCGACCGCCTTGTCGACGGCGTTGTGACGCCCGACGTCCTCGCGCACGACGCGTACCTCGCCGTTGGGTCCGAAGATCCCGGCGGCGTGGATGCCGCCGGTGCGCTCGAACACCCGCTGCTCGACCCGCAGCTTGTCCGGCAGCGTGAGGACCGCGGCCGCGTCGAGCATCGGCGCCGGCTCGGGCAGCGGCCAGCGCTGCTCGCGCGCCACCGCCTCGATCGACTCCTTGCCACACACCCCGCACGCGCTCGTCATCGCGAACGCGCGCCGGTCCGGCGGCCGCCGGCCACCGTCGCGGAGGGTGACCTCGAGGACGTTGAGGTCGCTGTCGGTGCAGTGCCGCGCGAGCACGACGTCGGCGGGCTCGGCGATCACCCCCTCGGAGGACAGGAAGCCGTGGGCGAGATCGACGTCGTGCCCGGGCGTGCGCATCGTGACGACCAGCGGCGCACCGTCGACCCGGATCTCCAGCGGCTCCTCGACGGCGAGCGCGTCGGGCCTCCGGGTCGTGCCGCTAGGACCGATCCGCAGGACCGGGCGGCGAGCGGTCACGCGTCCCATGTCACCGGCCCTCAGCCGTCCTTCGCCATCCGACCGCGCTCCTCGCCGATCGTGGTGTCGGCTCCGTGTCCAGTGTGCACCACGGTCTCGTCGGGCAGCACGAACAGGCGCGTGCGGATCGACTCCTCGAGCGTCGGCAGGTCGCTGTAGGAGCGGCCGGTCGCCCCGGGCCCACCCTGGAAGAGCGTGTCGCCGGTGAAGACGCAGCCGAGGTCGGCGGCGTACAGGCAGACGGCGCCGGGGGCGTGCCCGGGCGTGTGGATCACGCGCAGCATGGTGCCGGCGACCGAGATCTCCTGGCCGTCGCTCAGGTCGACGTCCCAGAGGTGGTCGGTGTGGGTGAGCTCCCACAGCGGCCGGTCGTCGGGGTGCAGCAGGATCGGCGCGACGACCTCCTCGCGCAGCCCCGGCGCGACCCGGACGTGGTCGTCGTGCGCGTGGGTGCAGACGATCGCCTTGACCTTGCGGTCGCCGACGACGCCGAGGATGTCGCTGACGCTGTGCGGTGCGTCGATCACGACGCACTCGGTGTCGTCGCCGACGACCCAGACGTTGTTGTCGACGTCGAAGGTCTCGCCGTCGAGGCTGAAGGTCCCGGACGTGACGGTGTGGTCGATGCGGGCGGTCACTAGAGGATCACCACCGAGCGGAGCACGTCGCCGTTGTGCATCTTCTCGAAGGCCGCCTCGATGTCGCCGATGCCGATCTCCTCGCTCACGAACGCGTCGAGGTCGAGACGGCCCTGCTGGTAGAGGTCGACGAGCATCGGGAAGTCGCGGCTGGGCAGGCAGTCGCCGTACCAGGAGGACTTCAGCGCGCCGCCGCGCCCGAAGACGTCGATCAGCGGCAGGTCGGGCACCTTCATGTCCGGTGTCGGTACGCCGACGAGCACGACCGTGCCGGCCAGGTCGCGGGCGTAGAAGGCCTGCTTCCACGTCTCCGGCCGGCCCACGGCCTCGATCACGAGGTCGGCACCCTCGGCTCCGTCGTACGTCGCCGCGCAGATGCGCTTGATCTCCTCGACCGGGTCGCCCTTCGAGGAGTCGACCGTGTGGGTGGCGCCGAGCGCCTCGGCCTTGGCGAGCTTCTTCGCGTCGATGTCGACGGCGATGATCGGGCTCGCACCGGAGAGTGCCGCGCCCGCGATCGCCGCCACGCCGACACCGCCGCAGCCGATGACCGCGACGGACTTCCCCCGGCCAGCGCCGCCGGTGTTGATCGCGGCGCCGATCCCGGCCATCACACCGCAGCCCAGCAGTCCGACCGCGGCCGGACGCGCGGTCGGGTCGACCTTGGTGCACTGGCCCGCGGCGACGAGGGTCTTCTCCGCGAAGGCGCCGATGCCGAGCGCGGGCGTGAGCTCGGTGCCGTCCTCGAGGGTCATCCGCTGCGTCGCGTTGTGGGTGTTGAAGCAGTAGTGCAGGTCGCCGCGCCTGCACGCGCGACACTCGCCGCAGACCGCGCGCCAGTTGAGCACCACGAAGTCACCGGGCGCGACCGAGGTGACGTCGGCGCCGACCGACTCGACGACGCCGGCGGCCTCGTGTCCCAGCAGGAAGGGGAAGTCGTCGTTGATGCCGCCCTCGCGGTAGTGCAGGTCGGTGTGGCACACCCCGCACGACTGGACGCGTACGACGGCCTCCCCCGGACCCGGGTCGGGGACGTTGATCGACACGACTTCCACGGGCGCGCCCTTGCTCCGCGCCACGACGGCCTTCACCTGCTGCATCGCTACCTCCTGCTCGAGACGGTCATCGGAGACGTTAGCCATCCCGTGCTCAGCCCGGCGGCCAGCCCATCGGGCGGCCGCCGAGGAGGTGCATGTGCACGTGGAAGACGGTCTGGTGCGCGTCCTCGCCGGTGTTGAGGACGAGCCGGTAGCCCTTGTCCAGGCCCGCCTGCTCGGCGATCGCCCGCGCCGCGTCGAACAGGTGCGCCGCCGTCGCCGGCTCGCCCGCGGCGAGGGCCGCGGCGTTCGGGTAGTGGCTGCGCGGGATCACCAGCACGTGCGTCGGCGCCTGCGGGCTCATGTCGCGGAAAGCGACCGTCGTGTCGGACTCGTGGACGATCTCGGCGGGGATCTCGCCCGCCACGATCTTGCAGAAGATGCAGTCATCGGTCACGGCTCGAGCCTCCCAGACGACGGCGCGCCGACGTCAACCCCTGCCGGCGCCCGCGCGTCCAACTACCGTGGTCATCCATGCAGTCGCCCCCGTCGGGACATCGGTGCGCGCCGTGAGTCCGACGGATCGCGGCGGCTCCGAGGCGGCCGAGACCGCCGACGCCGCCGTCGAGAGGCTGTACGCCGAGCAGTGGGTGTCGATGGTCCGGCTGTCCTACCTCCTGGTCCACGACCAGGGCCGCGCCGAGGAGATCGTGCAGGACTCGCTCGTGGCCGTGCACCAGCGCTGGCACCGGCTCGCCGACCCGGCCAGCGCGGCGGCGTACCTCCGGCAGGCGGTGGTCAACCGCTCCCGGTCGGCGCTGCGTCACCGAGGCGTGGTCGAGCGGTTCCTCGCTCGGCAGGCGCCACCTCCGGACGCGCCGCCCGCGGACGACGCCGCGCTCGCCACCGACCGGCGCGAGACGGTGCTCGCCGCGCTGCGCCGGCTGCCGCGGCGACAGCGCGAGGTGATCGTGCTGCGCTACTACCTGGACCTGTCCGAGGCCGAGATCGCCCGGACCCTCGGCGTGACCCGAGGCGCGGTGAAGAGCCACGCGTCCCGCGGATCGGCCGCGCTGCGCAGCATGCTGGAGGGCGAGCGGAAGGAGGGCGGCGATGCCTGACGATCACGACCACCCGTACGACGGTCTGCGCGATGCCCTCGCCCGCGCGGCCGACGCCGTGACCCCGGGCGACGGGCTCGCGGAGGTACGACGACGTACCCGCTCGTCGTCGGCGCCGCGCCGCCGTCAGGCCGGGGTGCTGCTCGCGACGGGGATGGCCGCGGCCGTCATCGTCGGCGGCGGGGTCGCCCTCGGCCAGTGGCACCGCAGCGTCCCGGAGGCCGCCTCCCCCGGGGCGGCCACGGCGGTCTACTTCCTGTCCTCGACGCCGACCGGCACCCGCCTCTTCCGGGAGTTCCAGCAGGCCGACGCGCCCAGCGACCCGTCCGGACGTGTGCTCGGCGCCCTGCGACTGCTGACCTCCGACCACGGCCCGCAGGACCCCGACTACCGCACCGCCTGGCCAGCCGGATCGTTCCTCGACGCGACGGCCGCGAACGGCGTCGTCACCGTCTCGCTGTCCGACGACGCGCTGCGGCGGCCGCCCGGGGTCGCCAGCGGCGACGCATACCTCGGTCTGCAGCAGGCCGTCTACACCGCCGAGGCCGCCCTGGGCTCCAGCGTCCCGGTCGCGTTCGTCCACGACGGCACCCCCGCGACCCAGGTGCTCGGCGTCCCCACCGGCCCACGCGTCCCCCGCGACCGCGGCTACGACGTCACCGCGCCGGTCAACATCAGCGACCCGGTCGAGAACCAGGCGGTGAGCGGCAGCCTGCAGGCGCGCGGCAGCACCGGCGCCGACATCGGCACCCCCGTGTCGTGGACGCTCTCCCTGCCCGACGGGCGAGAGGTTGCGCGCGGCACGGCGCGTCCGCTTCCCTCCGACCCCTCCGTCGGCACTAGCCTCGGCGCTCCGGGCTGGGAGACCGGCACGATCGACGTGAGCGGGCTCGCCCCGGGGCGCTACGTCTTCCGGGTCGAGGTCACCGCGACCGGCCAGACCTCGGCCGCCTCGGCGACCTACACCGACGACCGCGACATCGAGATCAAGTAGTCAACGACGAATGTGAGGGATCATGACCAACCCGCTCCGCCGTAGTGCTCCCGCGGCCGTGGCCGCAGTGGTCGGCCTCGGCCTGGTGGCCGGCTGCGGCAGCAGCTCGGGCACCACCACGACGACCGGGGCCGGCGCCAAGACGTCCCCCGCCGCGACCGCGACGACCTCCGCTCCCGCCACACCGACCACCTCCGCGGCGGCCGTGAGCGGCAAGCCCTCGGGCCTCGTCTACTGGCTGGTGAAGACCCCGCAAGGCGACCGGATCACCGCCGAGCAGGCCGCCCTCGGCAAGGGCGACCCGATCGCCGGGGCGGTGAAGGTCCTCGACGCGGGCAAGCCGGTCGACCCCGACTACAGCGCCGCCGTGCCCCCGGGCAGCCTCGCCTCGGCGAGCGTCGAGAAGGGCAAGCAGATCGACGTGACGCTGGCCGGCTCGCAGTGGGCGAAGGTGCCGAGCGGCACGTCCGCCGCGACGGCCGAGCTGGCGCAGCAGGCCGTCGTCTACACGCTGAACGCCGCCAACGGCACCGCCGCCAAGCCGCTGCCGGTCCAGTTCACCCTCGGTGGCAAGCCGTCGACGTACCTCGGGCAGCCGGCGACCGCGAAGCCGGCCAACCAGCTCAAGACGCTCGCGCTGATGAGCGTGCTCGCCCCGACCGACGGCGCCACCCTGAAGGCCGGCAAGACCACGTTCAGCGGCGTCGGCAGCTCGTTCGAGGCGAACGTCGCCTGGCAGGTGCAGGACTCCTCCGGCAAGGCGGTGCTGCACGGCAGCACGATGTCGAGCGGCTGGATGGACAAGCTCTACCCGTGGAAGGCCACGGTCGACCTGAGCAAGCTCTCCCCCGGCACCTACACGTTCGTGGCGAGCACCGACTCCGGCGGCGAGGGTCCCGCGGCGACGAAGGACACCAAGAGGTTCACGATCAAGTGAGCTCGACGACGAGCTGACGAACGGCCGGCGGCCCCACATCCACCGGCCGTTCGCGCAGGCGGAGTCAACGAGAGGGCTCCGACACAAAGGCCGCGGGCGCCAGCACCTGCTCGAGCGGAGTGCCGTGGCGCCGGCCGAGATGGTGGGGCGGATCGAGGTCCTCGACGCGCGCGTCGTGAGCCGAGCGCTCGAGGGTCGCACGCTGGTGCGGGTGCTGAGCCTGCGCGACACCGTGCACCTCCACGTACGCGACGACGCGCTGAGCCTGCCGGGGTGACGACGGCTGCGGATTTCACATGGGATGCAGCGAAGCCGGCGCATCCCCTGCGTTGCGACGCTTGGGAAGCGAGGGGTGTCCTGCATCCCATGTGAAACCCGCACGCCCCGGCAGAGCCGACCCGCCTACCCCCAGCGCGGGGTCCGCGCCAACAGGGCCGAGACGGCGGCGAGCCCCGCGGTGGAGGTGCGGAGGACCTCCGCGCCGAGCCGCGTCGACACCCCGCCGGCGGCGACGAACGCCGCGACCTCGTCGTCGGTGAGACCGCCCTCGGGCCCGACGACGACCACGATCTCGCCGTCAGAGGGGACCGCGAGGGCGTCGAGCGGCTCGGATGCGTCCTCGTGGAGCACGACGGCCAGGTCCGCGCCGGAGACCACCTGGACGGCCTGCGCCGTCGTCGCCATCGGCACGACCTCGGGGTGCCAGGCACGACGCGACTGCTTGGCGGCCTCGCGGGCCGTCGCGGCCCACTTGGCGTGCGACCGGGCGGCGCGCTCGCCCTTCCAGACGGTGACGCTGCGCGCGGCGGCCCACGGCACGATCCGCGCGACGCCGATCTCGGTCAGCACCTCGACGGCCAGCTCGCCGCGATCGCCCTTGGGCAGCGCCTGCACCACGGTCACCCGCGGCGCCGGCTCGGCGAGGTCATCGACCGAGGTCACCCGGACCGACAGCCCCCGCTTCGCGGTCTCGGTCACCTCGCCGACGACGACCCGGCCCATCCCGTCGGCGAGCTGCAGGTCCTCGCCGACCCGCATCCGTCGTACGACGACGGCGTGGTGGGCCTCGTCGCCCTCGACGACGACGGTTGCCCCGGGGGCGACCCCCACGAGCGAGGGGACGAGGTGCTGGGGCAGCGTCATCGCGCGCTCAGTGCTGCCCGAAGGCGTCGCGCAGGCGACCGAACATCGACTTGTGCGCCGGTCGTACGTCGCCGGTCGGCTGCTCCTCGGCGCGCGCGGTCGCGAGCGCCCGGAGCAGCTCCTTCTGGTGGTCGTCGAGCCGGGTGGGGGTCTCGACGATGACCGTGACGATCAGGTCCCCGCGGCCGCCGCGCAGCCCGGGCACACCCCGGCCGCGCATCGACACCTCGTGGCCCGACTGGGTGCCGGGCGGCACCCCGAGCTCGAAGGACGTCTCGACCCCCGACCCGGCGTCCTGCTCGACGTCCGCCTCGAGCGTCGGCAGCACGACGGTCGTGCCGAGCGCGGCGGCCGTCATCGGCACGGCGACGGTGCACAGCAGGTCGCTGCCGTGACGGGTGAACGTCCGGTGCGGCCGGACCTGGATCTCGACGTACAGGTCTCCGGGCGGGCCGCCACCGGGGCCGACCTCGCCCTGGTCGGCGAGCTGGACCCGGGTGCCGGTGTCGACGCCGGCCGGGATCTTGACGGTGAGGGTACGACGCGAGCGGACCCGTCCCTCGCCCGAGCACTCGCGGCAGGGGTCGGGGATGGTGGTGCCGTAGCCGCGGCAGCTGGGGCAGGGCCGCACGGTGCGGATCTCACCGAGGAACGACCGCTGCACGTGCGCGACCTCGCCGTGGCCGTGGCAGGTCTCGCAGGTCACCGGCTCGGAGCCGGCGGCGGCGCCCGAGCCGCTGCAGGCCGAGCAGCGCACCGCGGTGTCGACCTTGAGCTCCTTGGTGGCGCCGAACGCGGCGTCGGCGAGGTCGACCTCGAGACGGATCAGCGCGTCCTGGCCGCGGCGCACCCGCGAGCGCGGCCCGCGACCCCCGCCGCCACCGGCCTGGCCACCGAAGAAGGCGTCCATGATGTCGGTGAACGAGAAGCCCGCGCCCGCGCCGCCGAAGCCGCCGGCACCGCCGAACGGGTCGCCGCCGCGGTCGTACGACGACCGCTTCTGCGGGTCGGACAGCACCTCGTACGCCGCCGACACCTGCTTGAAGCGCTCCTGCGCCTCGGGGTCGGGGTTGACGTCGGGGTGCAGCTGGCGGGCCAGCTTGCGGTAGGCCTTCTTGATGGCGTCGCCGTCGGCGTCGCGCGGGACGCCGAGCAGGTCGTACAGGTCCTGGGACACGGTAGGGGTGTCTCTCTTTCCGCTGATCGGTCGAGTCTGTCGACTCAGTCGAGGATGCGCGACACGTAGCGCGCCACCGCGCGCACGGCCGACATCGTTCCGGGGTAGTCCATCCGGGTCGGGCCGACGACGCCCAGCGTCGCCAGCGACTGACCCGGGGTCGCGGGGCCGTAGCCGCTGGACACGACGCTCGTCGCCGCCAGCTGCTCGTACGGGCCCTCCGCGCCGATGCGCACGGTGACGAGACCGTCGGTCGTCGCGTCGCCGAGCAGCGTGAGCAGAACGACGTGCTCCTCCAGCGCCTCCAGCAGCGGCCGCACCGAGGTGTCGAAGCTGTCGCCGAACCGCGCGAGGTTGGCGGTGCCGCCCACGGCCACCCGCTCGTCGGAGCGGTGGTCGCTCATCGCCTCGACCAAGGTGGCGACGACTCCGGCGGTCGCGGTGTCGGGAGGTACGTCGTCACCGACCAGCCCGCTGAGCCCGGTGACCGCGTCGGCGATGCGCTCGCCCGTCGCGGCCAGGTTGATCCGGCTGCGCAGCTGGGCGAGGGCGTCCTCGCCGAGCGGCCCGCCGAGCTCGACCAGGCGCTGCTCGACGCGGCCGGTGCTGAGGATGAGCACCACCAGCAGCCGGTCGGTGTCGAGCGCGACGAGCTCGACGTGGCGCACCGTGGAGCTGGAGAGCGTGGGGTACTGCACCACCGCGACCTGGTGGGTCAGCTGCGCGAGCAGCCGCACCGACCGGTTGACGACGTCGTCGAGGTCGACCGCGCCGTCGAGGAAGGCCGAGATGGCGCGCTTCTCCGGCGCGCTCATCGGCTTGACCGTCGACAGCCGGTCGACGAACATCCGGTAGCCCTTGTCGGTCGGCACCCGGCCGGCGCTGGTGTGCGGCTGGTGGAGGTAGCCCTCCTCCTCCAGCGCCGCCATGTCGTTGCGGATCGTGGCCGGCGAGACGTTCAGGCCGTGCCGCTCGACGAGCGACTTCGACCCCACCGGCTCCTCGGTCGCGACGTAGTCCTCGACGATCGCGCGGAGCACGGCGAGCCTGCGCTCCTCCTGCATGGTCCACCTCCCGCTCCGGTTGCTGGCACTCGTCACGAATGAGTGCCAAGTCTATAGCCTGCGCGAGTGGGTACCTCTGCGGCATGAGCGAGAGCAACAGCGCCTCCACCGAAGTAGGCACCGTGCCCGACGAGGACCTCCCCGACGATCTCGTCCCGGGCGAGGACAACCCGCTCGCCGAGGGCCTGCCTCCCGGCGAGACCGCCGAGAGCATGCGCGACCGCGAGGCACGCGAGGCCGAGGAGAAGAAGGGTCCGCAGGACGAGAGCGAGTGACCGGCGTGCGCTGACCCGATCACACCAGTCCCACCCGTAACATTGCCGCCCGTGGATCGCTACGGGACCGACGTACTGTCCGGGGACTGGCGCAAGCCCAAGCGGGGGCGGGCGGTGGAGACGCCCGCCGACCCGGGGATCGTGGTCGAGGAGGTCACCACCGACTGGTGCGGCGAGGTCGTGGCCGTCGACCGCGACATCAACACGGTGACCCTGGAGGACCGGCGCGGCAAGCGTCGTACGTTCGAGCTGGGGCCGGGCTTCCTGCTCGAGGGCAAGCCGGTGATCCTCACCGCACCCGTCCGCGTCGCCGCGCCCAAGAAGCCCACGCGTACGGCGTCCGGGTCGATCGCCGTCCACGACGCCCGCGCCCGCGTGGCACGCCCGAGCCGCATCTTCGTCGAGGGCCGCCACGACGCCGAGCTGGTCGAGAAGGTCTGGGGCGACGACCTGCGCATCGAGGGCGTGGTCGTGGAGTACCTCGGCGGCGTCGACGACCTCGCCGGTCACCTGGCCGACTTCCGCCCCGGCACCGACCGCAGGGTCGGCGTGCTGGTCGACCACCTCGTCGCGGGGTCGAAGGAGTCCCGGATCGCCGGCGACATCGCCCGCGGCCCGTACGGCGACAGCGTGCTCATCGTCGGCCACCCCTTCATCGACGTCTGGCAGGCCGTCAAGCCCGACCGCCTCGGCCTGCGCGCCTGGCCGACGATCCCGCGCGACATCGAGTGGAAGAAGGGCGTCTGCCGCCACCTCGGGTGGCCCTGCGACGAGCAGGCCGACATCGCCCGCGCCTGGAAGACGATCCTCGGCCGGGTGCAGTCCTACGACGACCTGGAGCCGGCCCTGCTCGGCCGGGTCGAGGAGCTCATCGACTTCGTCACCGCATGACCCGGCCCAGGCCGTCGCGCGGAGCGGCCGACGCCAGGATCACGATGCCGTCGACGATCGACCAGACCAGGAAGCAGGGCGCGGCGAACGCGCCGACGAAGACGCAGATCAGCACGTAGCTCACGATCACGCCGAGCAGCTGGCACAGCCCGATCGCCATGCTGCCGCTGTAGAGCCGCCCGACGCCGGCCAGGCCGACGAGGGGCAGCAGCAGCTGGAGCAGCCCGGCGGTCGCCTTGGACTTGTCCGAGAGCGGAAGCCCGGTGACCGGGTCGAGGCCGTACGGCGCCGCCGGCATGCCGTAGCCGCCGAAGGCCGGCGGCGGAGGACCCCAGGGCGGCTGGGCCTCCGGACGGCGCTCGGGCGGAGGCTCGTAGGGCGGGTAGTCGGGCACGGCGCAGACGCTACGCCCGACCCACGACACCTGTCCGCGGTTCGGCCTCCGCGCCGCCGGGGTTGTCGGCACCCTCGCCCAGCACGCAGCGCGCGAGTCGCGCCGACCACGCCGCGACCAGGTCGCCGACCACCCGCTGGGCCGTCCCCGTCGCCGGGTAGCGCACGCGGAGGCCCAGGCCCGCGTCGGTCCGCGACACCCACAGCTGGAGGTCGTCGGCCAGCGTCGGCGAGGAGATGTGCTCCGGGCGTCGTACGGCGGAGTGGGCGTGGCCCGGCAGGCGGCGGTAGTCCAGGTAGGAGGCCATGAACACGTCGCGCCGCTCCTGCGTCAGCGGCGCCGACAGCGATGCGAACACCTGCTCCAGCGGCACCTCGCGAGCCCGGCGCGCCGCCCGGAGCGCGAGGCTCGTCGCGGTGACGTCGGCACCCAGGGTGACCGGGACGGTCGTGGTGTACCAGCCCACCGCGCGCAGCTCGCGCGGCCCGGAGCGGGTGTGCATCGGCATCAGGATGTCCAGCTCGGCGGGCCCGCCGAGGTCGCCGATCGCGCCGGCCAGCGCGGAGAGCACGACGGCGCTCGTGGTGGCCGGCGGGCGGGCGAGGCGCTCGGTGGTGGCCGCGTCCGCCAGCGCGCCGACGTAGGTCGCCTGCGCGTGCCGCTCCCCCGGCGCGACGCCGAGGTCGATGGGGAAGCTCGGCATCCGGTGGCCGCTGTGCGCGAGGAAGTCGTGCCAGTAGCGCAGGCGCTCGTCATCGGGCCACATGCGCACGGGATCCTCGGACTCGGCGCGGGCGCCGGCGACGAAGCAGCTGGCCGGCGGGAGGTCGGGACCGGGAATGCCGCGCTCCTCGTCGTAGAGGCGGCCGAGGTCGTCGACGATCACCGAGAGCGAGAACGCGTCGGTGTAGAAGTGGTCCATCCCGATCACCAGCTGCGACCGGTCGGGGCGCGAGATGGCCGCCGGCACGAAGCCCGGGTAGCCCCACGAACGACAGCCCTCGTCGAACAGTCCCGCCAGCAGCTCACGCGTCGACGCGACGTCGGTGGTCTCGCGGTCGAGGCCGGGCGACCAGGCGAACGACGCGCGCTCGCGGCGTACGGCGTAGGTCGGCGAGACGGCCTCGGTCTGCAGGACGCCGTGGCGTGCCACCAGCGCGGCGAAGGCCCGCTGCGCCGCGCCGGCGTCGATCGGACCGTCGACCTCGAAGGACACCGCCAGCCAGACGGCCGGCTCGCCCGCGGCAGCGGCCGCGAGGTGGTTGCGCTGGTTGAGCGAGAGCGGGACCTCGCGTCCCGGCCCTCCGCCGGTCACCTGCCAGGTCAGCACCCGGCCGGGCGCCGGCTCCCAGAGATCAGCCGCCGTGACCCGCACCAGTGGCTCCTTCGGACGCCGCGAGGGCCGCGCGCACGGTGCGCTCGACCTGCTGGTGGTAGTCCGCGACCGCGCGCTGCGCCTGCGGCGTGTCCGGCGTCTGCGCGCCGAAGTGGAGCCGGCCCGGCTCGCGGTTGATCCACATCGACGCGTTGCGGGTGCGGCCGAGGCCGGTGAAGTGCAGGCCGCGCTCGTACGTCGGCGTGCCGACCCCCGGGAAGCGGCGCAGGTCCAGGAACGACACCATCTGCGGGCTGCCGACCTGCTCGATCGTGGTCACGCCGGCGGCGAGCATCGCGCCGAGCGCGACGTGCGCCGGGATCGACGCGAGCTGCAGGCCGGCCTTGAAGCCGGCGTGCGCGGCGGCCACGGTCTCGGCGAAGTCGCGGCTCTCCGGCACGGCGAGCTCCACCGGCGCGAAGTTGCACAGCCACCCCTGCGACCGGAGGTACGCCGGACCGCGGCTGCCCACGACGGTGATGCCGAACCAGCGATCGGCGCCGGTGATCGCGGTGTCGGTCAGCGCCAGCGCCGCGAAGACACCCGACGTCAGGTTGCCACCTGACGCGCGGCACAGCGCCTCGAAGGCGTCGACCTCGTCGCCGGTCAGCAGGTCGAACTCGACCGGCGCGACGGGCGCGCTCTCCCCCGGCTCCAGGCCGAGGTCGACCGGCAGCTGCGGCAGGTTGCCGTCGTGGCGTCGTACGACCTCGAGCCAGGCCTGGACCTCCGGGGACTCCGGGGTCTGGGCGGCGGCCAGCTCCCACTCCTCGCGGGTGTGCTGGAGCACGCTGGTCTGGTCGGGCGCGGGCTCGGTCTGCACCGGCCGCCCGTCGCGTGCGGCGTCGTAGGACTCGACGATCTCGTTGAGCACCATGACCTGCGAGGCGCCGTCGGTGAAGGCGTGGTCGCACGCCCAGAACAGACCGAAGCCGTCGGGCCGCTCGATCGCACCGAGCCGGAACGGGGTCCAGGAGTCGGGCGTGCACTGGGCGTCGAACAGCTCGGTGAGCGTCGCCTCCCAGTCGCTCGCCCAGTCGGCGGGATCGTCGACCTCGGCCGCCTCGAAGGCGCCCTCGGCCAGCACCGCCTCAGCGGGCACGAGACGACGCTCGGGCAGACCGGAGGAGTAGTCGAACCACGTCCGCATGCCCTCGTGGCGGGCGGCGAACGCGGCCAGGGCGGTCGCCATCGCGACGCGGTCGAGCGGTCCGTCGAGCTCGGTGGCCACACCGGTCCAGCCGCGGTGGGTGCGCCCCTCGGCCACGGTCGCGGCATACGCCCCGAGGTGGTCGCCCTGCAGGAAGGAGGCCGGCCCGGGGTCGACCGGGGCGTCGTCGGCCGCCTTCTGCAGCGCGCCCTCCGGACGCCAGACGACGAGCCGGCCCTCGGCGGGCGCCCAGCTGCTCAGCTTGCCGAGCTTCATGCCGACGCCCCCTCGCGCCGGATGTCGGACAGGCCGGGGATGTCGGTGACGGCCGCCTCGGCGAGGATCGCGCGCAGGTCGGTCACCAGGCCGCGCATGGTGCGCTCCGCCGCGAGCGAGGAGGGGTAGCGCGCGTTGATCCGGATGTTCTCGTCGGTCCGCGAGAACCACAGGTAGAACTCCTCGTCGGAGTACGCCGGGCTCCGCAGCAGCTGGCCGTCCCACTCGTCCCACTCGTCCGCGCCGGGGATGAACCGGCCGTCGATGTAGGACACGACGAAGCGCGGGCCGGAGGCGACCTGGAGCAGCTCGGCGATCCGCGGGAACGGGTGCGCGACGAGGTCGCGCTGGGCGGCGATCTCGCGGTGCACGACGCCGGCCGCGGTGAGGAGATCCTCGGAGCCGGTGATGTCGACGTCGGCCGGGCACAGGCCGACGTACCAGCCGACGGCGATGGCGTGCTCGAGGCTGGTGCGGGTGTGCATGGGCAGGACGTAGCGCAGCCGCTCCACGCCGTACCGACGGCGGAAGGCGAGCGACATCGCGGCCAGGACGCCGTACTGAAGGGAGGTGCCGGCGGCCTTGCACAGCCGCGCGAGCGCGTCGGTCGTCGTCTCGTCGGCGAGCGTCTCGGAGAGGCTGCACTGCGGCAGGTCCGGCCGCTGCTCCTCGGCGAGCGCGACCGTCGGGACGTGCGGGAAGCTGAGGTCCTCGCCGAGGAACTCGCGCCAGCGCGCCACGGCCTCGCTGTCGGCGTCGAGCCCGGCGGCCTGCTCCGCCTCGGTGGCGGCGTGGTCGACGTGGCTGGCGGCCGGGCTGTCCGCGAGCTCCTGGTCGGTCCACTCGCGGCCGTCGAGGCCGGCGGCGCGCCGGTAGAGCTCGACCGTCTCGGCCGGCCAGAGCGCCTGCGAGTAGGCGTCCATCACGCTGTGGTCGGCACCCATCACCAGGACGAAGCCGTCCTGGTCGGGGTCGACCACGGTCACGAAGGCGCAGTGCGGCCAAGCCAGCGGGCTGAGCGAGGCCATGATGTCGGCGATCCGGGCGTTCGCGTGGGCGCCGGGCATCCAGCCGACCTCGGTCGCGAAGACCTCGACCCCGCCTGCCGGGACGGTCCGGCGGACCCAGCCGTCGTCGGCGGGATCAACGGTCGAGCGCAGGGCCTCGTGGCGGCGTACCCAGGCGGCGAGGGTACGGCGGACGGCGGCGGCGTCGTAGGCGTGCGGTATCCGCATGACCGAGCCGATCCACGAGCCCGTGGCGCCACCGTCGACGTGGTTGCGGTGGTCCGGGGAGAGCGGACGCGGGTCGTCGCGCCAGTGGTCGTCGGCGGCCGTCGGCGACCAGATCGTCAGGGTGCCCGAGGGCACGGAGTAGGCGGAGATCTCGGTGTATTCCATGGGGTTCCGGTTCTCGCGGTGCGCGCGACAGGGCCCCAAGCGACGCTGCCGGGCCCGAGTCAGCAGCAATGAGTGTGTGAGTATTTCCGTTGTTCCCCCAGCGGCCCGCATCTTGCCGTCTGGCGGAGGCGATCGCGACTCGACAAGAACGTGTTCTAGGTCACGTCGGGGAGCGGCGGCGCGCCAGTGGACAAATGTACCGACCGGTCTGTTGACTGGCCAGTTGGGGGAATTCATCTCGGAACCAGGGAGTCCTCCATGCCCTCAGCCGCCCGTGACGGCCGTCGCCTCGAATTCGCCGACGACCTGTTCGTGCGCCTCCATCGCGGCCTCGGCAGCCCCGTCGTCAACCAGTGGACCTGGCGCCTCGAGGAGCCGTACGACGCCGCGCACGTGCGCCGCGTGGCCGAGGGGATGGCCCGTGGGGCCCTGTCGCGCCAGTGGCGCCGCGGTCTGGTTCCGGGCGCCCGCGACCGCTGGACCGCCTCCGACGTCGACAGCGTGGCCGACCTCCACACCACGCCGATCCCGGCCGACGAGGTGGAGGCCTGGCTCCGCGATCGCGCCGAGCAGCCGCTGGACCCCGCCCGGGGCCGCACCTGCCGCCTGTCGGCGGTCGACCTCGACGACGGCACATCGGTCGTCTCCCTGCTGCTGTGCCACGCCGTCGGCGACGGCGGGGCCGTGTTCGACACGGTCATGCGTGCCGCTGCCGGCACCCCCTACCGGATCCCGCCGGTGCCGTCCGGTCTCGGGCGCCGGATCGGCGAGGATCTCGTCGACGCCGGCCAGCAGGTCGCGGCCGTCGCCGAGTGGGGCCGCGCCCGGCTGACCTGGCTCGCCCGACGTGACGGTGCGACGGCGGCCACGGCGCCGGCCGTGGAGCGCCGGTCCGCCCGCCCGCTGGACCTCCCCCTCGACTGGCGTCCTCCCCGGCTCGTCGCCGAGCTCGACTCGGCACGGCTCGCCGAGGTGGCCGCGGCTGCCGGCGGCTCGGTGAACGGCCTCTTCGCGGCGATGCTGGCGCGGATCGTGGTCGCCTCCGGCCTCCTCACCGACGCCTCCGCGGTCCGCGTCGCCCTGCCCGTCAGCGTGCGCGAGGAGGGCGAGATCGCCGCCAACCGCACGCGCATCGCCGTCGCAACCTTCACTCCCGACATGCTCGCGTCGCGCGACCTCTCGGTCGTGAAGGCGGCCTGCAAGCAGGCGTTCAGCGACCTGGCCTCGGCCGGACCCGGCGACGTGCCGGTGCCGCTCGCCCTGGTCCAGATGCTGCCGGACGCCGTCGTACGTCGGCTCCCGCAGCCGCCGCAGGCCGTGGCGCTGGCGTCCAACCTGGGCCGCGTTCCCGACGCGTTCGCCGCCGCCATGGGCCCGCGGGCACGGGCGGTGAGCGCGATGGCCCACTACCAGGGCGCGAACGCCCAGGAGAACCGTCAACTCGGATCCGGCATCGGCGCGTGGCTCACCGACGCCGGCACCCGCACCACGCTCCAGGTCGGCGCGATGGCGCCCGACGTCGTACCGACCCGGGAGCGGCTGCGGCGCCTGGTCGCCGACGAGTGCGCGACCTGGGGCCTCACCCCGCAGTGGTGGTGACGATCCACCCGGCCGGCTCAGCCGGCGAGCTCCAGCGCGTCGACCGCCGCGGCGACGGCGACCTCCGGCGGGATCATCCGGCCGGCGGCATCGGCCGCGCGTCGTCGTACGTCGGGGGCGAGGGCGGCCTCGAGCGCGGAGGTCAGCCCGGCGCCGGTCAGGGAGCGGCCGCGGCGCGAGACGCCGAGGCCGGCGCGCTGCACCAGGGCTCCCCAGACCGGCTGGTCGGCGGAGTACCAGCCGATGACGGTCGGACGTCCGGCACGGAGGCCCGCGGCCGTCGTACCGGCGCCTCCGTGGTGGACGACGGCGGCGCAGCGGGGGAAGACGGCGGCGTGGTCGACCGACGCCACCACCCGGACGCGTCCCTCGACGGCGTCGGCGGCGGCGTCGGCCGTGTCGCCGAAGTCGTTCCAGCCACCGGCGATGAGCGCGCGCAGACCGAGCGCCGAGCAGGCACGCTCGACGTCGTCGAGCAGGGCGTCGGGATCGCGGACGGGCATGCTGCCGAAGCCGACGTAGACCGGCGGGTCACCGGCCTGCAGCCACGCCTCGAGGTCGGGCTCGAGCTCGGTCTCGCCGAGCATCGCGGCGTCCCCGCGCGACAGCGCGAGGTAGCCGGTGAACGGCCGGTGCGGACCGCCCCACTCCGCGGCCAGGTCGGGCACGAGCAGCGGGTCGTAGGCCTGGATCTCGACCACGCCGCTCGCATCGAGCCGCCGCTGGAGGTCGACGACGGCCGGGGTGACGCCGATCGCGGCACGCTGCCGGTTCTCCTCCGCGCGGGTCAGCATCCAGCGGGCGTGCTCGGCCGCGCGCCACGCCAGCGCCAGCCGTACGCCGGAGCCGAGACCCGGAACCGGCGAGACGCTCCGGTTGCCGCGCACCGGGCAGTAGTGCAGCGTCGCGAGCGTGGTGCCGTGCCGCTCGGCCAGCGCCGATCCGACCTCCTGGCCGAGCAGCCCGGTGACGATCACGTCGGCCGGGTCGCCCTGGTCGAGGATCTCCTGGAGACCGGTGCGCAGCTGGTCCCAGCCGTGCGTGGAGACCTGACGCAGCGCGCGCAGCCGACGACGCGGGTCGCGAGCGCGAAGCTCCTCGCGGACGAGCTCGGACTCGAGAAGCGCCGAGCTGTCGACGCCGACCGGCACCGGGTCGAGGCCGAGCCTGCGCGCCATCGGAACCAGGTTCGGCGCGACGGCCGTGGTCACCCGATGACCGCGACGGCGCAGCTCGAGAGCCACCGGCAGCGCCGGCTGAACGTCACCGCGGCTGCCGACGAGGGCGAACAGATACGTCCGTCGTCTCATCGGCGTCCGATTCCGGTCACCCGATTCACGATAGCCCCGCAGGAGATCCGATGAGCCGTCCGGCCCTCGCCGTACCGAAGCCGACGAACCGGCTGTCCTTCGACGACGACCTCTTCCTGCGGTCCCGGACCGCGCTGGGGGTGCCGATGCAGTCACAGGGCGTCTGGCGCTTCGACGAGCGGCTCGCGCTCGAGGACGTCGAGGCCCTGTGGGCCGAGCTCGCCCGCGGGCCGCTCGCCCGGCGCGTGCTGCGGACGTGGATCCCGGGCGCGCGGGCGCGCTGGGTCCGGTCGTCGGCGCGGGCGCCGCTGGGCGTTCACGCCGAGCCGCTCGCCGAGCACGAGGTCATGCCGTGGCTGGACCGCTGCGCCGCGACGACCGACCTCGACCCCGAGCGCGGTCCGATCTGGCGGATGGACGTCGCGTGGACGGTCGACGGCGGCACCGTGCTGTCCTGGCAGGACTCCCACGTCGTCTGCGACGGCGGCATCCGGACCCTCGCCCTGAGCGCGGCGGTACGCCGGCAGCGACTCCCGCGCCTCCCCGTGGACGACCCGGCCGCCCAGCAGGTCCGGTGGAGCGACGACGTACGCGACGCGTGGGGGCAGACCGTCGCCGCCGTACGGGCGCTCGCCGCGGGGCAGCGCCGCAAGCCCGCGCCCGTCGCGGGACAGCGGTCCGCCGACACGCCCCCGCCGGCCCCGGCCCCGGACGACGACGAGCCGGTCGCAGCGCCGACGGTGGTCGTCGAGTCGTCGGCCGAGGAGTGGCACGAGGCCGCGCGGGCCGCCGGCGGCACGGGCAACGGCCTGCTCGCTGCCGTGCTGGTCGAGGTCCTCCTCGCGACCGGCCGGGCGCGGGCGGGCGAGCCGGTACGGCTGTCGGTGCCGGTCAGCGTGCGCGGCGAGGACGACCTCCGCTCGAACGCCACCCGCGCGGTGCCCGTCACGGTCGAGACCACGGTGCGCGACGGCGTCGGCGTGGTCACCGACCTCGCGCACATCCGCGAGCGGTCCAAGGTGGCCTTCACCTCGCTCAACGACGGCTCGTACGTCGACCCGATGGCCTCCATCGAGCCCCTCGCCCAGATGCTTCCCGACGCGCTCGTACGCCGCCTCGCCGGCTCGATCGCCTCTCCCCTGGTGATCGCCTCGAACCTCGGCCGGACCGGCCCCGAGATGTCCGCACCGACCGGCGTCCCGGCCCGCTCGCTGGCGTTCCGGGTCCTCGCCCACGGCACGACCCGCGGGATGCTCCGGCGCATGCGCGGCGGTGTCTCGGGCTGGTGGACCGAGTGCGGCGCCACCTGCACCCTCGGGGTCACCTCCAGCGACCCCGACCACGTCCGCGACACCGACCACCTGCGCGAGATCGTGGCGAGCGTCTACGAGCGGTGGGGGCTGACGCCGGGCTTCTGGTGAGTCGGCTGCGGGTGCTCAGGCCAGCAGGTCGCGGACCACCGCGTCGGCGAGGAGCCGGCCCCGGGTGGTGAGGACGAGCCGCTCCGCGGTGTCGGGCTCGAGCAGGCCGTCGGCCACGAGGTCGGCGACCGCGGCTCGGCCGCCGTCGTCCAGCACGGCGACGGGCAGACCCTCGCGCAGGCGGACCTCCAGCAGCACCCGCTCCACCCGGCGGGTATCGCCGTCCAACACCTCGCGGGCGTGGGCGGGACTGACGTGCTCGGCCAGCCGGGCGGCGTACGCCGCGGGGTGCTTGACGTTCCACCAGCGCACTCCGCCGACGTGGCTGTGCGCGCCGGGCCCGACGCCCCACCAGTCGTCGCCGCGCCAGTAGGCGAGGTTGTGGCGGCACTCGGCGCCCGGGCGAGCCCAGTTGGAGACCTCGTACCAGCCGAGGCCCGCCGCCGTCAGGCTCTCCTCGGCGAGGAGGTACTTGTCGGCCAGGTCGTCCTCGTCGGGCATCGGCAGCTCGCCCCGCCTGACCCGCCGCGCGAGGGCGGTGCCGTCCTCCACGATCAGCGAGTACGCCGACAGGTGGTCGGGCTCGCACGCCAGCGCGCTCTCCAGGCTGGTGCGCCAGTCGGCGAGGGACTCCCCCGGGGTGCCGTAGATCATGTCGAGGCTGAGCTGGTCGAAGCCGGCCGCCCGGGCCGCCGCGACGACGTCGGGCACGCGGGCCGGGTCGTGGGTGCGGTCGAGGGTCGCGAGGACGTCGGGCACGGCGCTCTGCATGCCGAAGGAGATCCGGTTGAAGCCCGCCGCGCGCAGGCGCTCGAGGTAGCCGAGGTCGACCGAGTCGGGGTTCGCCTCGGTCGTCACCTCGGCGTCGGCGGCCAGCCCGAACTCGTCACGGATCGCGCCGAGGACCGCGCCGAGCTCGTCGGGGGTCAGCAGGGTGGGTGTGCCGCCGCCGAAGAAGATCGTGCGGACCGGCAGGTCGCGCTCACCGAGCACCCGGCGGGCCAGCCGGACCTCGGCGACCGCCTGCTCGGCGTACGTCCTGCGGGTGACGCCCTCGCCGAGCTCCTCGGCGGTGTAGGTGTTGAAGTCGCAGTAGCCGCAGCGGACCGTGCAGAACGGCACGTGGACGTAGAGCCCGAACGGCCGATCGCCGACCTCGCTCAGCGCGGCTGTCGGGAGGGTGCCGTCCTGCGGGACAGGGTCACCCTCGGGCAGCACGGACGGCACGTCTCAAGTGTCCCACGGGCCGCACACGCCACTCGCCCGAGGCGACTCCTGCAGCGGCCCGATCAGCCCCCGTAGAAGCCGTCGATCAGCTGCCTGTTGTTGTTCTCGACGACCGCGCGCTTGACCTTCAGCGACGGGGTGAGCTCGCCCGACTCGATGGTCAGGTCGTGGTCGAGGAGCTCCCACTTCTTGATGGTCTCCCAGCGGTTGAGCTGGGCGTTGAGCTCGTCGACGTACTCGCCGATCATCTCGTTGACCTTCGGGTTGCGCGCGAGGTCGGTGTACGACGCACTCGCCAGGCCGTGCTCCTTCGCCCAGTCGCCGATCGCGTCGGGGTCGAGCGTGATCAGGGCCGAGACGAAGTTGCGCTCGGCGCCGAAGACCATGAACTGGCTGACGTAGGGGCAGATCGCCTTGAACTTGGCCTCGATCGCCGGCGGGGCGATGTACTTGCCGCCGGAGGTCTTGAACAGCTCCTTGATCCGACCGGTGATCCGCAGGAAGCCCTCGGAGTCCAGCTCGCCCTTGTCGCCGGTGCGCAGCCAGCCGTCCTCGGTGAACGCCTCGGCGCTCGCCTCGGGGAGGTTGTGGTAGCCGGCCATGATGTGCGGGCCGCGGAGCTGGACCTCGCCGTTCTCGCCGATGCGGACCTCGGTGCCGGGGATGGCCGGACCGACGGTGCCCATCTTGTAGTCGTCGGGGTGGTTCACGCAGGCCCCGGCAGCGTTCTCGGTCATGCCGTAGCCCTCGAGGATGAGGATGCCGGCGGCGTGGAACCACTCCGCGATCTCGGCGTTGAGGGCGGCCGAGCCGGAGATGAAGAACCGGACCCGCCCACCGAAGCGCTCGCGCACCTTGCTGAAGACGAGCCTGTCGAAGAGTCCGCGCTCGAGCTTGAGCAGCGGCGAGACGCTGCCCGCGCGGACGGCCTTGTCGTACTTGATGCCGACGGCGAAGGCGCGCTCGAAGATCTTCTCCTTCAGCCCGCCCTCGGCCTGCTGCATCGTGATGATGCGGGCGTAGGCCTTCTCGAAGATGCGCGGCGCGGCGCCCATGAAGGTCGGCTTCACGATGGCCAGGTTGTCGACGATCTTGTCGACGCGGCCGTCGATCGCGGCCGCGAAGCCGCAGGCCATCTGCGCGGAGAGCAGCACCTTGCCGAACGCGTGGGCCAGCGGCAGCCAGCGGAACTCCAGGTCGTCCTCGTGGAGGATGTCCTGCGCCTTGATGGCCTCGCCCTCGAACACCCAGGCACGGTGGAGGGTGCGGACGCCCTTGGGCTTGCCGGTGGTGCCGGAGGTGTAGATCAGCGTCGAGAGCTGGTCGGAGCGGATCGCCTTCGCGTGCTCGTCGACCGCGTCCGGCGTGGCGGCCAGCAGCTCGTCGCCGAGCTTGGCGAGGTCCTCGAGGCTGATCGCCCAGTCGCCGTCGGCGGCCGCGGCGTCGAACACGACGACCTTCTCGATCGCCGGCAGCTCGGCGCGGTGGTCGCGCAGCTTGACCAGCTGGCTCTCGTCCTCGGCGAAGACGTAGCGGCTCTCGGAGTCGCCCAGGATGTACGCCGTGTCCGGCCCACCCGTCGACGGGTAGACCGTCGTCGTGGCACCGCCGGCGCACATGATCGCGAGGTCCGCGAGGATCCACTCGTAGTTGGTGCCCGACGCGATGCCGACGCGCTGCTCGGCGTCCAGGCCGAGCGCGAGCAGGCCGGCCGCCAGGCGGCGTACCTCGTCACCGGTCTGGCGCCAGGTGCGCGACTGCCACTCCTCGCCCTCAGCGCCGGGGAACCTGAACGCCTCGGCGGACGGGTTCATCTCGACTCGGTCGAGGAACTGCACCGCGCAGTTCTGCGGCATCCGGTCGACGAAGGTGGTGTCGTAGTTGACGGCCATGGGCAAAACCTAGAGCACCGGGTACGTCGACGTACCGGCCGGTAGCGATCCGAGACGCGCCGCGAGCCTGCGGGCGGGCTCGGCGGCGAGGTCGTCGATCGCCTGCAGCGACGGCAGCCTGGAGCGGTCGAGGTTCATCGCGACGAAGAGGTCGACGACGGTGATGCCGTGGTCCGGAACGGCGACGACGTGGATCTCGTCACCCGCCTGGAGGACGCCCGGCTCGAGGACCCGGAGGTAGGGCCCGGGGCGTCTGGCCTGCATGAACCGCCTCACCCAGCGCGTGTCGTCGAAGCCGCTCGCGCCCTGCCAGCCCTTGAACGTGTTGCAGGGCGTGCGGACCGAGCAGACCTCGAGCAGGGTGGTGCCGATCCTGAGCCGGGTGCCGACGACGGCGGCGTTGAGGCCGATGCCCTCGGTCGTCAGGTTCTCGCCGAACTGGCCCGGCGGGATGGGCTGCTGCAGCTGCTCGACCCAGAAGTCGAGGTCCTCGCGGGCATAGGCGTAGACCGCCTGGTCACGGCCGCCGTGGTAGTCCGTGTCCGACACCGAGTCACCGGCCAGGCCGAGCGGCAGGACCTCCACCGGGCCGTCGACGGGCCGCTTGTCGATGGAGGTCCTGCCGACCGTGCCCGCGAAGTCGACCTCGACGGGCTGTCCCACGTTGACCGAGCAGATCCGCGCCATGCGCAGATCATCGCACCGGATCAGCCCGCCGTTCCGACGTACGTCGCGGTGGTGACGTGGCGGGTCACGATGCTGTCGTCGCCGATGAGCTCGTGCACGTGCCAGACCGGCTGGCTGCGGTCGATGCCGCCGCTGTCGGGGGCGCCGTAGAGCGAGCCGTGCGTGCAGGAGTAGAAGCCGACCCACCGCGGGTGGCCCGGAGCCTCTCCCCACGCGCCGCCCACGCGGATCGTGCAGGTCTCGCCGTCGGCCAGGGTGAGGCTCTGTGGCATGCGCTTCGCTGCCGGCAGCACGTGGTGGGTGACGAACCTTCCGGCGTACCTCATCCGCACCAGCTCGTTGTCGTCCGCGTCGCGAAGGCAGAGGGCGGTGTGCATCGTGGCCTTCCAGCACGACGGCGCGTACGCCGCGCTCGGGTAGCAGGTGTCCACACCCGCCGAGACCGACGAGGGCGACTGGTCGCCGCAGTCGAGCGACCCGCGCTCCCGGTAGACCGAGTAGCCGGACGCGGCGTGCCCGTTGGCCTTGACGGGCCGCACGACGACGTGGCGGGTGCGCGTCGCAGGGGCAGCGTGGGCCGGGGCGAGCTGTGCGACCGCGGTCAGAGGCACGGCTGCGGACAGGATCCCGGCGGCGACCAGGCCGAGGTTGCGGTGGGTACGGGCAGTGCGCGACATGGGTTCCTCCGGGTGTCTGGGTTGGGCGTCACCCGGGAAGACGCACCGGACCGCCGTCCGGTTGCAGCCGGTCGGACTTCTTTCTCCGCCGCTATCCGTCGCCGTTGCCCGGGTTGGTCAGGACCGGGGTGGCGGTGGTGATGCGGAGTGGTTGGTCGGGGGTGGTCGTGGTGATGGTGCCGGTCACGGTGTGCCAGGTGCCGCGGTCGATGCGGTAGGTCGCTGCCCAGGTGGTGGCGAGGTGGACGCGGACCCGGCCCTTGCGCAGGTAGGTGTGGGTGTCGGTCAGTCGGGGGTAGGGGCTGCCGGGCTCGGTGGTGGTCAGGGTGTGGCCGTCGCCGAAGGTGAAGGTGAAGTGGTCGGTGTGGATGCGCAGGGTGACGTGGTGGCCGAGGAGGGTGACGGTCTTGGTGAAGGCCTTGGTGCCGGTGGCATAGAAGTCGGTCTTGAGGTTGACCAGGGTGGTGTGGTGCACGGGTTGGATGTGCAGGCTCGGGGTTGGTACGCCGACCTGTCGAAAGGCCCGGGTGACCATGGTGTTCGTGATGCCGCCGCTAGTTGCAGAGCAGACGATGCCTCCGGTCACCACGGCGACTCCCCTGGTGGAGTTCGTGGCCAGGAGCGGATGTGAGCCCGGCGGGCAATTGACGTTCGCGCAGATCGAGACTGTGCACGGTGAGTAACTCGTGGTGTGGATGGCGGTCGTCGGCGAGGCTCCGCGGGATGGCCCCTGCTGCGCTCCACCACCCTGGGCGCTTGTGCTTCCGTGCGCGACGAAGTTGTTGGTGTTGCTCCCCACGCTTGGCCGGTCCGCGAGCGCGGGTCCCGCTGTGCCGACCAGCAGGATGGCCGCAATAAGGACGATCAGCCGGGTCGCAGCCACGAGTTGATCTCCCATGTGCTGAACCACTGCACCGTCATCAGCAGCGACTCTGGGCCGCCGCGGTCGCGGCTGTTGAGATTGCCAGCGCCCGTGACCCGGTCCGGCGCGGACTCAACGGTCAGCGACACGACGAAGGCCGAGCCTTTGACGGCGCTGGTCGGCGCAGACTGTGCGTCGGCCGACCGGACGGTGTGTGAGCCGCCATGGATGATCCCGCCACGTTTGTGGATCTTGTCGATCCAGTCGGCTCCGCCGTCGCAGGCGCGGCAGGTCTTGTTGGCGATCCTGCGCAGGAGGTGGGTGTCGCCGGTCTTCTGGGCGTAGTCCACGACCGCCCAGTAGTACTTCGCGAACGCGATGGCACCGGCCTTGGTCGGCCTCCTCGCCACGGCGGGCAGGGCGGGGGCGACGGGGCCGGTCCCGATAGGCGGCGAGGTGGTCGGCGTACGAGTGGGGTCGGCGACCGCGGGCGGGGCGCCGCCGTGGGAGCAGCCGGTGGCCAGGAGCAGGCCGGCCACGAGGATCGACGCGAGCAGTGAGCGCATGGAGCCTCCCGAGATGAGGTAATCCGGAACCTACGCTGCCGCAAAGCGGTCCG